>NZ_CP087263.1:4162321-4482500 GCF_020923435.1 Brevibacillus humidisoli | reverse complement strand
CAATCCACCGGTTGGCGGCATCCCATATTCTAGTGCTTCGATAAAATCCTCATCCATCTCATGCGCCTCATCGTTGCCAGCCTCTTTTTCCAGCAGCTGAGCTTCAAACCGTTGACGCTGATCGATCGGATCGTTCAGCTCGGTAAAGGCATTGGCGTGTTCTCGCGCCACGATAAACAATTCAAACCGATCCGTAAAACGAGGATCTTGCTCATTTTTCTTGGCCAGTGGTGAAATCGCTACAGGATGGCCGTAGACAAATGTTGGCTGGATCAATGTTTCTTCTATCTTCTGTTCAAAGAACTCGTTCACCACATGGCCAAAGGTATGATGCGGCTCAACCGTAACTCCATGTTCCTTGGCAAGCTGACGCGCTTGGTCATCCGACATCTCCTGCCAGAAATCAATGCCGACATGTTCCTTGATCAAGTCAACCATGTGAACGCGTCGCCATGGCGGTGTCAGATCAACCTGATGTCCTTGATAGGTAATCACCGTCTTGCCCAAAACCTCTTGCGCGATGTGAGCGATCAGGTTTTCCGTCAGTTTCATGATGTCCTCAAAATCAGCGTATGCTTCGTACAGTTCGATCATTGTAAACTCAGGATTATGGCGCGTGGAAATACCCTCGTTGCGATAAACGCGACCGATTTCATACACTTTTTCCAACCCGCCGACTATTAACCGCTTCAAGTGCAGCTCAATCGCAATGCGCATGTACAACTGCATGTCCAACGCATTATGATGGGTGATAAACGGACGCGCCGATGCACCACCGGCAATGGCGTGCATAGTTGGCGTCTCCACTTCCAGATAGCCCATGTCGTCCAAATAGCGGCGCATCGCCGACACAATCCGGCTGCGCGTAATAAACGTTTTCCTCACCTCAGGGTTTACAATCAGGTCAACGTAACGCTTGCGGTAACGGGTTTCCACGTCTTTCAGTCCGTGGTATTTCTCCGGAAGCGGGCGCAGTGATTTGCTGAGGAAGGTGAGCTCGTTTGCCTTTACGCTCAGCTCTCCCGTCTTGGTCTTAAAAACAGTCCCCGACACGCCAACGATGTCGCCAATGTCGCACAGTTCAAATACTTTGTACGCTTCATCTCCAACCGTATCTTTGCGCACGTAGATCTGAATCTGTCCACTCACATCGAGGAGTTGTCCAAAACTGGCCTTCCCCATCTCCCGCTTGGCCATCAGGCGACCGGCAATGGTCACGGCATTGTTTTCCTCCGCCAACTGCTCTTTTTCCTTGTCTCCGTGCAAAGCGATAATCTCTTCAGCGTGATGGGTCTGTGCAAACTTTCTGCCGAACGGATCAATCTGCCAATTGCGCAGCTGATTCATCTTGTCGTGACGAACCTGCAGAAGTTCGTGCATGCTCTGTTCTTGCTGCTCGCTTTGGTCCTCTTGCTGCAAATCTTCTTCCCGTGCCATGCCAGTCATCCACTCCTTGCAAACAAGTCTAATCCCTCATCTATAACGACAGGGGCGTACCTCCACATGCAGGTACGCCTGGGTCCTGTTACAGGTTGATATCCAAAATCTCGTACTTGATCACACCAGCAGGAACCTGTACGTCGACAACAGCCCCTTTGGTCTTGCCCAGCAGCGCCTGCCCAACAGGAGATTCATTGGAAATCTTGTTGTTCAAAGGATCTGACTCAGCCGAGCCAACGATCGTATATTCGACGATGTCTCCGAACTCCAGATCTTTGAGACGAACGGTGGAACCGACGCTGACCATGCCGGTATCGACATCTTCGTTGGTGATGATGCGGGCATTGCGCAGCATTTTCTCCAGAGTTAAGATTCGACCTTCAATAAATGCCTGTTCGTTTTTTGCTTCTTCGTACTCCGAGTTCTCGCTGATATCTCCATAGCTGATTGCTTCTTTAATCCGTGCGGCTACTTCTTTCCGTTTCACCGTTTTCAGATCTTCCAGTTCCTGTTCCAACTTGGCCAGGCCCTCAGGCGTGAGAATAACTTCTTTTTCCGACATCTTCTGATTCCCCCGTTTATAGTATTTGCTATCCCGGTGCAAAAAGTACACAGGATTATATGTAGATGTCCCCATCATTATACGAAAGGGACGGACAGTTTCCAAACGGTCATAGGGAAAGCTGCCAGGCTACTGGCAGCTCTGATGCGATAATACGACGTATTATAGGATATGAAGGTAGGGTTGTCAATGATTGGATTTGCTTAGTAATTGGCAACCTGAACCTCTTCCTGTTCCGCCGATTCTGCCTGATCATCTGGCCTGCGCTCCACCCATTCGACGTAATCGAGCAAGGCACGGCGCAATGCTTCTTCTGTCTCCACTTGGTTAATCACGTTTTTCGTGTGGGTTGAGCCCGGCAGTCCTTTTAGATACCAGGCTGCGTGCTTGCGCATCTCCAGTACCCCTACGCGCGGTCCTTTTAACTGGATCAGCCGCTCTGCATGCAGCAGACAAATCTCCACTTTCTCGCGCGGCGTCGGCTCCGACGGCAGTTCACCTGTCGTCAGATACTGGATGGTTCGGTACAACATCCACGGGTTTCCGAGTGCGGCGCGTCCGATCATCACACCGTCACACCCCGTTGTGTCCAACATGTTGCGGGCGTCTTCTGGTGTGGCGACATCCCCGTTGCCAATCACGGGTATCTTTACGGCCTCCTTCACCCTGCCAATCCAGTTCCAATCAGCTTTTCCCTTGTACATCTGCACGCGGGTACGGCCGTGTACGGCAATCGCTTGAGCCCCGGCCCGCTCGATCGCCTGTGCGTTTTCAATGGCGTACAGGTGCTCATCATCCCAGCCGAGCCGCATCTTCACCGTTACAGGTTTGTCGACCGCATCGACGACCGCAGAGACGACTTCATAAATCTTATTCGGATCCAGCAAAAGTCGTGCACCCGCTTCACAGTTGACGATTTTCGGCACGGGACATCCCATGTTGATATCGATGATGTCAGCGTTGGTGTGTTGGTCTACATACTTGGCCGCTTCCACCAACGTTTCCCTGTCACCGCCAAAAATCTGCAGGCTGAGCGGTTTCTCCCGTTCGTCCACGAACAACATATCCATCGTCTTCTTGTTTCCGTGCACAATTCCCTTGTCGCTAACCATCTCAGCACAAACCAGACCGGTTCCAAACTCTTTGGCAATCAGACGAAACGCCGGATTGCATACCCCGGCCATCGGTGCTAGAACAACATTGTTTTTCAGTTCAATCGTCCCGATTTTCATCGCAGGTTGCACGCCTCCTTTCCAGAGAATATATCACGTTTTATTTACAAACCCTTTTTATCAGTTATAGCACACAATTCCTCTAGTTCGACCTGTAAAGTGCTGGCGATCTTGCGCAAGACTCTCTCAGATGGTGTTTTGGTTCCCCTTTCCAGCGATCCAACAAGCGCAAGCGAAACACCCATTTCCTCTGCCAACGATTGTTGGGTATATCCTTTCAGCTTGCGGAAGGCCCGGATCCGGTTCCCCAGTCGAGCGTCCCCCATACGTGCACCTCCTTGTCCAGTGCAAGAGTCTCGATATACTCCTGCAGCGGCTTGTCAAAGAACGGCAGTACATCTTCTTCTCCCCATACATCGCGCAGCGGAATCAGGACGAATCCACGTTCCGGCATGCGCGGATGGGGGATCTGCAGATTAGGCGAGTTGACGGTTTCCCGTCCGTACAGCAGGATGTCAATGTCGATCAAGCGCGGCCCCCAACGAATGGTACGGACCCGTCCCATCTGCGTCTCAACGGCGAGCACTGCTTCCAGCAGTTGAGATGGCGTCAGTTCCGTGTCGGCCGCAATCACCATATTAAGAAAGGCGGGTTGTTCCTCGTACCCGACTGGCTCTGTCTCGTAGACGGCTGAGAGTTTTTGTACCGAGATGGTTTCCGTCGCATCAAGCAGTTGAACCGCTCGACGAAGATTTTGTGGGCGGTCTCCGATGTTCGATCCCAAAGCGAGGTAAACACGCACCGTCATTTCGTCTGCCCATCCCCGCGTCTGCGTACCATCTCAATCGCAACCGACTCATAATGGCCGTTAATCGGCGGATTGGGCTTGGTTACAGTTACCTTGGCCTCTGCAAGTGGAAAGGTGGCGAGCAGTTGTTCGGCAATGCGCTGGGTCAGCTTTTCGATCAACTGATAGCGCTCCTCCTCGACGATCGCTCTCACCTGCTCAAAGATCTCGGCATAGTTGACCGTATCCTGCAGATCATCACTGCTGCCCGCCCGAGAGAGGTCGAGCGACAGTTCCAAATCGACATAAAACCGCTGCCCAAGCTGTGCCTCCGCAGCAAACACACCATGATAGCCGTAGAACGACATGCGGTTAAAGTACAGCTTGTCCAACGGGATGGCCCCCTTTTAGCATCGCATCCATCATCGTGACGACTCGTTTCATCTGTTTGACGTCGTGGACACGTACGATATGGCAGCCTTTGGCCGCACCGAGGGCGACAGTCGCCGCCGTCCCTTCCAGCCGTTCCTCCACCGGCAGATCAAGCACACGGCCAATCATCGATTTGCGCGATGTGCCGAGCAGAACCGGATAACCCAAGGAGACAAGATCGTCAAGGCGACGCATGGTCTCCAAGTTGTGCTCCAGCGTTTTGGCAAAACCAATGCCGGGATCAAGGATGATCTGGTCGTCTCTTACTCCGGCTTCACGGGCAACCTGCACCGATCCCCGCAGATCGCGAACCATGTCGCTGAAAAAATGGGTGTAGTTCATATCCGTCCGATTATGCATCAGGATCAAGGGAACGTCCAAACGGGCCGCGACCGCAGCCATCATCGGGTCTCGCTTTGCTCCCCACACGTCGTTGATGATGTGGGCGCCGGATGCGACTGCCTGTCTGGCTACTTCTGCCTTGTACGTATCGATGGATAGGGGAACAGGACACTCGCGGGCAAGCGCCTCAATGATTGGCAGTACGCGTGCCAGCTCCTCCGCCAACTCAACGGGTTCCGCTCCCGGACGAGTTGACTCGCCGCCGATGTCAATGATATCTGCTCCCGCTGCCACCAGTTCGTGAGCGTGGGCAAGTGCACGGTCAAGAGCGGCAAATCGTCCTCCGTCGGAGAACGAATCCGGCGTGACATTGAGGATGCCCATCACCAAGGTTCGCTGTCCAAGCGGCAGCGTGTGCGGCCCACAGACAAGCTGCCGGCGCTCACGCAACTGCTGCCTGCGGTGAAACAGCTCGGCAATCTCCATCCCTAGTCGGTCCAGGCCATGTGGTCGGCTGTGCAGCTTGTCCAACAGATCGTCCCACTGTTGGCGGGTGGCTGTCAGCAGAGCGCTCCACTTCTCCCCATCCATGTCCGTCCATGACTCCTGGATGATCCCGTCTCCTCCGCAATCCCGAATCGTCTGTTGAAGCAGCTCGGCCGCTTGACGGGACATGTTTTCCACATGGATCAGCCGTGTTTCTCCCTTAGCGGTCAGCAGTGCTGTTTGGTCGGCAGCAATGCCGGCTTGCCTCAACTCAGCCGCAACCGAATCCTGGGTCAGTTCGTGTACGGGGTAAGGATTGTGCATCATCATTCTGCGTCCCTCTCTTACATGTTGTCGATAGCATACCACAATTACCCAAGCAATTCTACCGATTGACGATATGCCTGGCGCAACTTGAGCGTAATCGGTCCTCCAGTACTAGTCAGAGGAGATTGATTGATGTGACTGACCGGAACGATTTCCTGGATCGAATTGGTCAGAAATGCCTCGTCTGCTGATCGTAACGCTTCGGGTACATACTCTCCTTCCCGCACTTCCAGTCCCTGCTCGCAGGCCAAATCGATCACAAAGCTGCGGGTAATCCCGGCGAGAATCCCAGTCGACAGTGCCGGCGTATACAGCCTATTATGTTTTACCCAAAAAATGTTGCTGACAATCCCCTCGCAGACAAACCCCTCTGTGGTGAGAAAAAGTCCTTCCACACCGGGATCGGAGCCGACCTCCAGCTTGGCCAGGACATTGTTGACAAACGTATGCGATTTGTAGCGCTGTTTTCCTTCCACCGTCTGGCGGGGAATGGAGACGATCTGCAGCTTCTTGGACGATGGCGGTTCGGCAATCGGCGGCACCGGCTTGGCATAGACCAGCAGAGTGGGACGAGTGTATCCTTCCGCGATGAGCCCCAACCCTTCCGGACCGGCTGTGATATCGAGCCGGACATAAGCATCGCGCAAACCGTTGGCGTCAACCGTCTGTTCCACCGCTTGCAGCAGCTCTTGATCGGTCCAAGGAAGGCGAATCTGCAGCGCGTCGAGCCCCTGCTTTAACCGATCGAGGTGGCGTTCCCACAGAAACATTCGCCTGTTGTAGACCCGCATGGTCTCAAAAAGTCCCACCCCGTACAGAAAGCCGTGGTCAACTGCCGATATCCTGGCCTCTTCGATCGGGACAATCTGACTGTTTAGGTACACCAACATCTCTCTCACCGTCACATGGTAGTCTCATTGTCTGTATCATACCATGCTTTCCCCGGAAAGGGCAGTCTCCGCTTGCTGTTTCAGCCGCTTTCCATGGATCAGTCGGGAGAGGGAGATGCTGATCTCGTACAGCGCGAGCAGCGGAACAATCACCAGTACGTCAGAGACAAAATCAGGCGGTGTAATCGTGATGGAAATGACGCATAGCAAAAAGTAGGCCGGCTTGCGCAACTTTGCCAGCCGATGCGGGTTGAGCAGTCCGAGGTGGCTTAAAAACAAGACCACAACCGGCAGTTCAAACAGAAAGCCAAACGGCAGAGAGAGGTTAATCATAAAACGGAAATAGTCGTTAGCGGTAATCACCAAGTCAAAGTTGCCGTTTGAGAGTCCCAGTACAAACTGATACGTCATCGGAAACAGCACAAAATAAGAGAAACTAAGTCCCGCCACAAACAACAAGAACAAAGCGGGGACATACATCAAGGTTACTCTCCGCTCTCGCTCCGTCAATGCCGGCTCCACAAACCGCCACATCTGATAGGCAGCGACTGGAATCGTAAAAGCAACCGCACCGATACCAGCCAGCTTGAGATAGATCGATAGGATATCGGTCGGACCGAGGATGGCCAGCTTCTCTTCGGAACGATTGGCCAAAAAGTGATAAATATGGTCAACAAACAAGAAACAGATGATCAGGCTGACAAAAAAGAAGCCGATCACGATGATCAGACGCTTCCGCAGGTCGCCGAGATGCTCGATCACGTTCATTTTACGCTGATCCACCGCACATTCTCCTCTCCTCATGCATCTACTAATTCCACTCCTGTGTTTACCAGAACCAAATCACCTTGCTGAAACGACGAAGGCAGCGCGCTGTCCGCACTGCCCCGTCTCCTCCTATGCAGCTTAGTTGACCCGCTTAGCGATTTCCGCAGATCCCTCGGTCAACACGGCTGTCTCTGTCCGTGAACTTGTTTCGACAGGTTTCTCCTTCTTTTCATCCGCATCATCCTTGGTTAAATCTTTGGCTGCCGTCTTAAACTCCGTCAGTGTGCGCCCAAACGCACGTCCGATTTCCGGCAGTTTGCTGGGACCAAAAATCACAAGGGCGATGATCAGGATGAGGATCAAACCGGGAATTCCGATGCTGGATAACATAGTCGCTCAACTCCTAAAATTTGAAACCGGTAATGGCGACGACAGCAGGGCGGGGAATGGTATCCCCAGGACGATGCGGCCATTTACTGGTCAATTCGTTCAAGCTGTCAGACTGCTCACCTGGATGCTGTACAGCCAAGAACAGTGTTTTTTCATCCGGCGTAAACCAGGGACCGGTCAATTCTGCATCTACCGGAGCGGAAGCGAATTGGAACGCTTCTCCCTGATGATCACCCGACGTTGGAATCACATACATGCCGTTGTTGGCAAACGGCACGAATACGCCTTTGTTCATGCTGCTGCCGGAGATGTCCGTAACGGTCCAGAGGTTGCCGTTGCTGTCGAAGGTCAGGTTGTCGGGCGCACTAAACCCGCTCTGACGGCCGCCTGCCGCAAAGATCTCAAAGTTGAACTGCATCGCTCCCAGATCGCCGTCCTGTTCGAAGAAGCGAGTGATGTGACCATGGATGTTGCCGTGTTTATCATTGTTGGTATGAGCGATGAAGATGGTGTTGTCAAACGGACTGATCTCTACATCTTCCGGACGGTCAGTCGGCGTAGCGCCGAGGATCATCGCTGCTTCGTGCGTGTGGACCAAAACATCGGCCTGTGTCTGGAACATCGCGACCAACTCTTCTTTGCTGTAGCCGACATTGTACGGAACTTTAAACGACTCGCTGGCCAATGCCTTTTGCACCGCTTCGATGGTCAGCTCTACCCAGACGCCTTTTTTCAGATTGGCGGCGTAAAGCGTTCCCTCTTCCAAGAGAGCGGAGTTTTTCAAGCCGGCCGCTTCATCGTATTTGCCTTTGGAAATAAACTTGTACACACCCGCATCTTTTTTGTCATCACCCATGTAGACAGCGACACGGCCATCCTTGGTGAGACCCATCGCAGTGTTCTCATGGTTGAACCGACCGAGTGACGTATGTTTGCGTACCGCGAAAGATTCATCAAACGGCGCCACTTCCACTACCCAGCCGTAATGGGTTGCATCAAGCCCGGCATCCTTTGCCGTATACTCGTAGTTCTCCTCACAGGAGAGCACCGTGTTCCACAATGTCTTGCCCCCTGAACAGTTGGCAAACGTTCCTTGCGCCTTCGTGGCTCCATTCACCGCTTTCGATCCTGCGGCCGGACCGGTCAGTTGGAAAGGTGTGAGACCGGTAATGCGGCGGGCGTGCTTGGAGCTGGTATCCATCTTCCATACGCCGTCGCTGTCGCGATATACTTCGATGATTGAGCCACCCTGGTTGTACAGCAGTTGTTCGATTTGCTTCGCGGTGTACTTGCCGCCTTGTTTTGGCCCTTCTACAAACATTGGATTGGTGTATTCGTGATTGACCCAGAGCAGGCCCCGCTCGCTGGAGCCGTCGATCGGGAAGTAAAGGGTGAAGTCGTTGTTAAACCCAAAGGTGTCGCCCTTCTCGTTGATCTTGTCTCCGAAAGCAGCAACCACATCGTATTTGAACCCTTCTGGCAGCACGAGATCATCTTTGGTGGTATGTTCGATCGGTTTAAAAAAACCAACGGTCTTCTTGGTCTTCTTCGTCTTTTCAAAACCGAACAGATGGTCTGCCGTCTTTGCTTCTGCCTGTCCGCTCAAACTGCCCAGACCAGCAGAGGCGACGGCCAAAGCGGCTGCCCCTTTCCCCAGGTAGCCCAAAAACTGTCGACGATTTACTTCCATTCGCTCATCGCTCCCTTTTCTCAATCGGATGATAACGAGACCATACATCCTTGATTGTACGGGCCTACTTTTTACCATCCGTAAACGGGAGATAAAGTTGTTGTGAATTCCAGCTTTTCTGAAAACAAATGAGGGGTAGCGGGGGAAGTCGCGTCGTTTCTGGCTTTTGGCCGGCAGATGCAAAGCGATATGTAAAAGGGGTGTAAACATTTGGTCGATGATGCAAAGATGGAGGAGTAATCAGGAGATTGACGTCTTTCGTTCCGAGCTGCGCAGCATGGAGGAGATTTGATGATGACACGATCGGGGTACTACGGCAAACTAAACTGGGACCAGGTGCTGCTTGGTATGAACCCGGCAAAAACGAACAGACACCTGAGCGTCAACGGCTAGGTGTCTGCTTTATCTTTATGATCAACGTATTTGTGTGCCCGGTCCGATATTAGATCGCCTGGCTCCGTTCCCTGGAATATGTCGACAGGAAGTTTTGAAGCAGTTGTTTGCCGTACTGCGTGATGATCGACTCAGGGTGAAACTGGACTCCTTCTATCGGGTAGATCTTGTGACGGACGGCCATTACCTCTCCCTCTGCTGTCCGTGCCGTTACTTCCAGTACATCCGGGATGCTGTCCGCCTCCAGGATCAAGGAATGGTAGCGGGCAGCCGTAAACGGTGAGGGGATACCTTCGAAAAGGGTCTTTCCGTCGTGATATACCTCTGAGGTTTTGCCATGCATCAAACGCTGGGCACGGCTGACGGTTGCGCCAAACACCTGGCCAATCGATTGATGTCCGAGACACACGCCGAGAATCGGAATCTTTCCGGCAAAATGACGGATCACGTCCACGCTGATCCCCGCTTCGTTGGGAGTGCAGGGTCCCGGGGAAATCATCAGGTAATCAGGGGCGAGAGCCTCGATCTGCTCCACCGTAATCTTGTCGTTGCGATAAACCAGCAGTTCTTGGCCCAGTTCACCGACAAACTGCACCAGGTTAAAGGTAAACGAATCATAATTGTCAATCATCACGATCACAACTCTTCTCCTCCTAGCTCTTCATTCTCAACTCACTCAGCTCCAACGCCTTCCACAATGCCTCTGCTTTCTTCAACGACTCACGGTACTCTGCCTCAGGAGACGAATCAATCACAATGCCGGCCCCAGCCTGAACATGGGCTAGTCCATCCTTGACAATCATCGTGCGGATTGCAATATTCAACTCTACGTCTCCATCAAATCCAAACCAGCCGATCGAACCGGTATAGACGCCGCGGGTAACCGGCTCCAGTTCGTCGATGATCTCCATCGTTCGCACTTTTGGCGCGCCCGTGATCGTGCCGCCGGGAAAAGCAGCCGCTATCGCCTCGTATGCATCTTTACCCGCTGCCAGCTGACCGCGAACGTGGGAAACGATGTGCATCACATGGGAGTACTTTTCGACAACCATGAACTCACTTACTTCCACGCTCCCGTATCGACAGACGCGCCCCAGGTCGTTGCGCTCCAGGTCCACCAACATCACATGCTCCGCCCGTTCCTTTTCATTGTCGATCAGTTCTCGGGCGAGGGCTTCGTCCTCTCGTTCATCTCTTCCGCGCGGGCGAGTGCCAGCGATCGGTCGGGTGCTGACCCAGCCGTCCCTCACTTTGATCAGCAGTTCTGGTGAACCGCTCACCAACTGGAACTCCGGGAAGTGGAGGTAGCCCATGTACGGTGACGGATTGAGCCGCCGCAGCACCTCGTATATCTGATCGGCGCTTGCGTCTACCGGTTTCGATTGCCGCACGGACAAGTTCACCTGAAAGACGTCCCCTTGCGCAATGTACTCTTGCACGCGGCGGACAGCCGCTTCGAACTTCTCCTGGTCAAACGACACCGCTGCCGGCTTGTCGGACTGCAGTGGGTGTTTGCGAAGCTCTTCCCAATCTGCCGTCGGCTCATGGGTGACGAGCTGTGTGAGCTGATGCAGATGTGTCATCAGCCTGTCCGCAGCTACCTGATACGACTCTTCTGTCAGACTGTCGGCGGCAAGATGGGTGAGGCAAATAAGTTCCCGCTGCTCGTGGTCAAAGATGAGCAGATCTTCGTACATCATAACATAGAGATCGGGCAGTCGTAAGTCGTCGTCTGCCGTTTGCGGCAGGGTAGGTTCAAAAAAACGGTTCATCTCATAGCTTAGATAGCCGACTGCCCCCCCTGAAAAATCGGGCAGCCCAGCCAGTTTCGGCGCCCGATAGGACTTCATCAGCTCACGAAGGACGGTCAACGGTTGGCTGTGGGTGACTGTCTCCTCCGTGCCGTCGGCGTAACGGATGGTGGCCGTGCCTCCTTTGCTGCGAAGGCTAAGGATCGGCTGCCACCCCAGGTAGCTGTATCGCCCGGCACGGCCGCTCTCCAGGAGAGCCGCCCCTTCCAGAGAGGAAGCAAGCTGTTTGAGCAGATGAAAAGGATCAAGCGAATCCGGCCAGCTTACTTTTGCCGCTAAAGGAAGACGTGGATACTCGAAACTGTAGTTCTTTACTTCTGCAAAATCAGGCCAGATCAACGCGATTCACACTCCGGTCAGTACGTCAATGAAAGACTCTGTCCACCCCATCATAGCATGGAAAAGAACCGCCTGCGAGAGGCGGTTCTGCCGTTTTTCTTACTCTTCGAACTGATAGAGTGGCGTGGACAGGTAACGTTCGCCGTTGCTTGGGATCACGGCAACCACTTTTTTGCCGGGGCCGAGGCGTTTGGCTACTTGCAGAGCAGCAAAGATGGCCGCTCCCGACGAGATACCCCCTAGTACACCCTCCTGCCGGGCGACACGGCGGGCTGTATCAAACGCTTCCTCGTTTTCTACCTTGATGACCTCGTCGTAAACCTCCGTATCCAAGATTTCCGGTACAAATCCCGCACCTATGCCCTGGATCTTATGCGGACCTGGCTTGCCTCCGGACAAGACAGGTGAAGCAGCTGGTTCTACTGCGACAATATGCGCGTTGGGGTAGACTTCCTTCAGCAGCTGACCTGCCCCGGTGATGGTACCGCCCGTCCCGATCCCTGAGATAAACGCATCGATCCCACCCAATTCCTTGGCCTGCTCCAAAAGCTCTTGACCCGTGGTGTCGCGATGTACCTTGGGATTGGCTGGATTGCGGAACTGCTGCGGCATAAAGTAGGCAGGGTTGGCTCGTACGATCTCCTCAGCCTTGCGAATCGCGCCGCCCATACCCTCGCTTCCGGGCGTCAGTACCAGTTCCGCCCCATATGCACGAAGCAGGTTGCGGCGCTCCATACTCATCGTGTCAGGCATGACCAGAATCGTACGGTACCCTTTGGCCGCCGCTACCATCGCTAGGCCAATCCCGGTATTGCCGCTGGTCGGTTCAATGATCGTATCTCCTGGTTTAAGAATTCCTTCCTGCTCGGCAGCTTCAATCATCGCCAAAGCAATCCGATCCTTTACGCTGCTGCCGGGGTTAAAGAACTCCAGTTTGAGATAAATGTCAGCCATATCTGCCGTAACAACCCGGTTCAACTTGACCAGTGGGGTATTTCCAATTAAATCGGTAATCGACTGAGCTACTCGCATAATCCGCCTCCTAAATACCGAGTAAGTAACTAGGTTTTATAGGTATTATAGCAGATGGAGAAAAATTTCGTCAATCCATTGTTTCGCCAGGTCGTTCCACTCCAACCGCTTGTTTCAAGCGTTCCAGCACTTCGTCGAGCGAAACCTGTGAGAGTGCGATTTGCTGACGGATTTGTTCTCGCGCCTGTTCAAACGACAACTCCACCGCTTCCTTTCGGTCGATAATGCGAATGATCATATATCCCTGGTTGACCTGTATCGGTTCACTGTCTGTGCCCAGTTCGATGGTCGACGCCACCCGGGCCGCATTCTCCGGCAGCAAGCCGCTGTTTAGATCCACCCAGCCCAGGTCTCCACCCGATGCCGCTGTCACCATATCGATCGAGCGCTCTTTGGCCAAGGTATTGAAGTTGGCCCCATCCCGCAGTTCCTGACGCACCTGCTGAGCCTCTTCCAAGGAAGCTGCCACGATCTGCCAGACCTGTGCCTGGGCAGGCTGGGTGAACTCATCCCGGTGCTTGTTGTAATATGTGCGAAGATCCTCCTCGTCAACGGCGATATCCTTGGTCGCCACCTCCTGCAGCAAGAAATGGTAGCGGATCTGCTCACGCAGGGCCTGTTCACTGGTACCGATCTCCTCCTGTAGGGCTTTGGCAAATGCCTGTTCACCGCCAAAGTTGGCTTTCATCGTCTCCAACTCCTGGTCGATCCGTTTAGGATCGATCGTGATCCCCAGCTGCTCCGCACTTTGTTGGACTACTTCGCGATTGATCATCTCTTCCAGTACCTGTTGTCCGTATTTTCGCTTCAGTTCAGCCACCCAGTCTGTTTCACTGATCGCCTTGTCGCCAATCACAGCAACCGCCTTAAAGGTGCTTTCCTGCTTGTACCACGACCAGGTAACAACTGACAGCAGCAGCAGCAGGGCCCCGATCAGCCCCCACAACAGCCTTGCATTGGTCACAGTCTCCCTCTCCTTTATGCCCTGTCCCCGGGCTCTTCTCTATTCTGTTCCTTATGCTCTATTCTCTACGCCCTCTGCTTTTGTGCTCTTTCGCCCCTACCTACTTCCTGCTCTTCCTGCTCTTCCTGCTCTTCCTGTGTCTCCTGTGTCTCCTGTGTCTCCTGTGTCCACTGCGCCTACTGTTTCAACTCACCCAGCATCTCCTGCAGCTTTTCTTTATCGTAATGATAGCGCTGGTTGCAAAAATGGCAGTGAACCTCTGCTTCTCCCTGCTCATCAATCATACCGCTCAGTTCTTCTCTACCCAAGCTGTACAGAACTTCTCCGACCTTTTCCTCCGAGCAGGTACAGGAGAAGGTAATCTCCATTCGGCTTCCAATCTTCGGCTGGTCGAGAATTCGCTCCAGCATCTGTTCCGGAGTCAACCCTTCCCCGATCATGCGAGATACCTGGGGCAGTTTACTGATCCGCTGTTCCAAATCATTCAGCACCTGATCAGGGGCACCTGGCATCACCTGTACGATAAATCCGCCGGAGGCCAACACAGCCCGATCCTCTGGGTTGACCAGGACGCCTACCCCTACCGCCGACGGCGTCTGTTCCGACACCACGAAGTAATAGGTGAAGTCCTCTCCTATCTCTCCAGAGACAAGCGGCGAGCTGCCTTGATAAGGTTCGCGCATTCCCAGGTCTTTCACCACATACAGGGTGCCGTTGACACCGACAGCACGGGCCACGTCCAGCTTCCCGCGATCGTTCAATTCAAAGTGAACGTGCGGATTGCTGACGTAGGCGCGCACCTCACCTTTGGCGTTAGCCTCTGCCACAATCTGGCCAATCGGCCCCCCGCCCCTGATCTTGACGGAAATCCGCTCCTCTCCCTTTAACATCGCCCCCATCATCGCAGTCGCGGTAAGGGTCCGCCCCATCGCGGCAGCAGCCGTATTCCACATATCGTGACGACGGCGGATTTCCTCTACTACTTCTGTCGTCCGGGCGGCAAAAGCCCTCACATGTCCGCCAAACCCGGTGGCACGTACCAGATAATCTCTCAATGTTGTAACCCCCCTCGGGATATCCTCTTTTTCGACTGGTTAGGATCTTGGAAATGGGAATCCGAAGTTAGTGTACCACAAGTGGGGGCTGCATCCACAACTGAAGGTGCTGGTTTGCGAACTCGCGCAGACTGATGGAGAGTTAAAGAGGAGGAAGGGGGTACAAAGGCAAAAGGCCACCGCTGCGGTGACCTGCACTTGCGCTTTTCAGGTTTATTAGATCATATGGGTTTCTTACCAAACAGCAACATGGCCGTCGGTCCGCGGTTCTGTTCCCCCGACAAGCACACCGTCATCCAGTCGCCAGATGATCTGTCCCCGCCCAAATTCTCCAGAGTCGAGCGCTACGCGAACATGGTGGCCACACCGAGCCAGCGCTTCTGCAATATGGGTGGGAACGGACTGTTCCAACTCCACTACTTTTCCTTCTTTCCACTGCCAGCGTGGAGCATCGAGCGAAGCCTGAGGGTTGAGACCAAAATCTACTGTGTTCATCACCATCTGCACATGCCCCTGCGGCTGCATAAATCCCCCCATCACGCCGAAGGGACCAACTGGGCTGTCATCTTTGGTGAGAAATCCGGGAATAATCGTGTGATACGGTTTTTTCCCCGGTGCCAGGCAATTGTCGTGAGCAGGGTCAAGCGTGAAGTTATATCCGCGATTGTGCAGGGCGATCCCGGTACCCGGTACGACCAGACCGGAGCCAAACCCATAGTAGTTGCTCTGGATAAACGAGACCATATTGCCTTCACCATCCGCGGTACACAGATAAACGGTTCCGCCGCGCAGCGGCTGGCCGGGCAAAGGCTCCAGCGCCTCTGTACCGATCAGGCGACGGCGCTCTTCTGCGTAACCGTCTGAGAGCAGGTCCTCGACCCGTACAGACATGAAAGCAGGATCAGTGATGTACTTCCTCCCGTCCGCATAAGCCAGCTTGATCGCTTCAAGCTGCAGGTGATACGTCTCTACCGTATCCCGCTGATCAAACCAGAACCCTTTCAGGATATTCAACGCCATCAAAGCTACCAAACCGTGTCCGTTGGGCGGGATTTCCCACACATCGTAGCCCCGGTAATGGAGGCTGATCGGTTCCACCCACTCCGGCCGATAGGCAGCCAGATCTTCCGCTCGCAGATAGCCGCCATGTTGTTTGGAAAAATGGTCGATTCTCTCTGCCAGATCCCCGCGGTAAAACGACTCGGGACCCGTTTCCGCAATCGCCTGAAGCGTACGAGCGTGATGAGAAGAGCGCCAGATTTCGCCAACCCGAGGCGGTCGTCCCTCTGGTGCAAACGTGTCAAACCAACTGCGAAACTGCTCTCCTGCTAACTGTTGGCGATAGCTGACAAACGCTTTCTGCCAGTTGCTGGCCAGCACCGGAGAGAGCGGATAGCCGTCTTCGGCGTACGCAATAGCCGGTGCCATTACCTCGGTTAATGGCAGCCTGCCGAAGCGTTTGGACAACTCGGCCCAGGCAGAAGGGGCACCCGGAACCGTAACAGGGGCCCAACCGTATCTGGGCATTTCTTTGATGCCGGCTCGCTCCAGAACCTCCCGAGAGATACCACGCGGTGCAGGGCCGCTCGCATTCAGACCGTGCAGCTTCCCATCGGTCCAGATCAGCGCGAATGCGTCCCCACCAATCCCGTTGGAGGTGGGCTCTACAACGGTCAATGCGGCAGCCGTCGCGATGGCGGCGTCGATCGCGTTGCCCCCTTTCTTGAGAATCTCGATCCCCGCCTGGGCAGCAAGCGGTTGTGATGTTGCCACCATGCCTTTCCTCGCGTAGGTGACGGTGCGACGAGATGCATAGGGGTAGTACAGCGCATCGAACTTCACCGTGACTTCTCCTCCTTTTGATTCTGATTGAGAACCCGGACCCATGCGACCAAGTAGAGTTAACAGGTGGATGTGAACAAATCGTGTGATCAAATCATGTAACTAAATCGTGTGAGTAAGTAGATCTCAGCAAGCAGATGTCAAGCAACCGAACGGCGATCAAACAGGTCGCATAGTAAGGGTTGTTCATGCCCGCGAAAACCTATTCGGAAAAATTTTTATATATTTCATTCCCTTTTGAAATAATATACAGCAATTATTCATCTCATTCAACAAAATACCGTAGTTTCACCGTTCGTTTTGTTTCCATCCCTCAACAACTAAAGACTACGGGCATCGCTCTGGTACGGAACGGAGGGGAGAACAACGATAAAACAACGATCCCGTACCACAACAAGCTCGATTGTCATGATACGGGATCGTGTTCGGCTTTGCGATCTTTTTCGACAACAGCAGAACCCTACCGACTACAACTTGAGCCCGGTTCTGCTCTTAAACCGACGCAGCAGGACGTGGCTCTCCACCCGAACAATCCCCTTGAGCGCATACAGCTCATTGTTAATGAAGTGTTCCAGCATGGAAAAGTCCTCTACCAGCACATGGGTATGCAGGGTACTGGGACCTGTCATCTGATAGATACTGGCCACGCGCGGATTATTGGCCAGCGTAATCGCTACCTCCACCAGGTGCGCTGGTTCCACATCCACTTCAAAAAAGGCGGAGACTTTCTTGCCCACCTTTTCCGAGTTGATCACAACCGAAAACTTTTCGATGACACCTGCCTCTTTCAGGTTGTTGATCCGCTCGCGGACCGCCACCCTGGACAGATTCAGTTTGGCACCGAGATCCACATAAGAGGCACGCCCGTCTTCTGACAACAGCTCCAACAGCTTCCGATCAATATCATCCAGTTTCATCATCCGCCACCCTTTTGGACATTCTTACCACTCATTATAGTAAGTTGCTGAATGAAACAAAAGGGAAAGCGCAGAAGAATATTTGTACAAAAGGAAAGGGGACAGCAGTTTGTCTTCACTCCCGTCTTCCTTTTTGTCACGTTGATCCCGTCAGGACAGAACAAAAGCCCCGTACAGCAACGAGAGGCCAATCATCCAGACCGGGTGCAGCTTCCATTTCTCTAGAACGACCCAACTAACAGCACCAATCATCAAGGTCTGCACCATACCGACCGAATCGATCGACACGACAAAGAATTGTATCCCGACAACCAACAGCAGAATGGCGACCGTAGGCTTCACCAGTTGCGTGAACGATTTCGCTTTGGGTGAATCTTTAAACCGATACAACAATCCCAACAGCATGATCATGGCTGCAAGCGAAGGAGCAACCGTGGCAAACAGAGCCACCACCGCTCCCCAACCGCCCGCCACTTGGTAGCCGATATAACCCGCCAGTTTGGTGGCGATCGGTCCGGGCAGAGCATTGGCCAAAGCAAGGATTTGTCCAAACCCTTCCATCGTGAGAAAGTGATAGCGATCCACTACTTCGTGCTGGATCAGCGGGATGGCGGAGGGACCGCCTCCATATGCGACAATACTGGGGACGAGAAACGCAAGAAACAGATACCACAGAGTCATGCCTGTTCACCCTTTTTCGCAGCTTCCCTCCGACTCGTCCCCTGCTGACTGATCAACACGTATCCCAGGATCAGCAAGATCAGGATAGCGGGATGGACACCCAGCAGCTCCAATGCGATTAGGTTTGCAGCAAGTATGAGTAGACTGGGAAGCGTCCCCCTCTTGCTCTGATCTTGCTTGTAATAGCTGTATGCCAAAGTGAGCAGCATGACGCCGATAACGGGACTGACAGAAGCGGTCATCCCTCTGATCTTGTCGGGATCGATGTAGGTGTTGACCAGTTCCAGTAGAAGGATTAGCGCCAGGACAGTCGGTACGACCGTTGCTACGATCGCATTGATCATCCCTCCGATACCGGCTAGTCGAAACCCGATATACCCCGCCATCTTAGTCGCAATCGGCCCCGGCAAGGTGTTGCCTAGTGCCAATACATCGGCAAATTCCTGATCGGACAGCCATTTGTACCGTTCTACCACTTCTTTATGGACGAGCGGGATGGTAGACGGCCCTCCTCCGTATCCCAACAGGCTGGAGCGAAAAAATGCGATAAAAATGTGCAGATGCAGATGAAGCAATATGCTGCCTCCTCTCTGGTTTGGACAAACAGACAAACAAATAGAAAAACCAAAACGAAACCAATGATTTATGTTTTAATATATTACGGTAGGTATTATACATTATTGCGTCGATATGTTCATTTATTTCGTAATTTTATTTCTAAACGGAATTATAACCGGTTCAGATCCCCCCGTTTTGTGCACATAAAAAAGGGACGCTGGCTAGCATCCCGGTGTGTTTACGCGAAGGAAACGGCTCCGATCAGCCCGTCTCCGGTTTTATTGATATCTCGCAGGCATATCTCATAGGTATATCTTAAAGGTATATCACTTTGATATATCTCCTTTTAGATATAGATGTATCGCTGTGCATATATAAGGAAGTCTGCATCGCATTTTGTGAATCTTCATCATGCTTTGCTCTACAGCAGCAATCGAGCTGTTAAGACAAGTATTCCATTAAGGAACGGGACACTTTCTGCTGGCGCAGCCGATCAATCGTGGTTGCTTCGATCTGCCGAATACGCTCACGCGTCAACCCAAACATTTTGCCCACTTCCTCCAGCGTGTAGACCTGATCGTCATACAAACCGTACCGCATGGCAATGATCTCTTGTGCCCGCGGATTTAACTGGCCAAGCGCCGCCTGAACCTGCATCCGTAAATCCGATTTTTCTATCCATTCATCAAGTGAGGTGTCTCCATCTTCAACTATTTCCGCGTAGCTTAGCTGCTCATCATCCAAACTGGACTGAGCCATCTCAGCGAACGGGTTCTCGTCAAACGATTCCATCTTCATCTTTAGGGCATACTCAATCGTATCCACCTTTGACACCGGAAGATCTAGTGCCTCGGCGATCTCGTGTCGTTCCGGATAACGGTTGAGCATATGGGCCAGCTGCAAGACCAGCTTTTGATACTGGCGAATCTGCTCATGCATATGCACCGGAATCCGGATCAGACGCCCTTTGTCGCTGATGGCGCGGGTAATCGCCTGTGAAATCCACCAGTGCGAATAGTGGTATAGACGAACTCCACGGGACAAATCAAACTTGTCAATCGCTGTAAATAGACCGATTGTCCCTTCCTGGATCAGATCGAGAAATGGCATCCCTTTTCTCAGGTGCCGCAAAGCCGTAGCGACCACATACCGCAGATACGCTTTCACCAGACGCTCTCGAGCATCCATATCGCCGTCCTGCTGATAGCGGAGCAATAACTCCAGTTCTTCATCTTTGTCCAACATAGGTGTTGCTGCGACGCTTTCCAGGAACAATAGTGCTGAAGTGTCAAACCTGAGTGATCGAGGAATGACGATTCCCAATTGCTTCTCGACATCCCGCCAGCGGCGGGGGCTACCTTGGAAAGAGGAGTCCCTCACGGTCATTCGCAACCCTCACTTCATTCAAAATGAAAAATATTCAGTTAATTATATTGTAAGCATATTTCGACAAAAGGGGGTGAATTCCTCCCGCTTTTACAGAATATTAACGAAGCGTTCGTAATAATAGATGGGTATGAACCCGATTTGTGGAAATGATGAGTCGCGAACAGCATGTCGATTTTTATATCAATTCGACATTTTTTTACAAAATGTGAGCAATTGAAAAAGGAGGCTCTACTGAAACCTCCCTTACCATTTCAACTCCTCCACACTAACCACCGGAAAAGCATGTCCGGACAGCAGTGGAGTAAACGGCTGTTCATCCACGTACGCGACCACGACCAGTGAAGGACCAACCATCCGCTTGGGTGACAGCTGAAGTATCTCCCCGTCTTCAGTGGTGATCTCAACCTCGACATATCCTCCCTCCGGGCGCATGATGTCACCATGCTCTGCATGTATCAGCTGCAAGTTGTGCACCTGGTCCTCGTCATAGCGCAGAGAAAATGAAACGTCTCTCTGCCAATGCTGAAAGTCGATATAGTAGTAAGTAAACGACAGTGGGTCAGAGGTAACACTTTCCCTGGATGGCTGCAATAGAGCACCCTGCCGGCTGTACCCACCGTTCTCCTCCATCCGCCGCTCAAAGCGGTCCATTGCTTCATCCAGATTCAGGTCGATAATTCCCTCCGTCTTGAGCGCCTGGTTGACCGCAAAGGTGGCATCATGGTTGGCTAGTTCCAGTAGGGATTTCACCTCCAGCTTTTTGTGCATCGCCAGATCAGCATCAAACACGACTAGCCCGAATAATAGAAACAACAGCATGGCCGATATGGACAAGAGTTGAACCCCCGTTGCTCTCCCCTCCTAGCACTGTCTTGTACTGCTCCCTCACCTTTTAGCCGAACTAGGCCTACAAATCTACAAATCGTAATCCATTACGTTAATCGTTCCGATCCTGCTGACGGTGATCCGTTCCCTCTCCAAGAACAACCTGGTGATAGAGGGATAGGGTACCCCGATCAGCAGACGAAACTGATCTTCGTGACTCCACAGCAACGGATCGGCGGCACTTAGTCGACTGACCTCAACCGTCACGTCGGCCGCTTGAATACGAAATCCTTTTCCGGTTAGCTCTTGCTCAATGAAGCTGCGGACAGCCTGTTCTACGTCCTGCTGGTTTAATCCGCCGCGGTTGCTGATGTATTTGGATGCGGAGATACTAATATCTGCCAGTTCACTCTGTACCTGCATCACAATATGTACCTGTACCACTCCCAGTGGGACCACCAACAGAACGGCCACACAGAGAAAGGTTGTGATCAACTGCCCCATCAGACCACTCCAAAGCTTGTCGCCCGCTCCAGCAGCTTCTCAAAAAACGTTTGACAAGCATCCAGCAGATTGTCAGGTCCGGTCATCAACACAGTTGCGGACAATGGGACGACAATCACCGTCAGAGCCAATACCGAGATCAGTTTGTTCATACGTTACCACTCCGGACTAAAGTATTCGGAGGGGCGGCTGCCTGTAAACAAGAAGTCCCTCTCCCCCTCCTGAAAATAATGAAGCCACTGAGAAACCTGTGAAGGACGAATCCGCACAACGAGCAAAACATGTTGGTTCTGTTCCTTTTTTGCCCGGGCTGTAGCAGTTCGCGGCAAGGTACCAGTAAAATAATCTGCATCAAGAGGCTGCCAGCCAAACGAGTCGAGTTTTGCGGTATAGTACTGTTCAAGACGACTGTCCAGATATCCGATATCCTGCATGTCATCCAAGATGTCAGAATAAAATCCGCGAGCCATCGCCCGCTCCAATGAGTAGATCTCGATGCAGACGATCATGGAAAAGATCGTGATCAATACTCCTAAGCAGATGATAAAAACAGTCAATTTGTTCATCGCCGATTCTCCATGCCGAGTCGTTTCCGATACCGACCCGTTAGTGAAAGATTAGGGTGGAAGCTGTATGCACACGCACCTGCTGGCTCTGGTTTACTTTTTCCACCGGGCCCAGTGCCCATAGGGCGGTGGACAGCATCCCAACCATGACGACAATCACGAAAAGGGAAATTACGTGCGTCATTTAATCCCCACTTGTGTAGCTGGTGCCGTTTTGCATGGTAAACTGGACGCGCGCGTTTCGGGTGTCGTAGTTGAGTGAGGATACCGAGTCATTAATATTTTCCGCAGAGTTGATTGCTGAGGGAGACAATTCGTTGCCGTACGAGCTTACGCCAATCCCCAACACCATCACACATGCGAGAAAGATAAAGAACATTTTGGACATTACTTACCACTCCCATTCGAATTATTTGGTATTGCTTGATCGATCCAAGTGACCGCTTTGTCGCGAAGTCCGTTTTCCTTCACGATCGATTCGTTGATTTCACTCATACTAGCCACCACAATTCCCAAGGTAAAGACGATGCACATAATAATCGCAAATAGTTTTGTCATAATCCTTCTCCTACGTCAGATATTTGTCGAGGATTTCCGTCAACAGCTTGTACCAGGGGAACATGGCTACAATCAGTCCGATGTAAAAAGCAGGGTAGACGATGATACTGTAGCCAATTCCCAACGATTTGAGCTTTTTGCGGTGACGATGCATCCTTCTGTTGTCCACCGTCCACTCCAGACGATGCATCGTCAGGGCAATCATGTCCGGGGAAAGCTGTTCCACCGTCCGCATGTTGGAGACAAGCATAACGGCATCGTCAATGCCTAAATCCCTCTTGAGGCGCTCTAACGCCTGGAAGCGATCGCGATTCCATTCCGATAAAGATGGAATATAGTGCTTCAGTTTTCGCGTAGGCCGCGCCGCTTTTACCATCGCATCGTATGGCGGAACCTGGTTTTCCAAGAGGTTGGCATACCGGTTGACAAATCGGGCAATGTCCAGACTAAGCGTCTCCTCCCGAATACCGGCCCACCCTTTCAGGATCAGGTAGGGGAAAAAGTACCCGATACAGGGAATTAGGCAAATGAAAAGGAGCGATAGGGAGGCCGCACGACTTAGCACAGCCCACAACAAGAGAATAACGAGCAAGCCAACCCCCGACATCCATTGAACGCCTATCCACTCCGCCTTCCCCCAACCAAACAGTCGCCCCGACCTGTTAAGCAGACGTTCCCAGTGCTCGTCCTCCTCCTTTTCCACTGCTTCTCTCCATGTGTTCAAAAGTCCGGTTGGGATCAGCAGTTTCCTGCGCCGTGTACCAGCTAGCTGGACCCCCCAGAGGAAAAACGAAACAAATAGACAAATGCCTCCAAGCGAGACGAACAGATACAGCAGGTTGATCTGCATCTAGCCATGCCTCCTCCCCCAGATAAATGCCAGCAGGATTGATAAGGACCACACGGTAACAGCGAGCGATAGTAGGGCTTGTCCATCAGGGGTCAAAAAGTACAGGCGATACGTGTCCTTCAACAGAGTGTGATTGTAGGGAATCAACAATAGAGAAATGATGATCACCAAAATCAAGCTGATCCAGATACCGTAGATTTCACTCCGCCTCTCTTCCCGCTCTCCCTGCTCAATAAACATCTCGCTGGTCAAGCGGTTTAATGCACTTTGAATATCAGCCGTCTCCCCTTCCAAACCACTCGTGATGTACATCGAGAAATCATGTGCCCACACATGGTTGATCCGCTCGGCAAACGATTCGATCGCTTTTAGCGCACCTGTTCCGTCTGCCATCGTATTGTTGAGCAGGATGAGCTCTCCCTGTAGGTCCTTCGGACAATCAGCTACCATGTCTCGAAATGCCAGCACGATGTTTTTGCGACTGCTGTAATGCCTGGTGAACAGGTCGACAAAGTGAGCAAATGAACGGATCATTTTGTTGACCCGGACGATATATCTGGCAAACAGAATCAGGGTTGGACTGATCAGCAGAAGCACGAACAACGACAGCGAAACCACAATATTGCCGATCAACAGCCCTGCCCCAAAACCGATGACCGAACAGCACAATGACAGCAGGGCGTATCCTTCTGGTGTCATCCTGCTATCGGTCACACTGCACCAAATCGCGTAACGCTGATACAAATACCTTCCGTTTTTGTCTTCCAGCAGCTTGGAGCGGAGTGCCGCAACCGTCTTGGAGTATAACACATTGGGGGCTGACCAGTTTTTCTGTAGAACTACACCTGCTGTCAAAAAGGCGACCACCAGGCAGATGCCCGTCGGGATCAGCAGCAGTGTAATCATAACTGCCTCCCAATATCCGTTACGCCCAATTCCTGCAAGACGGAAAGGTTTGCTTCCCCCATATGGCACATATACTCGACCAACTCGCCAGAGAGCTTCTTACCTGTCCATTCGTACTCGCCCGTTGCCACATTTCGTACAACCAGAGGGACTGACTCTACCCGCTGCATCTCTTGATTCCACTGCGTCGTATTGATTGCATCGATAAAACGGTGTCCATCGTTGCGATATTTCAGCGAATTGATGAAATTGACTGCCCGGCTGATCCGCTCTTGCGTCAACTCGATGCTGCGCCCTCCATACTGGTAAACCAGATCCGTCAAATCGTTTAATGCCTGGTGGGGAAACCGCTCGTGCAGGGCGGCGATCGTCGCATCGGTCCCACGAATCCCCGCGTTGATAAAATGATGGGCTTCGATTGGCTCCCTGATCTCACCGATCAGCACAGTATTGGCCGTCGATCGGTATACGTCTTTAAATGAACTGGTCAGGTCGATACCGATCTCTTCAACGTTTTGGAGTTCAATCACTTCTCCAGGCCATACGTCGCCGAAGCGCATCTCATGCTCGCTCTCGTAGATCGTCACGTATTCCTTGGCCGGATTTTTTAGCTTCAGCATGCAGATCATCAATGTCGTTTTCCCTGCAGCCATCGGACCGATCACCAGCAGATTCCCCCGACCGTACACCTGCTGCTCCAACAGGGCCTGCACCCTCTCATCGAATGTAGGATGCTCCTGTGTACGCAGCTGATCAAGTGAAAAGCTTACAGTCGTAAAGCGTCTGACGATAAGTGTCGGCATCCGGGAGTATGGATAGGTAAACATCGTCAAACGAGCTTTTATCTTTTCCAGATAGCCGCTTAATCGCGGCTTTTTCTCGTGAAAAGTTAAGCCGGCTGCATTGCTCAACTTTTGCTGGAGAATCTCTACTTCCCGCCAGCTCGGCTGGTAGGGAAAAAACTTTTTGATCCCCTTCTCTAAATAGGCAACTGGTTTTCCAGCGGTTATGCGCACCTCTTCCACCCATGGTGAGAGCTGCAAAATGACATCAAGGATGCCCCATCCATAGGTGGCATACGTTAACCCCTCATAGACATTAACCTTAGGCAGTACTTGCTCAACGATCGGCCTGTCCAGAATCTCTTCAAAGTAGTGCTGCAGCCGCAGAATGATATGTTGTTGACTCTCCCTGTCGCCATGCTCGGCAAGCGTCAGGATGCGCTGCATCTCCAGACGTTCTTCTCTACCTTTGCCATAATGATTCAGATAGTCCCTAGCTGCCTGCTTGATGTCCTCGATACCTCGTATCTGGCTGGCTTCCCAGCGCCTGGCTTCCGCGATCATCAGGATACCGTCACCCCTTCCCTGTTCACCATCTCCTCAGCCAACCCCCGTAAGCTGTTGATGTACTCTCTCGGAGGGAACAATTCTTCCACCAATACGCTGCGGGTCAGCAATGATTGAACCAGTCTGCCGGACGGAAGCCGCGGGATCGACCAATACAGCGGAAGCAGCGATACCTCCTTGATCCTCCTGATGCTGATGGCATCCCGCTCGTAGCTGCTGACCAACAGACACAAGTTGGGCATAAGAGGTTGCCACCGCTTTGCCCAGTTGGATGCACCCGATAGACTAAAGGGATCGGAGCGGGCGAAAAACAGGTTGCAGTCCGCTTCCTGCATGAGTCGGTGCAAAGCTTCCGTCTCAGGGAAGCAGCAGCCATAATCGACAAAGATGAAATCAAACCGGCTACGCAAAACAGCAAGCAGCACCGAGATCTCATGGCTTCTCCACCGGCTGATCCCGCTGGAATAGAACAGGTTGGGAATAAAATCGCTCGGTTTGAAAGCCAAATACCAATCCCTTCTCTCGGCCGCCGCCAAACTGATCAGATCAGGACGAAACAGGGAAAGCTGATGCCGATCCAAGGCGAAAAAGTGGGTCAGGTCAGGCTTTTCCACACTCAAGTCGATCACCGCAACAGATAGGCCCGGGTTTCGTCGGGCCAGAACCGCAGGGTAGTTAATGGCAAAAGTGGTCACACCCGCCCCACCATGGCTGCATAGGGTATATACTTTCCCCTCTTTACCTCGTTCAGTCTGCTTCGTCTGTACAGAATCATGCGCGGACAGACCCAGCACGCTTTCCAGCTGCCTGCTGATTTCCTGATATGTCAAGCTGGCAGGCAGCACATATGTATTGGAGAAATGCTCATCGGCAACCATCCTTTTCATCATCTGCTCGTCTTTATGGAGCGGGACGATAATTTTGAGCATCTCCGCAGGCAGCTGTGACCTAAGAGAGGGCATCCATTCCCATAACGGCTGGTCAAACATCTCCGAAAACAGAATTACTGCATCAGGCCTATATAAGGCGGCCAGCGCGAAGCACTCCTCCGGCTGATCAGTGGACAAAACCTCACATGCAGGGGGCATGAACGTCCCCACCATGGACTTCATAGGGAAGCAAACGATCGTCTTCAAGAAGCTTGATCCCCCTTTTCTCGCAGAACGTAGCCGATCTGAATGGTGCCGTACTGCATCGCTTCGATTAATGTCTCGTACTGTTTGTCCGTTAAGTTAAATCCGATAAATGCCGGGATGGAAGTTGGCTGAGCCCGGTAATCCCGATACCTCCGCTCATCTCCGGCCGGCCTCCTGTTCTCTGATGCATGAAAAAATGCATCTCCCATTGACGTTCCACCAGGCAGCAGTTGAGGCTCCAGCGTATAGATCTCAGCTCCATTGCTATCTTTTACGCTAACCAATTGGGTCTCGAACAACTTCTCGGCCGATGGGCTGTTTATCTGAAAAGTTGCTGGAGGGGGCAGCAGCTCCAGTTGATCCTGTGATTTGTAGCGAACCCATACCTTGACATGATCCCCTTTACGCAGTTCTGTCACAGGCAGGATAGAATTGAGCGGAAACTCGTATCTCGCCTTTCCCGGATCAGGCAGCAGGTACGCATCGGATAGTTTTTGTCCAACGATTTGTTCATCGGCGAACAGCATTTGTATGCTGTACTTTCCCACCACCTCCTCCAGTGATGAGAAAGAACCCTCCAGCAACTCGTCCACCTCTTCCTGTACCACCACCACATCGTTTTGAGTAATCGGCTCATAAGGCGCGATCACTCTCCCCTCCGCTACTTTGACAACCGGTGCAAACAACTTTTCCTGTGCCAATACCTCCAGATATCTCGTCGCTCCATAGAGCGAGCCGCCTGCAAGCAAGAACGAGATCAGGCTGATGATTAGCAATGTCTTCTTTTTCATAGATCCTCTCCCTTGTCTATTGCGGTCTGACTACATAGGCCTTGTATCTTCAGACGCTTTCTATCCTCCGTCATCACTCAAGCGTGATCGATGTTTGCGGGGCAGTTGACCAGCGGTTCAAACCACTTGGCATGCTCCGCAAACATCTCCAGCAGCAACTTTCCTTTGATCTGAGCGGCACTAACTTCTGCCCCATCAAACGCTGGCAGATGGGCACTTGCTCCCGTAGGGACTATCCCTTCCCCCCATAGCGAAAGGGTACCCTCCACTTTTTTTAAAACGGAGGACCGACCAAGCGTTGGGTTCCATTTGTTTGCAATCAGCCGGATTTTTTTCCGATTGCTTTTCCAGATCACCGGAAACGGTTCTGTTATCAATTGGCGGGTGAGCCGGGGCAGATCAGAATCAAAGACGAGCCATAGTTCATCAGACCAATCCGCGATCCAACCAGCCACCTCCTCTCGCCAATGTGACGAAAGATCTATGATCAACAACGGCGATTCCCTGCGACAAGACAAAAACCAATTGACGACATCGGACTGCGTCACCTGACGCGAAACAGCCGTTGGAAGAGTCACCCATACTCTCAGCATTCCGCCTAGTAAATGGATCAGCCTCGTATCCCGCCCAGTTCCGTGATGATCCGACTCCACAGAACTCCCTCGTCGTTCACTGTCAAAGGAAAAGTAAAAATAAGATGTTTTTGTTGGATTCTCACACAAGGTGGTCTTGATTTGTCGTTCGGCAAAAAGTAAGGCAGCGTTGCTAGAGACAAAGCTGGCTCCCGCCTGGGAGTATAAACTTGCCACAGCAATCGTGCGAGGCATCTGATGATGGTCTGCAGCAGCAGGCTCGCTGGGGGCGGCAGCCAGACGCTCCTTTAGATGATGCCAGCGTCGCTCTTCTTCATCCGTCATCTGAAAGGTTTTTTCCTCCAGTTGACGAAAATGAGTGATAAACTTCTGAACATCTTTACGCATCTCGATCAGCCCACGTGTGGTGAGTCTGCAGTTTTGCGAGAATCCTCACTCTTCTCTTCTGTCGCTCTCATGGAGACGTACTTCTCAACCTTCTCGGCCATAGCCGGTATGGACAAGGTGTGGCGATGATAGTAAAAAATTTTGCGTACTCGCTCTCTCTCCTGAGGAGTTAGTTCTGGCTTCATCTCGTATGCTTTCTCCATCAATTGAGACAGTTCCAGATTGTTGGGGCGCCCTCGCCGCGTCGGCTTGGCAAAATACGCCTGCTGCTGTTTGTCAAATGCCGTCGGATATTCGATCAACCAAACATCGATCAACGCCTCAATATCTTGATAAACATGAATCCCCATTTTGTGTAAGTGGCGATAGTACATAAAAGTGTTACGCTCCCCCCCTTTTTTCCAACGCAGCATGTACCCGTCAGCCGAAGTAAGAAATACGGTTAACTCTTTTACCAACTCATCACGCGAACTCGGCTTGCGAGTTGCGATCGTTTCTTTCACCAACCCGTATAGCACCGGATGAAAGCTTGCATCTGCGGATGGATTGCTGCATTGGGCCGCATACCATTGTTCAACCGCACTGTCAAAATCGCGCCGGCAGTTGGACAAGTTCAGTTCATCGAGGTGCCGGTAGAATTCGTCGATATTGTACTCGCTCAGCACTTCTTCCTGATACGAGGTGAAAACATAATCGATAAATGCCTGTTTCAACTCCTCTTTACCCAACAGCCCATTCTGCCGTTCATGGCAGCGTTCAACCAATTGGAATGAATTTTCAACCAGCATGTATGATTCCCCCTCAAAGTTACATAATTATGAAATTTATGATTAGATTCTGTATGATGCCAGAAACTCGTAAGCATAAATCCGTGCGTAACCGGTTCATGCAGGTCATTTGATGGGCAACCGGTACGAGATACAGGAATCCCGCCCCGCACCCAGTGGTGCAAGGCGGAATGGTCGGGAGAGCTAAACGTAATAGAAGTACAATTCCTCTCCCGTCGGAAAGAGAAGAGCAATTCTTCCCCTCCGCTCCATGACGGTTGGAGCAGTCTCCATCACAATCATTCCGTCATTTACTACAATCCGGTTCCCAAATCGATGAATGGACTCGATTTGAAAGAACCCTGCGGGCACTCTTTCCACTGAAAGAGATTTGCCCGGCTTGTGCTTTTGGTAGCGTACGCGCCTGCCCAAAAGCGCCTCCACCGTCATGGTGGAAGCATGGTGAGCTTCTACTGTTGTTGCCATCCGCAACGCCTCCTTTTCTCACCACAAGTTTTACGGCCGTTTCATACTGCTTATAAGCATATGAAACTACTATCACCGTAAAAAAAGACAGAGGCGTCTGCAAATATTTTTCTTATAATCATTTTTTTGTCATCCAATCTCGATCTCCACTGCCTCCTCCATCCACAAAGCGGGATCAGCCAGTGCTGGATACAACTCCGTAATCAGGTCGTAGGGCGAAAAGTAGAGGGTATCGACCAGTATTTTCAGCTTGTAGGTTCTAAGAATCCGGTAGGCTTGTTCCGTTTTTGAGAAAATTTGCGGGAGCATGCGCTCATCTTGAATATTTAGAATGTTTTTCCATAGATGGTCAAAACAAATCCGGGCCCGTTCTTCTCCCTTCACACTCTGAAAGTAATGTGGGGGAAAGTGCCTGCGTACTCCTGCCAGCACCTCCTGATACACCCACATCACTTTCTGTTCTTCTGTCGGTCTCGGTAAATAGGGATAGGCGTACTCCACCAGGTAGTACACATCGTTAGGTTTCGCTTCTACGGGGGGTTCAATGTACTCGCGGACGAGGTGCAGCTTTAGTTCCTTTACATCCTTGATGCTTAATCGTTCCCGGGCTTGTTCCGGCGTCCACTGCCTCACATGCTCAATCGCGTAACGCAAAACGAGTTGAATCTTTTTTTTGCGGTACTGAATGTCTTCAAACTCATATGGGGAAAAACGTTTTTGTTGGCCATTTAAGATTCTTTTATACCGTTCTATGATGGTTGAAGGCATTTCCTGTTCCTCCTGCCATTTCCTTTTACTCTACCCTAACACGACAAATTAGGACAAAAATAATAGGACTATTTGCGGATAACGCCTTCATGCGACACGTTGGCTACAAACCTGACTGGGACACGCGGTGCAGCCCTGTCGAAACAGACTGCCAAAATAAGCTCCAATCACTTTCCAACTGCAGCACAATGTGGTAGATTCCCTGTCGGTAAAGGTAGCGTCGTTCCCCTTTTTGGTGGATGGCCGACAAATTCTTTACCGATTGTGGAAACCCGGCTCTGTTGCGGCTAAGCAAAATCGCTGCTTCCTCTCTGGCGCCGCGCACGATCTTTGCTCCATGCTGTATTGCCTCCAGCTTCGTCGCAAATAATATCGTTCGCCGCTGCCCGTCTTCCGCCGTATAAGTCCATTTGCCGGCCGCGCGAGCACCTTTGCTGACGAGATCGGCTGTCTGCTGCGCTCTCATCTCTACCAATCCTGCCTGTCCGACTAGCAGCAGCAGTGAGCAAAAGCCGCCTAGGCACAAAAAGAAAAAGAGCGCGGTGACAACTACCGTTCCCCGCTCTTCCATAGCCAGATGAACCAGTGATTTTCTAGTCACGGTCAAAACCCCCCGCATTCTCGATCATCATATGGTAGGATTCGACGATGCGCTGCTCTCCTCCAGATGCAGGCTGCTTAAAAGTAAGAATGGCCACTGCTTTGATGTGGTTCCCCTTCCGCCATCTCCCTTCCGGTACAATCCGAATCTCCGCCTGTTCAGCACCGATCGTATCGTCCAGCTCTGCAAGCCCTCTCTGTTCGGCGTGATAACGAGCTAAACCGAAGTTAGGCTGCAGACACGCGATTCGCCCTGCTTCATATGCAGCTGCCAGTACTTTTTGCCGGTTGTACAGCAGGGAAAACTGGTCAACGGCGAACAAGAACAAAAACCAGAGCAGCGGCATGACAAAGATGAACTCCAACAGCTGACTTCCCCGCTCAGATCGAAGCAGTCGGCTGAGTTCTCTTACCCCCATCCTGCGCCCTCCCAGCTCCAGAGGCAGAAGGCAAGAAACAGACAGACGGCATAGGGCAAAGCCATTGCTGACTGCTCATGGCTCGGCAGCCAAATCTGACGATGAGCCAGCCATCCTGCTGACAATCGCAACAAGTTGTCATGCAGCGATCGCCACCGATGCGGACGACACAGCAGCAGGCACATACCGATCAAAAGGGAGAGAAGAAACAACGTGTACACAACCTGCCCGCTTGTCCATGCTCCAACAGCCATCAGCAGTTTTTGATCTCCCATGCCCATGCTGCGGAGTACAACAGGCAAAAAGCTGAGGACAAAGGCGATGCCAACGCCCCCTGCGGACCGCCACCCTCCTCCAATCCATATCTGGTAGCTGATCCCCAGCAGCATGGAGGGAAAGAGCAATGCATTGGGTACCTTTCGAAACCGCCAATCCCAACACGCTGCAACCAGTAAGAACCCAAACAGGTAGACAGCCGGAATCGTCACTTGCTGATTTTTTCTTTCAGTTCTTTCAGTTTTTCGTCCTGTGCCTCCCCGAGCTCGGCCAGAGTGGGAATCAACAGGATCAAGATGACGGCGACGATAATCACCATCTCTACAATTGTCACGGCCTCCTCTTCTCGATAGAAACGACGTACGTAAGCGGCGACAGCATGCCCCATCATTCATCCTCCTTTCTTGTTACTCCCAATCTCCCAAAAGATAGAGAGTCTCGCAAAATATTTTTGCGGGGTACAAATCCATTGTAAAAATGGCAGGTGACTAAGCTGTCAGCACGACCCCGTTTTCCGATCTACAACTGCTCGCGAATGCCGATAAATGACGGCCCCATTACCAAAAACAACAGCGGTACACCCATGCACACAATCAGCAGCGGCAAAAGCCGAACCGTCAGACGATTTACCTGTGCCGCCGCTTCGTCTTCCTGCTGCCGCAGATGCTCTTCTATATGCATGGCAAGCAGTTCAGAAATACTCGTCCCTTTTGTAATCGCTTCATCGATATCGGCTGCAATCGACATCAGGCTGTCCACACTCCAGCGAAAAGCCAACTCCTCCAATGCCCTGCGCCAATTGCCGTGCCGCTTTTCGGCCAGTTCCAGCGAAGCCAATTCCCGTCCCAACCTGCTGCGGGCCCGCTTTGCCGTGGCCATCACAGCACCGTAAATCGGCATCCCCGCTTCCACCAACGCTTGCACAATACTAAAAAAAGCAGGGACTTGTGAACGAATCTGCCGTTTCGCCCGATCGTCCAACCGATTCAACAGCCACGTGGGACACAAGAAAAAACCCAAGCCGCCCAAAAGCGGAAGCACGTCCACTGTCGATATCGTTTTCTGCCAACTGTACAAAGCAGCCGTATAAAACAGCAGTCCGAGCAGGATGATCGATCCTCCCAGACGGACAAGCAGAATTTCTTCCACACTGACCGCCAACCGCAAGCGCGAGAGCGTATCGGCCGTACGTTCCAGATCCAATCCGACGAGACGGGATAGCTTTTCGCGCAAACGTTGGTCTTTGCGCAAACGGATCATCCACGGCCAGCTTCGCACGGAAGCGTCTTTAAACAACTGCGTAAACTGCTGTACCTGTTCCGACTCGACACGATCCAACAACCTCTGGTACTCGTTCCTCTCTGTCAGGCAGGATGGACCAAACCATAACAGCACACCCAATCCAATCAACCAACTCGTGAGCATCACCACTCTCCTCTCTGCCGAAACGGACGAAGCGCCAAAAAACGAATCAGTTCTCCTCCCAGCAAAATCGACAGGAAACATCCCAATACCGCCAGCCTCCCGCCTATTGTCTGCGTAAGAGGCTCAAAGTGGGCCGGGTTGTTCAGATAAAGCGTAATCACAAAGAGAAACGGCATAGTGCTGAGCAGATTCACCTGAGCCAAAAGCTGCGACATCGCCGCCCGTTGCCTCCGCTGCAGCTGCTTCCTGCGCAAGATGGACGATGCCGCCAAATCCAGCGTTTTCGCCATATCTCCTCCGCTGTCCCGCTGCACGAGAACAATCGTCGCCAGATAGCCGATATCACCGGAACCCGTACGTGCTTGCAGATCTTGCAGTGCCGCCTCCAACGGCACTTGCCCGCTTACCAGCTCTACGATTCGAGCGTACTCGGTCCGAACATCCTTCGGTACATAGGGACTGCAGGCAATCATTTCAAATGCCTTCCGATAAGAAGGTGAGGTGCGGAGCGAACTGGCCATGATACGCAGGGCACGGATGTTGCCCTCTTCGAACCGCTCGATGCGTTTGGCCTGTCGGATCCCGATCAGCCGCTCGCAAATCAGAATTCCGGCCAAAAAAGTAGGCAGGCTCATCCACCAAGACTGTAGAATGAGCAGTGATACATAATACGTACCTCCACCTGAGAGCAGGCACAAAAGCAGGTATTGCACGGCTGAAAAGCCAGCCCGCCTCTTTTCAAGCCACCATGCAAATCGTTCAGCGGCACTTTTTCGCTGCCTGAGCAACGCATGGACTGCGGTATGCTCTCCCATCACCTGTCGACCTAACATGCGCTTGGGAAGCATCACTATGGCAGCAGAAAGGCCGATGATAACCGATAACATGCCAACCATCGCTGCTGCTCACCCCTCTTTGCATTCCTCACACCCGGACCGGTGTGGAAAAAAAGACCTGATCGGCCTCCTCACGGGTTAGACCCTTGGCAAGCCACTTGCGGATCATTCGCTCCGGTTTGTAACCCGTCCATCTGTATTCCCCTACCACTTTGCCTCCGACGAGCCCGGTCGGTTGAAACACGTAGATATCCTGGAGATAAACCCGATTGGGAACGATCTGCTTCACGCTGCCGGCGCGACGTATCTGCTCATCATGTGCACCGCCTGTTCCGATCACCTCTGTAACCGCCACCACTTTGCGGCTGCCGTCCTCTTCAAACCGCTTCACCTGAACAATCAGGTCGAGCGCAGAACCAATCATCAGGTTTCGCTCGTCGCTGTTGTAGTGTTCATCAGCCTTGGCAAACAAGATCGGCAGAGTGGAATCGATTAACGCACGGGGTGAGTTGGCATGGGCGGTACTCCAGCTCCCCGGATGATCGGTGTTCATCGCCCATAGAATATCGACGATCTCGGCGCCGCGCGTCTCCCCCACCACGATTACATCCGGTCGCTTTCGCAGGGAGAGACGAACACAGTCGCGAATGGAAAAGCCGCCCTTGCCCTCATAGTTGGCAGGTTTGGAGAGAAAACGCCGCACATACGGATGTTGAAACTGCATTTCCAATACGTCTTCAATCGTAATCACACTCAAGTGCTCGGGGATAAAGTGGGACAAGAGGTTAAGCAGATGGGTTTTGCCAGACCCGGTGCCGCCGCTGACGATACCGGAAGCACGAGCCAGCCCGACCGACCATTTTAAGAATTGCAGTACCGGCTCACAGATGGAGCCCAACTGCAGGTATTCGGCTTCTGTTAGCAGGTGACGATGCTTGCGGACCGTCAACATATGCCCATCGGGCGAGATCGATCGGTGAACGGCAGCGATCCGTGAACCGTCGGGTAGTTGGGTATGCATTTCCGCTTTGCTCTCATTAAATTCCCGACCCATGGTGGCAGCGATATGTTCAATCAGCCGCAGCAATTGTTCCTCATCGCGAAACAACTGCTGCTGCAGTCGTTCAATGCGTCCGGTGCTCTTTCGTTCCACCACCACATAGTCATAGCGATGGATCAGGATTTCCGATATATCCTGATCTTCCAGCAGCCCATCAAGCGGGCCCCAGCCGATCAGTTCGTGCAACAATCGCTTCCCCTCTACATCCAACTGATGACTGGTCAGGGTTGTTCTCATCTCCAACAACAGGCGAATCTCCCCCGCTATCTCTTCCAGATACGACTGATTCTGCTTCTCCTCCCACAGCCTCCGACCGTGCTTTTCCACGATCTGCATCTTGATCTCGGCAAGCTGTTCGGCGGATAGGTGCCACATCGTATTGTCTGCCGCTCCTGTATCACTTTGCAGTCTGTTGGCGGATTTTTGCTGGGCCCGCGCCTCCTCCCCCGCTGAACGACGAATGTCCGAGATCGTGGCACGGACAGGCGGATGGAGACCAAGCAGGCTTTTGCGGTCAAACGTCATAGGTTCCCCCTTATCTTTGAAACAGTTTGAACAAAAAAGAGCGCTCCTTCGGTTTGCGCGATTTCCCTTCGACCCTTTCATCTTGCCTCTCCGCAAGGGAGGGAATCAACGAACGCCCCAGTTCGGCCACCGCTTCCCTTGCTGCGGAACGGCCGGAGGCAAGCAGCAGTGGTATGCCGGTGTTGATCGTACGTTTCACCTCGGCATCATCCGGTATGGTGTAGAGCTCCTTTCCGGGATGAAGCTGAAAATAGGCTCTGATTTCCTCCAGCGTAAACATCTCTTTGCGCTGCAGACGGTTCATGCATATCTCAATCCGCTCCTCGGGGTAATCGGCTTCCCTTAGCAGCTTCAGCATGCGCTGGATGTTTTCGATCGCATCAACGACCGGATTGCCTACCATCACTACCCGTTCGGCAAAAAACAGCGCTTGGATGGTCGCGTCCGTCGTGTCCGGCGCCGTGTCGATCAGGATCACGTCGTACTCGCTTTGCTTCAGTGTCTCCAGGATGATATACAAGTGGTAGTCCTTAATCTCAAAGCTGTGGCGGATATCTCGGGGTGAGGTGAGCACATGGAGCCCTGACTCGGGATGAGTCACGACATACTGTTCCACATCTTCCGGAGAAAGGCGCAAGAGCGCACTATACTCCTGCCACTCACCGTGGGCCACCTCAGTAGGGTCACGCCCTTCCTTCTTCACCATTTCAATCAACTGTTCATCGATATTCTGCACCCAGTTGTAGAGATTGGGGCGGCGAGCAAGATTGAGCGAAGTAGCAATCGTGCCAAGGTCCAAGTTGAAATCGACGGCCAGCACCTTCAACCGGCGTCCGTTCACTTTTTGCAAGGAAAAAAAGATCGCCAACTCCCGTGATAAAAACGTCTTGCCGACGCCTCCTTTGGGTCCGTACACAGTAATCAAATGCTTCTCTTTGGATGGTTTGGGAGGTAGGGTGGCAGGCATCCCCTGGTCGATGGTTCCCCAACTGCCCGCGGCTTGCTGCCCAAGTGTTGGAGTGGACGGCAGTGAAGGCTGGCCGGTTAGATCATGGTTTCTAGACAGGTGGACAGCCATCATCTCCAATTGGGCAGCCTGTACCGGCTTGCTGATCACCCATACCCCGAGATTTCGCAAAAACGGCTCCCAGTGCGACTCCCGAACGGAACAAGCGGCGATACAGACGATCTGGGGGTAGAAAAAACGAATCTGCTGACAGAGAAAACCGAGATCCACGTCGGTCAAACTGCCTACCATCACGACCTCTGGCTGTCCTCTTTGTATCGCTTGAAGCAGATCATCAGACCGCTGTACCTCTCCGCACACTGCCAGATGTTCGCTCTCTGCCAGCTTCTGCTTCAACTCGCTGATCATCACAACGTCCTGATCAATCAGCAACAATCGACGTCGCTCAGTGTTCATTCCCCATCTCCTCCTGTACGATCCCAGCGTTTTTGCGTCCTTATCAAAGCCGCCGCGAATGTTCTGTCACCGATGCCGGGCCTTGCTTGCTCCCGTACAAATGCCTTGCCGAGCCGGATCTTCCCATAGTGCAGCGCATGTGTTAACAGCACAGCCTCCTCTTGAGTGAGCGCGATCGTCACCGCCGCCAGCTCCGTTACAGCACCATCCCACTCACGCTGAACAACCATCACCGGCATATCTTGCAGCAGCAGCCCCGTATGAGCGCCCTGCTCGTCTTCAAATGAGGCGTATACATGGACTCTGTCGCCAACGGCCAGCTGCGGCGTCACTCCGATCACATTGTCGACCGGGATGCTTAGCCCGGTCATCGACTCGTCGGCAACCAGATCCAGCTCATCTCCTCCCGCTGGAATAAAGTCACTGATCAACAACGGCGAGGCTCCATGTACCCGCCGATTTAGCGCCAGCTCCAGATACTGCTCCGCCTCCGACCACGGAATCAAGCCTGGCGGCAACCCGCTGTGATCGACAAACAATCCGCCTATCGTAAGCACACCCTCCTCGAGCTGTTCCCACTGCAGCGTTTGGCCAGCCTCTACCGTCACACCATCGCGTACTTTGACATACGAAAACGTCTCTGGCCGCAGGATCTGGTAGCTGGCCAGCGAGATCGCTCCAGCAAGCAGCAGCACAGCAGCGATCCGAACCGGGTGAACCACAGGCATATTGCGATGCAAGGTCCTTCCTCCTTTTGTTTATCCTGTTACTGGAAGGATACATGAGGGTGATAGGACAAAAAAAAGAGCCGCAACGGGCTCAAGATGGATGAAAAGAGAAGTTGGATTATTTCTACTTCTACCCAGTCCAAGCGAATCATGATCCCATATGAATGATGATGTAAGGTTCTAGAAGGAAAAATAGTAAAATCCAATGAAAAAAGGAAGGGGAGTCCCCTCCTTGGTAATCATATTTATGCAGGCGGTAATATCAGATTCTTTACGTCACCCTTGTTTCCGAACCGCATCACAGCTCTAGGGTTAGACGCCACTCTTCCCTCTAATACCTGTTGCCTTTCTCATCGACGTACACGTTTTCCAGAATCGTTCGTGCAAAGGGCACACCTTCTGCCGTTACCCCTTGAATATCAACGGTTACATTGTAGATCCCCGCTTCCCCCTGCGCGAAGGAGATTCCCTCTTCGCCGCTGAACCGTTTGCTGATCCTCTTTCCAAAGCTTCCTCTCTGCTTTTCCGGTCTAAACTCTACTCGGTACTCCGCAACCACCTGATCATCTCGAACAACGCTATCGTCAGACTGGACGCTCCACTTATTCCCCTTTTTCGAAATGTTGATCTTTTCAGACAAATCGGAGTCGTAGTGAACCGTCATCAGATACGCGTTGTCCTCCGAATTCGGTGCTGTAACGCGTATTCCCCATTCCCCCTGCCCAGGATTTTTGATTTTCACCACGTGGTGCCAGGCACCTTTAAACATCATATCGTCTTGAAACGACTCCACGTCAGCCTGACTACGCTTTCCTTCAGGAGTAATCAGCTCAATCTGCTCCACAGGATGAGCGCTTAGCCAATCGATCGTTACTTCGTTAACGTCGTTTTCGACCAAAAACACCTCCTCCACCTCACCAGAAAACTCCCCGCCGCGTACAAACAGATCGCTGGTCACCGCCTTGTGAAGCTTGCTTTTCCTGACCGCTGTCTGCTGGTCGCTCATCACACCGATCCCAGTGACGTGCGGCTCAAACAGGGCAAAAGTCTCGCCGCCCTCCTTGATTTCCGAATGGTTCCACGAACCGATCCGCAGCATGTTGCCATAGGGGAGATGGGCGCTCTCGACCGTAACCAATCCGTCGTTGTCACCGTACGCCGACAGGTACAAGCCCCCCATAAACAAGGGGTCGAATATCGATGAGTACCAGTTGTCTCCAGCCAGTGTGTAATAGGAGTTCTTGCTTCTGTTCTCGTGCGAATCGGTTACCTCGCGGAAGTAGTTCATATAACCGGTTTGCAGCGAATACGTCGCTTCATTCTGCTGCCCGATCAAGTCGGCAAGCCATCCTGCCCATGAACTGTAGGCGAGGTTGGCCACTTGCGAACCGTGATGCGGGCTGCCCAGAGTGATCACCCGTGAGACATAGGGATGGGCTCCGTAGTGAATCAGTGCTGCTTGCGTATCAATGCCTCCCTTGCTGTGGGCCACGATCACAATCTCCTTTTGAAAGTAGTCGCTCACCTTTTGGATCAATTCGGCCAACAGCAGCCCATTGTTCCACATGTTTTTTGGCGTACCTGCCGAATCATTCAGCTCCACAAACGCAGTCTGATACCCGGATTCGTAAGCGGTTTCATACATGTCGTTGTTGTCCCACCACGTGCTGGCTGCGGAATTAAGCCCCTGTACGAACAGGAGCACAGGTTTTGTGGGATCAAGGTTGGCAGGTGTTTCCCCCGCGTACCAGGTTCCCGGAACCCCTGGCGTGCCGATGATGATTCGAACTGAGCCGGCAAATACCGTTGAGGATACGAGTACCAGGGTGAACAAAAAGGTAAACAACAGGACAGCGCTTTTTCGCAACATGCCAATCTCCTCCCTCAATCAAGAGTACTGGTCACCATCCCTCACAAACAGGCATTCCTTTGTAAAATCCTGAACTTTCACACCCCCTCGACAGCGGTTTTGCGACGCATCAACAATACGGAAGCAGAGCATTAGATGGAATATTCAAATAATTATTGCGAAAAAGAAGCAGAGGCACGCCTTGTCCACAAGGATAATTACTCCTATACTTCCAAATATATCTTATTATGATTTTTTCTGGTTCGTCAATCCCTTTATACCTGCGTAGTCTTCTCCCATATCTCTCGTCCATCCGCTGCACCAGACCCGCTGTGCACTGCATGTGGTTCGACCACGTTGTGCGCTGTTGTCGCTTGGAACTTCTCCTACGAACGGAAAAACCCTTCCTAATCTGCTCGGAGAGCCGATTTAAGAAGGGCGTAACACTTATTACTGATTCCGATGCGGTTTTTGCTGCTTCAACTGCTGAGACACTTTTTTCCACTTCTCCCTCTCGGCAGCCTGCGCTTTGCGATCATCTTTTCTCGCCAGATAAGCCAATTCCCGCTGCAGTTTGCGGTAGCTGTCCAATCGTGAGCGCTCCAGACGCCCATCCTCAATCGCTGCGTTGACCGCACAGCGCGGTTCGCTATGGTGACTGCAGTCGCGGAAGTAGCACTCAGCAGCCAGTGCCTCTATGTCTTCAAAGGCGTCGCCAAACCCCTCATCCGCATCCCAGAGCTGCAGCTCACGCATACCTGGCGTATCGATCAACAGTCCGCCGCCAGGCAGCAAAATCATCTCCCGATGCGTCGTGGTATGACGGCCGCGGTCATCCTTCTGCCGCACCTCCTGCACCTCTTGGATCTCTTCTCCGTACAGTCGATTGACCAGTGTCGACTTGCCTGCGCCGGACGAACCGAGCAGTGCCACTGTCTGCCCCTCCTGCGCATAGGCAAACAGCTCGTTGATCCCCTCTCCGCTTACGGAACTCACTAAATGAACCGGGACACCAAAGGCGATGCTGTTTACCTCTTGCAGCCGCTGTTCCCGCTCAGCGCATAGGTCAGCCTTGCTCAACACAATGACTGGATTGGCTCCGCTCTCCCAGGCCAGGATCAGGTACCGCTCCATCCTGCGCAGATTGAAATCATGGTTTAGCGCGTTGACCAGAAAGACCGTGTCTACATTGGCCGCGACGATCTGCTCTTCCAACGTCCGCCCCGCTGCTTTGCGCGAAAACTTGCTGATGCGCGGCAGAATCGCCTGAATCGTCGCCCGCTGTTCCTCGGGACGTGCACGCAGCACGACCCAATCTCCGACAGCAGGGTAATCCTCCCGCCCGCTGGCCATATGTCTTATCTTTCCGGCGATCTCCGCCAGCAGTTCTCCATACTCGCTATAGACACGGTACAGGTGTTGATGCTCCAACGCTACCCTGCCTGGGACGAAGCCCTGCTCCTGATACGGGGCAAACGCTTGTTGAAAAAAGTGACTCCATCCTAACGTCCGCAATTCCACTGTGGATTCCTCCTTGAGTTTCTTGGGTTTGCAAGTGATGCTTCGTTTTTGCAACGAAGTGAGCTGCCGCTTTTCGATCTATGCAAGCTTCCATAAAACCTCTCCCCTTTCTAAATGATGAGTGAGACTGCTTTTCCACGAAAAAAACCACGAGTGTATAACCGTGGCTTATCGTTTACGAAGGAGTAGGACTGTCAGTCTGTCCTCTCCCGCTCTCCTTCACCCTGGTTTCCCAAAAAAGTGTTGAACGGATCAAGATGAAGTAGAACGGATGAGGAGGACGGAAAGACTGTAATCCTCCCTTCCATATAAAAAGCCATGGGCATCGCTGCCCATGGCCTGCAGATAATCGATGAAACACCTCTGTGAAAGGTGGATCACACGTTTTGTCCAGTCGATGCAATCGTGGGCAGCGAAAAAGCAGTTGTATATTGGTTTCCTCCAACAATCACCTGTGCGTTTTTCATCATGCCCACCTCCCGATGCGGGATTATACCCGAGATTGTTTGTGATGTGGTTATCATATCATATTCATCCATGGTCGTCCATGCCAGTAACGAATTGGTTATCGCACGCTGCACCTGTCAACTCACTCTAAATCGACCGACCAGTCTACCCAGTTCTTCCGCCATCTGCGCCAATGTATGGGAGGACGACGTAATCTCCTCCATCGATGCCAACTGCTCTTCTCCAGCAGCCGCCACATTTTGGGCGCTGTCCGCCGAATCGCGCGCAATGCGGGTGATCTCGCCTACTGTTGCCGAGACATGCTCGGTGTTGGCAGACATCTGTCCGGCAACGGCTGAGACCTCTTTGACCTGCTCCGATACTTGCTGCAGCGATTCTACGATCGCCCGGAACTTTCCTTCCGTGTCGCTCACGGCTTCCATACCCTGGCCTACTTCCTGCTGGATCTGCCCCATAGAGACGGCGGAGGCTGACGTATCCTCCTGAATCTCATGGATCAGATCGGCGATTTTTTGTGACGACTGCTCGGACTGCTCGGCCAGCTTGCGCACTTCATCGGCAACCACCGCAAATCCTTTACCCAGCTCACCAGCCCTCGCCGCCTCGATCGCCGCATTCAGCGCCAGCATATTGGTCTGTCCAGCAATTCCGCGGATCACTTCCAAGATCTCACCGATCTCGGCAGAGCGCTCCAGCAGACGCATGATCGTATGATCCGACTCCCCTACCAAGCGGGTGATCGACTCCATCTGCTGAACCACTTTTTGCAGGGAGTGATTTCCTGCCTCCGCCTGCACGGCGGAATGGGCGGAAGCTTCGGCTACAACTGCAGCCGTCGTCGCGATATGTCGGATGCCGTCCGTTATTTCGTGTACCGCCCGTTCCGTTTTCTCCACACCTGACAGTTGAGTCTCCGAACCTGTCGCGATCTCCTGGATCGACTGGGTAATCTGTTCCGCTGCCTTTCCGGTCTGCTCTGCCGAGGCGGACAACTGCTCTGATGTGGACGCCACGTGGTGCGTAGATTCTACGACCTTTGTAAGCAGGTCGCGCATGTTTTCCATCATGGTGTTGAAACCGCTCGCAAGTTGACCCAGTTCATCTTTTGAGGCTACCTTTAGGGGCTCAACGGTTAGATCTCCCTCCGAGACGCGTTTGGCTGCGGCCGACATCTGAATCAATGGCCGGGAGACTTGTCTGGAAAAGAGAGAAATAAAAATGATGCCGATCAGCAAGCAAACACTCAGCACGACCAGTAAAGCATACAGTACCGCGTCGGCTCCCGAATTGTAATCCATCATGTAGGAACCGGAAACCACAACCCAGCCCCAATACGGATCCTGTGCGGAATAGACGATTTTGGGAGCGATCTGCCGCTGCTCTATAGCGAGGTCGCTTTGCCCGGGAAGTTCCCAGGGGTAGTGGGTGAATCCGCCTCCGTTTCGAGCTTGTTTGACCACTTCCTGTATAAAAAAGGTTCCATCTGCGTCCTGCAACTCCCACAAGCTCTGTCCCTCCAAGGATGGATGAGCCAACAGCAGCCCTTTTTCATCAAGAATATAGAGGTAGCCATTGGGTCCAAGATTGATCTCTTTCTGAATGGGCCGCTTGCCATCTGCTGTTTTCTCGCCCAGGATGGCTACCTTTACTCTTTCCTGCGCTTCCTCAAGTGAGATATGTCCCTCTTTTACTTCCTCATCAAGCGCTTTGATCAGCCCGATGGTTTGTTTGACCGCGTTTTGCAAGGTTACTTGCCCCATCTGATCAAGGGCGTATTTGGACTGCTGATAGCCAATCATTCCAACAATCAGTGTAGGCACAACTAATAAGAGTAATGAGATCAAGAATAATTTGCTGCGAATGGATAGATTCACTACGACATTCCCCCTTTAGTTAGGAGATACCCATTTTGACAATTTTCCAAACTATCTAATAATTATTGGTCTAGATGGAAAAGAGGTTGACATGCCTATTATGAATACAAAAGCTGCAGCTCATATAGCTGCAGCCACCCTACTTGTCTTTGGTGAGGGGAAAAAAGGAGAAGCTACGATTTGTTTCGCTCGTAGATCAGCCGCAGCCCCTTCAATGTCAAGTTAGCGTCCACTGTGTCAATACAGTCGGTCTCACTGCCGATCAGATCAGCTAAACCGCCCGTTGCCACCACATGCGGTTCCCGGTTCGCCTCTGCCTTCATCCGCCTGACAATGCCCTCCACCTGACCGATAAAGCCGTAGTAAATCCCCGACTGCATCGAAGCGACTGTGTTTCGGCCAACAACACTGGTCGGCTTTGTCAGTTCGATCCGCGGCAGTTTGGCCGCTCGGCTGACCAATGCTTCTGTGGAGATCCCGATGCCGGGGGCAATCGCCCCACCTAGATAGCGAGCATGTTCATCGACGTAGCAGAAGGTCGTCGCCGTGCCGAAATCGACGACGATCAGCGGGGTCCCGTAGTAGTGGATCCCGGCAACTGCGTTCACAATACGGTCCGCCCCTACTTCACGGGGATACTCTGATTTGATATTGAGACCGGTTTTGACCCCTGGTCCCACGATCAGCGGCTTCTGGTGGAAATACTTCGTGCACATGCGTTCAATCGCATGATTAAGCGGCGGTACGACAGAGGAGACGATTACGCCTTCCACTTGTGCAAAAGAGAGGCCGACACTGCCAAACAAGCTACGCACCAACATGCCGTACTCGTCTTCCGTCTTGTTGCGGTCTGTCGCCATCCGCCAACGATAGCTCAATTCTTCCTCTATATACAAACCTAACACCATGTTGGTATTCCCCACGTCGATGACCATCAGCATCGTTGAAAACCCCTCTACCGCTTCCTCTGATTTAAGTCAAGACTAATGTCAAGGGCACGAACCGAATGGGTAAGCGCTCCGACTGAGATCACATCAACACCCGTCTTGGCTACCGACTCGATCGTTTCCAGGGTAACCCCTCCAGATGCTTCCACTGCCGCCCGGCCGTTTATTAGTTGTACGGCCTCTTGCATCACGTCAGTCGGCATGTTGTCCAGCATGATGATGTCAGCTCCGGCATCGAGCGCCTCCTGCACCTGGGTCAGCGTCTCGGTCTCCACTTCAATCTTCATCGTGTGCGGGATCGCTGCTCGTGCGGCCAAAACCGCATTGCCAATCCCGCCTGCCCCTTTGATATGATTGTCTTTGATTAATACGGCATCGTATAAACCGTAGCGATGATTATGCCCGCCGCCGACACGGACGGCATACTTCTCCAACATCCGCATGCCCGGTGTCGTCTTGCGAGTGTCAACCAGCCTTACTTTGGTACCGGCAATCGCCTGTACATACTGATGGGTGCGGGTTGCTATACCGGACAGATGCTGCAGCAGATTAAGAGCTAGCCGCTCACCGCTGAGGATGGAGCGAACCGATCCCTCCACTTCGGCTAGAGAAGCTCCCTTTTCCACCCAGTCTCCCTCTTCTGCCAGCCGGCGGAAAACCAGCGACGAGTCGATCAGATGAAACACCTGCTCTGCAACAGCAAGCCCGGCAATCACTCCCGATTCTTTGGCATAGATGATCCCTGTACCCTGCTCCTGTTCAGGAATCGTGCTATTTGTCGTGATATCTCCAAAACCGATATCTTCCTGAAGCCACTCTTCCAGTTTGCGCTGCAGCTCCCACTTACTCCACATGACCTATACTCCCCTCTTCTCGAACCCCGTCCTTGATCGATTGAATAATGTGCTTGCGCCAGATCAAATCATCTTTTTGCGGAAAATCACTGCGATAATGGCCGCCGCGACTCTCTTCGCGAAGCAGAGCTGCATGAGTCGTGAGCAATGCCGCATTGAGCAGATTGAGGAATTCAAATGCTTCCTTGGTGTGGTGTTCATAGTGGAACAACCGCTTCATCCGCTCCATTTCATGACTTGCTTTACGCAGCCCCTTTTCGTGCCGCTTCAAACCGACATGGCGCAGCATCAGCTTCTGCAGTTTGACACGCTGCTGCATCGGATTGGAAGGGCGATGCTCACGCGGTTGTTCAAACCGGATCGGCGGCAGCGACTCCCGTGGTGCGAGCTGCTTGATCCGTTCGGCAATCCGGTGGCCAAACACAACGGCTTCCGATAACGAGTTGCTGGCCAGCCGATTTGCTCCATGCACCCCTGTGCAGGAGACTTCGCCGCAGGCAAACAGACGGCTGGTCGCGGTCTCTCCGTGCAAGTCGGTACGGACACCTCCCATGATGTAGTGGCAGGCCGGAGCTACCGGAATCCAGTCCGTGACCATATCCAATCCGTACTGCAGACAGAATTTGTAAATCGTTGGAAAGCGATGCTTGATCAATTCTTCCGGCTCGTGAGTAATATCGAGATAGACGTAAGCGGAGTTGGTCTTCTCCATCTCTGCCACGATCGCCCTCGCCACAACATCGCGCGGCGCCAGCTCTTTTTGCTGGTGGTATTGCTCCATAAAGCGTTCCCCGTTGATGTTGCGCAGGATCGCTCCCTCGCCGCGAACAGCCTCGGAGATCAGAAAACGGGGTGCACCCGGATAGTAGAGAGCGGTCGGATGGAACTGGATAAACTCTACATCCTTGATATCGGCTCCGGCGCGATAGGCCATCGCGATCCCGTCAGCAGTGGCAATATCGGGATTGGTGGTATAGCGGTACAACTGGCCTGCGCCGCCCGTAGCCAGGACGGTCGCATTGGATTGGATAAAAAACATCTCGCCGTCCGGCGGTATGGCCAGGACGCCGACACACTGTTCCTCATGTGTGACGACATCGACTACAAAATGATCTTCCAGCACGGTAATCCTCGGTGTCTCCCGCACCCGCTCTGAAAGGGCGCGGACGATCTCCGCTCCCGTCGCATCTCCCTGCGCATGCAGAATACGCCGCTTGCTGTGGGCTCCTTCGCGTGTCAACTCATAGCGCCCCTGATCGTCCTTGTCAAACTGTGTTCCGTATTCGATCAGTTCTTTGAGCCGCTCCGGTCCTTCGTGGACCAGTACTTCGACCGCTTCGTCGGAACAGAGTCCGGCACCAGCGACCAGCGTATCCTGCCGGTGCAATGCCGGCGAGTCTGATTTGGCTGTTACGGCGGCGATCCCGCCTTGCGCCCATCTTGTATTGCTGTCATCCAGTTTTTTCTTGCTGATCAATATGGCATCCGCATACGTACTTACTTGCAGCGCCGTATATAGGCCCGCGATCCCTGCCCCGACAACAACGACATCTGTTCGCTCCCGGCGCATGCGGTCTAGATCAAAATTGACAAGGTATCTCGGTATCATCATCGCGTCCTTCTCTCTTCACGGTGGTTGATGCTGCACTCATTATAGCAAATCTGCACCAAATGATCAGCTTGTGAAGATCGGTACAAGCAGATTCCAGCCTAGGAGAAAAAACGCCAGGGGAAAACTTGGACTTACGCTGTCGGGGGGTTTGCTTTGGACGAACCATAGTGGGGGGCGAAAGAGAAAAACAGGTTCGCTCCGCTCGTGCCAGTGCCAGCATAAGAAGCCGTCAAGACCGTCTCCGCTCCAATACAAAAAACCTCCCTTTCCTACACTCGTGTTGGAAAAGGGAGGAATCAATGCGGGCTTCTGACTATCGCATCACAGACGAGGCCATCCTTACGTAGGTATGGCGTCGGCCGCGGACGACGATGGAGTACTGCATGATGTTCTCCGGAACCGCAATTCCCATGTAGCCTGCGTCTCCGATGTGGTAGAGGTCAGCACCTGCCATCTTGCTGTAGAGGGCAATCTGCCGTATCGTCTGCTCGTCAGAGCCTTCCTGGCTGGTACCGGTGGCCGTGATGGCCAACGCACCGTGTCGGTGCACCGTGCGAACCATCTCCCGGCACACCTCCAACGTGATCCCAGGGATCGTGCCCGGTGAAGGGAGCAAAATCACATCGGCACCTGCCTCGACAAACGAGACGATATCAGCTTCACCAACCAGCGATTCGCCCACTTCCGCATCAACACCAGCACCATGCATCTTGCCTGCGATAATCAAGGTGTCGTCTCCCATCACCTGCCGCGCTTTGGCAATGGCAGCGGTGATCTCGGCATTTGTCACTCCCGTCTTGGGATTGCCGGTCAAACAGATGAAGTCAAAGCCCAATTGCTTGGCCTCGGCAAATGATCGCTCGCTGGCGACTCGACCGGGCGGCAGTTGATCAAAACGGGACGCTGCTGACAAGGTAAGGTCCACCGGTTCCAGATTGAGTCCGATCGGCCGTCCTGTGTACTGCTTTAAGCGCTGGACGACCGTTTGCGGATCGTCCACTTCCAGACCTGCCACCGACGGAGCAAATACGTCGAAGATGTTGAGCAGAATCAGATCAGCTCCAAAGGCAGCAGCTATCTCGGCGTTCGTCACCCCTCCGTACAAGGGGGGAACGGCGCCAATCACTTCAGCCAGCAGCACTCTTCCTTCCGCCGCCTTAATCGATTGTTTCAACTGCTGACCGTTCATCTTCTGAAAATCGGACGCTGTACAATCCAACAATCGTTTCATCTGCTTGTCTGCACCTTTCCGTAGGATTGATTACCACTTGCTTGGACTTGCTTCATACTAGCTTACATCAGCTTGAGAATCTCATCTTTCAGCATCTCCGACTGGGTGCCAAATACAACCTGCACGCTGCCTTGGCCCAGCTTGAGCACTCCGGCTGCACCCAGTGCTTTCAATGTTTTCTCATCAACCAGCGCATCGTTATGCAGAACCAGACGCAGTCTGGTGATGCAGGCATCGACGTCCTTGATGTTCCCTTTGCCGCCGATTGCCGCCAGCACTTTGGCAGCCTTCTCAGTCAGACCGGTTACACCAGCGGCGCCGTCCCCAGCGGTATCCGCCTCATCGTCGTCACGACCGGGCGTCCTGAGGTTCAGCTTGACGATCAGGAAGCGGAACAGGAAGTAGTAGACGACCGCAAAAGCGAGACCGATCGGAATGATCATCCACGGATTCGTGGCCAACGGCATGTTGAGCAGGTAGTCGATCAAACCGGCCGAAAAGCCGAATCCATGCTTGATGCCCAACATCGTGACCAGGAATGCCGACACCCCTGTCAGTACGGCGTGTACCACGAACAGCAGCGGCGCGACAAACATGAAGGCAAACTCGATCGGTTCGGTGATCCCCGTCAGGAACGAAGCAAGCGCCGTACCGATGAAGACCGAAGAAATGGCCAGCCGCTTCTCCGGCTTCGCCGTATGAATAATCGCAAACGCGGCAGCAGGCAGAGCGAACATCATGATCGGGAAGAATCCAGTCATAAACATACCTGCTGTCTTGTCGCCTGCGAAGAAACGATGAAGGTCACCATGCACCACATTGCCTGCGGCATCGGTAAAGCTGCCGATCTGGAACCAAGCAATCGCGTTTAAGACATGGTGCAGACCAAACGGAATCAACAGACGGTTAAAGAAGCCAAACAATCCGGCGCCGACAGCACCCAGTCCGACAATCCAGTTTCCGAAAGCGTCCAATGCTTCCTGAACCGGCCCCCAGATCAATCCGAACAGCAGGGCGATCACGACCATAGCAAGCGAGGTGACGATCGGCACGAAGCGTTTGCCTCCAAAGAACCCTAACCAGTCCGGCAGTTTGATGTCATGGTACCGTTTGTACATGTAGGCGGCGATCCCCCCGGCGAGAATCCCGCCGAGCACGCCCATGTTCAGGGTTACTTCATCATTGATAAACGGCATTGCAGCAGGTACCTTGCCAAGTACGGCGACCAGCACCTGATAAGCAATCACAGCAGCCAATGCAGCCACCGCGTCCCCGGCAAACCCAATCGCTACGCCTACAGCAAAAATGAGAGATAAGTTCGCGAAGATAGCATCTCCACCGGCGAGCAAAAAGGGTGCCACGTATTGATCGAGAAACGCTCCGAACGCGCCCAACTTGAAATCGTTTTCATAGCTGATTGCACCAAACCGCAGCAGCAGGGCAGCGGCAGGCAGCGTGGCGACCGGCAGCATCAACGACTTCCCGACCTTTTGCAAAAAAGCCAACATACAAAAACCTCCCCTTTGTCATGGATTGAAATCTATCAGCAAGCACATCTCTGCCCATAGCAGAGACCTGCTGTACTGGCATATCTGGATCGGTATACCCTGGACGGGCGGATTCAAGCAAACTGATTGACAAACAGCTCTTTGATCGACTCAGCAGCGATCTGCTCATCTTCTCCGTCCACTTCGATGGTAATCCGCTCTCCGGCCTTGACGCACAAGCCCATCACACCGAGGATGCTTTTGGCGTCCGCCCTCTTCCCTTCTCTGACTAAGGTGATGACAGAGGAATACGGCTTGGCGCGGTTCACCAGCATGGAAGCAGGCCGCGCGTGCAGGCCGCTTGCCACCGTCACATCTACGTCAAATCGAATCATCTGGATTTCCCCTTCTCCCCAATTGGTGAAACTGGTCTGCCTGGGTGCATCGCCGCTTTAACGCCTCTGGCGTCTTGTGAAAAGCTGAAAACGCATCCAGGCACACGTCGTAAAAATACTCTATTTCAACGTGACGTTGATGATTTCCGTCACACCTGCTTGTGCATCGATGTCCGAATGGAACGTCTTGTCGCTGACCACTTGCTGTTCATTGGTAATCACCACAGGTGTAATCAGCGAGAACCCTGCTTCCTTGATCGCTTCCAGATCAAACTGGATCAGCACCTCTCCTGCTGCCACCCGGTCGCCGATCTGTACCTTGGGCGTAAATCCCTTTCCGTTGAGCTTCACCGTATCAATGCCGATATGGAGCAAGATCTCCAAGCCATCTTCGCTGGCCAACCCGACGGCGTGCCCGGTCTGGAGCAGAGAGACCACTTTTCCGTCGATCGGCGCTACCAGTTTGCCCTCGGTTGGGACAATCGCTACACCGTCTCCGGCCATTTTTTGCGAAAAGACAGGGTCAGGTACTTGTTCCAATGCGATCACTTGACCAGACAACGGTGCCAGTAGGGCAACCTGACGATGATTTTTCTTTTTTGCGAATAATTTACCCAGCATCTGTGACCTCCATTACTGATTTCTTTCACTTGATGACAGCCAAAAAAGAAAAAGCATGAACCAAGCAGGAAAAAGGAATCTTACTCCTTTTATCCCCTTCTTGGCTCATGCCTAGTCGAACTAGTAACACGCCGTTGTTTGATTGTTTTATGCTTCCGGCATTTGCAGCAGCCGCTGCAGGTGCATCGCGACGTAACCCGTCTCGTCTTCCGGTACCTCGACCTGCAGCCGCTGCGAGATCTTCGCCGTTAGAGAGGCCGCAAGCTGATAAGCCTCCGGAAACAGCGTCTTTACCCGGTCCAGCAGCGGGTTTTGCACGGCCTTTCCCTGATTAATCCGCTCAATCGCAAAACGCAGATGTGTGATCAAACGGACGTAATCGATGCTGCCACTCTGCAGCTTCGTCCCCGTCTGCTCCTCTACCTGCTGAACCAATTCCTTGATCAGGTTGGTAAAGCGCACCGTCCGAGAGACGGGAAACGGCGTCGCTGCGGAATGGATATGCAGGGCGAGGAATCCCACCTCGCTCTCCGGGATCTCCACACCAAAATCCCGTTCAATCCGCTCCGCTGCCCGTTGGGCCAGCGCGCACTCCTTTGGGTACAAGGTCTGAATCTCGAACAAAAACGGATTGACGATCTCCATTCCGTTTTGCAGCCGCTGGATGGCGAACTGGATGTGGTCGGGCAGGGCTAGGTGCACGTGCTCATTTAGCGCCGGTGCAAACTCCTTGGCAATCATGGCGATTATTTCTTCGGACAGACCAATCACATCCTGATCCACCTGACTGATCAGATGATGGTACTGTTTGATGTGCTGTTCGTCTTCCAGGCGAAACTTCTTTTCAATCCGCTCATCGTCGATCGAGATGGCATGGCCCGGCTTTTTGCCGAAACCAATCCCTTTTCCCAACAGGATGACCTCCATGCCTCTCGGCTCTTCTTTTACTAGGACGACGTTGTTGTTGAACGCCCGCTGAACCGTATAGCTACGGGACATCGTCAAGAGAGAGTCACCACTTTCCTACGGAAAAACGCTGTACCTCTCGGGATCAAAAAAAGCCGGTAAAACTCCCTCCGAATGCACGAATAGAGCTCCCCCCGGCTCATGCCTGGTCTCCCCAGTAACACGCCTGTGGTAAAAACGCTTTCTTTCCGTATTTATCCCTATCTTAGGGTTTGGAAAAGAAGGTTGTCAATGCCTTTTTGCCAGGAAGATCATGGGTCAAGCCCGACACCGCTTATGAATGGGCTGTCCCGTAACAGTCTTTACAGGTACCGTACACTTCAAACTTGTGGCCGGTCACGTGAAAGTCTTCCGGCAGATGGGGCAGCGCCGTCATGGGACAGCCAGGAAGCGACGAAGATTTTCCGCAAATGGTGCAGATCACATGGTGGTGATGGCCCGCTGCGGAACAGGCGAGGCGAAACTTCCCTTCCCCCTCCAGTTCTGTCTCCTCCAAGATGCCCAACTGGACAAATGTGGAGAGATTGCGGTAAACCGTGTCAAAACTAAGGTTGGGGTACTCCTCCTGCATCTGTTCCATAATCTCTTTCGCCGACAGGTAGCGCTTCTCATCCGCACAAATCCGAATCATCTCTTCCCGCTTGCCCGTATATTTGTATCCTCGTTCTTTCAAGATTTGCAAAGCTTCCTCCACTGTCAACGCCGCTTCCTCCTTTCGTGCTGTTTAGCGTGCAACCAGTACCCTTAGCTTTTTGGCAGCCAACACGACAAGCAAGATCAAGACCGCCGCCAGCACAATCGTCCCCCCTGAAGCCCAGTCCAGCAGGTAGGCGACGTACAAGCCGGACAGCACAGCTGTCTCGGCAAACAAGATCGCCAGCAAGATAGCCTGCCTGAAACTGGTCGCAAGCTGCAGACTGGCCGCCACAGGAAGCGTGATCAGCGCGGAGATCAGCAGTACGCCCACGATCCGCATCGAAGCAGCAATGGTCAGCGCTACCAGAATCATAAACCAGAGATTGATCCAGCGGTATGACACCCCGGAGACCCGGGCAAATTCTTCGTCAAATGAGACGGTGAACAACTCTTTATAAATCAACCATACCGTGATCAACACGGCGCTGGCAACGCCTATCAGCGCGAACAGATCTTCGATTGTGACGGTTACGATCTTGCCGAACAAATAAGAATACAGATCAGCGTTAAACCCGTCCGCCATACTGATCAGTACGGTGAACAAGCCAAGTCCGGCTGAGAGTGTGATCGGGATCGCCAAATCCTGATACGCCTTGTACACCTTGCGTAGACGCTCGATAAACAGCGATCCGAGCACCGAGAAAAGCATTCCAAAAAAAAGCGGATTCACCCCGCTGAAAAGGGAAACTTTCTTTGATAGTAACATACCGGCCGCCACTCCAGAAAGGGTAACGTGCGACAACCCGTCTGCCATCATCGACAGCCGGCGAACAATCAGAAACGTACCGAGAACAGGACAGATCAGTCCAATCAAGAGTCCAGAAAACAAGGTATACCGCAAAAAATCATATTGCCACCAGTCAGCCAACATCCTCATTTCTCCTTCCACCGGCAGCGTGCCCACCCGTGATCTCTGTCATGTGCCTAGTGATGGTGCGTCAGCAGGCGAATCGACTCCCCGTACATCCGCTGCAGCACCTGCTCTTGTTTGTGGGCGAACTCATCGGAACTGCCGTGAAAGTGGAGCTGCCGCTGCAGGCAGGCTACTTTGTTCACCCACTGGGTCATCACGCCGATATCGTGGCTCACAATCATCATCGTCAGTCCACTTTCTTCCTTGAGGGAGCGAAGCAGTTGATAAAACTGCTCGATTGACTCCTGGTCCACTCCTACGGTTGGCTCGTCGAGGATCAGCAGCTCCGGCTCTGATACGAGTGCCCTGGCGATGAAGACCCGCTGTCGCTGTCCCCCGGATAGTGAGCCGATCCGGGCATCGATCTTGTCGCCAAGGCCGACCCGGTTGATGACTTCTTCCGCCTGGCGCCGATGTTCTTTGGTCAACCTGCGAAACATGCCAACCTTACCGGTCAGCCCAGACATGACCACCTCCCGCACCGTAGCCGGAAATCCACCGGTGCCATGCGCCGCCTGCTGGGCTACATAGCCGATCTTATACCAGTCACGAAAACGGGACAGCGACTGGCCAAACAGCTCAACCGCACCCTGCTGCGGTGCAAGCAGCCCGAGAATTAGTTTGAGGAGTGTCGATTTGCCTGACCCGTTTGGGCCGACAATCCCGACGAAATCCCCCTTATGCAGGGTGAAGTCAATCTGATCCAGCACCGTTTTTCCATCGTATTGAAAAGAGACGGAAGACAGCCGAACAACCGGCTCGCCTCCCGCTTTTTGTCCTTCCACTACTCATCAACTCCTAGCGCCTTGCGCAGGGTTTGCAGGTTTTCCCGCATCACCGAGAGATAATCCTTCCCCTCCTGCTGCTCAGCTTCGGTCAGGCCTTCCAACGGATTTAATGTTGCCGTTTGCGCCCCTGTTTCACGAGCGATTACCTCCGCCACTTTTGGCGATGCAAGCGTTTCAAACAAGATATATTCTACCTGATTTTCCTTCACATGCTCAACCAACTCTTTCAACTCCGCCGCAGAAGGTTCATCGGCTGGAGAAAGCCCGGAGATCGATGTCTGAGTGAGACCGTACCGATGGGCCAAGTATCCAAACGCACTATGAGAGACGACAAACTCCTTCTGCTTTGCCTTGGCAGCCACTGCCTGATACTCCTGATCTAGCGCATCCAGATCAGCAGCCAGTGCTTCGTACTGACGCTGGTACTCCTCCTGATGAGCCTGGTCAGCCTTGATCAGCGCATCTTTGATTTTCTCCGCCTGTTGTTTTAGCAGAGTGGGGTCCAGCCAGACATGCGGATCATTTGGACCGTGGTCGTGATCGTGGTTGTGCTCACTCTCAGCAGCGTGCTGATCTTCAGGATGTTCCTCAGCAGCATGCGACTCCTCTGCATGAGCCTCCTCTGTATGAGCATCTTCGGCCCCATGATCGTGGTTGTGCTCAGCCTCAGCAGCATGCTCCGCTTCATGATGCTCCCCATCAGCATGGGATTCCTCTGCATGGGATGCCTCTGCATGGGCGTCTTCGGCTCCATGGTCGTGGTGATCCCCCTCTTCCGAAACAGTCAGCAAGGGCAGACCCTCTGTAGCGTTGACAACAATGGTCTTGGTTCTGTCGATACCTTCGACTGCCTTTTCCACCCACAGCTCAAAGCCACTGCCGTTGTAGACAAACACCTGGGCTTCAGACAGTGCGACGATGTCTCTTGCTGTTGGTTCAAAATCATGTGGCTCCACACCAGGCGGTACAATGTTTTTGACTTCGGCGTATTCGCCGCCGATTCGCTCCGCTACATACTGCAATGGATACAGCGTGGTATAAACCAATACTTTCTCGTCAACCTGTCCTTCTTCCGCAGAAACCGGTTGTTTTGCTGGATCACCGACTGCGGTTGGCTGACCGCACGCCGTTAATGCCAGTGCCGCAAACACCCCTACAACAGTTGACCATGTTCCTCCCCATCTTTTCATCTCTATCGCTCCCTACCTCTATTTCATAATCATTCCGATTTACTTCTCTCATTATAACGATATGCAGCCTAGAAGTAAATAAGACTAATTACGATTTACAGAAATTTTTTCGATTTCGTCAAAATCGGATTGGGTGGATTCTTTGTCTGCTGTGGTATAATGCGGGGGACAAGGAGGTTGAAATCACGATGAAGCGAGTTCGTTTTCTATATATTGGTCTGTTAAGCTTTTCTCTCGTCGTCGGCTGCTCTTCCGCATCTGAGGATTCGGCTGCCGAAGTAGGCCACCAGCAGCATGCGCCAAATGGCGATCTGCAGGAACTAACCGCCTCCATCGAGGATCTGCCGTCGTTCCTTGACCAGGTAGATCCACGGATCAAGGAAGTGTACCAAATCGCCGGCCAGCATCAAGACACGCTGCAGCATATCCCTTGTTACTGCGGCTGCGGTGAGAGCGCCGGGCACCAGCACAACGGCAACTGCTTTATCAAGGAAGTGAAAGAGGACGGATCGGTCCTCTGGGATGACCACGGCACCCGCTGCGGTGTCTGCCTGGAGATCGCCTACGTATCTAGCGAGCTAAAAGATCAGGGCAAGTCGGTACATGAGATTCGTACACTGATCGATGAAAAATACAAATCAGGCTATGCGAAACCGACACCTACCCCTATGCCAAATCAAGGATGAGCCAAGACGGCTCATCCTTTTCTATTGGTTTCGACAGCACTGTTATTAGTTTCGCACCTTTTCTTCGTGAGAGCACCATTTCTCCGGGTAAGCACCATCTCTATCGGTATGGCACCTTCTGTGCGCTCGGCGGCAGGCAGACGGTGGATGTCAGCCTAGTTTGGCCCGCTGCAGCCGCAGTGCGTTGAGTACGACGGAGACAGAACTAAGCGCCATCGCCGCTCCCGCCACCCAGGGAGCGAGAAATCCGGCAGCGGCCACCGGGATGCCGATCACGTTGTAGGCCAAGGCCCAGAACAGGTTTTGCCTGATGTTGGTCATCGTTTTGCGGCTCATGAGAATCGCGTCGGCGATGCTGTTCAGGTCGCCGCGCATCAGTGTTACATCGGCCGCCTCCATCGCTACATCGGTACCAGTCCCAATCGCCATCCCGATATCTGCGGTAGCGAGAGCTGGCGCATCGTTGATACCGTCTCCCACCATCGCTACCTTTTTACCGGTTTGCTGCAGCTTCTTCACTTCCTCCGCTTTCCCCTCCGGCAACACTTCGGCCAGGACGTGCTCGATACCGGCCTGCCGGGCGATTGCTTGGGCGGTCCGTTCATTATCACCGGTAATCATGATCACCTCGATGCCTTCTGCCCTCAGCCGCTCCACTGCTTCTCGCGAGGTTTCCTTGATCGTGTCGGCGACCGCGATCAATCCGGCATAGGCTCCATCCATCGCAACCAGCATAGCCGTCTTTCCCTGTTCCTCCAATCGATCCATCAGCTCGTAAGCGGCGGCTGCATCCACCCCGTACTTGCTCATCAATCTGCGAGTTCCCACCAGCACCTCTTTTCCTTGTAAGACAGCTCGAACGCCGTAGCCGGGGATTGCATCAAATGTAGTTGCTGCAGGCCATTCCGTGTTGTTTTGCCTTTCTCTGATCCCATTGACAATCGCCTCTGCCAATGGATGTTCGGAATTACGCTCCGCCCCCCCAACCATGCTGAGAAACTGGTCAACGTCGATGCCGTCGGCGGGGATGAGATCGGTCAGCTCAGGCTTCCCGTTGGTAACGGTACCCGTTTTGTCCAGCACGACTGCATCCACCTTGTGCGTCGACTCCAGGTGTTCACCGCCCTTGAACAGAATTCCCAGCTCGGCAGCACGCCCGGATCCTGCCATTATCGAAGTAGGCGTCGCCAAGCCGAGTGCACAAGGGCAGGCAATAACGAGCACGGCGATGGCGTTTTCCAGCGCACCCGCGAAGCTGCCGGGTTCGATGGCAAAGTACCAGATCAGGAAAGTCACGACGGCGATCCCCACCACAATCGGCACAAAAATGCCGGAGATCGTGTCGGCAATCCGCTGGATCGGCGCCTTGGAGCCCTGCGCTTCCTCCACTACCTTGATGATCTGCGCCAAAGCGGTCTCTCTGCCCACTTTGGTTGCTCTCATCTTCAAAACACCGTTTTTATTGATCGTCGCGCCAATCAGTTGGTCGCCTGCCCGCTTTTCGACCGGAATGCTTTCACCTGTCAGCATCGACTCGTCTACGGTGGAGGTACCTTCCAGCACTTCTCCATCAACCGGCACCTTTTCGCCCGGCTTCACGATGACAATGTCACCTGCGACAACCTCTTCAACCGGCAGTTGGATCTCCTGATCATTACGAACCACTAGGGCTGTCTTGGCCTGCAGGCCCATCAGCGACTTGATCGCCTCTGAAGATCGACCCTTGGCCAGAGCCTCAAACAGCTTGCCCAGCCGGATCAACGTAATCAAAACGGCGCTGGTCTCATAGTACAGCTCCACCTGATGGCCATGTGCCATGTTCAGCGATTGCAAGGTGAGATACAAGCTATAAAAGTACGCAGCAGAGGTACCCAGCGCGACCAGCACGTCCATGTTGGCGCTTTTGTTCCGAAGCGCTTTGTAGGCGCCCACGTAAAACTGCTTGCCGATCACAAACTGGACTGGTGTTGCCAGCGCCAACTGGAACCACGGATTCATGAACAGCTCAGGCAGCCAGATGAACGAGGTAAACGAAAAGTGGCTCACCATTGCCCATAGCAGCGGGAACGAAAGCACCGCCGAGATGAGCACCTTTCGCTTCTGGGTCGCGATCTCTTTTTGGCGGTGGTCAATCGAATCAGTCTGCTCCGATTTAGGGGCTGCTTGATACCCCAATTGCTCCACTTTTTTCACCATGTCGCTGACAGTGGCCTGGCCGGGTGTGTATTCGATGCGAGCCGTTTCCAGTGCAAAGTTCACAGTCGCATTTGTCACGCCAGGCAGCCTGCCCAATCCTTTTTCTATCCGATTGGCGCAGGCGGCGCACGTCATCCCGCTGATTTGCAGTTCAACTGCTTCCTTTACCGTTCCGTAACCCAAGTCTTGGATCTTTTGTTCCACCTGAGCCACATCAACCTTTGCCGGATCATACGTAATGGAGGCCTTCTCCAGAGCCAAGTTCACACTGGCCTCTGAAACGCCATCGAGCTTGTTTAATCCTTTCTCTATACGCAGTGCACAGGCGGCGCACGTCATTCCTGTTATCTGGAGCGTGGTTTGCTTTTCCATCACACTCACCCTTTCTTTCTCTATTCTTTCCTTGTTGCGTTGTTTTTTAATGATTGCTTGGTATGATGTCCGACTTCACTCGTCCGCAGATGGGCCATATGGCAGCGAAGGAGTGGTGATCACACTTAAATACTATACCCCCCTACCCTATAATGTCAACTCTTTTTTGTAAAACATCCCATGGAGTCAACAGAGCAGCCGGATCGGAAGCACACCTTTCTGCGATCCGTATCTGTTGTGCTTGCTGTCCGCATGAGAAAAACCGTCAGGGGAAAAGAGAATCGTGCGAAACGGGATGCACGAGAAGGAGCCTCAAAGTTCGGGCACAGGTAAAGTCTTATAAAAAAACAAAGCCGCCGCCCCTCTATGCGAGAAAAGGTGCGGCGGCTGTTACGCCTGTCATTCTTTAGTTGGGTGATACTTGCAGCATCCGCTCCAGGGAAGCACGTGCCGCTTCTGCTACATGCTCCGGCACGTAAATCTCCGGACTCATCTTCTCCAGTGCCTCTACACATTTTTTGAGGTTGTTCACCTTCATGTTGGGGCATACCAGATATTTGGACGCAAAGATAAACGTTTTATCCGGGCTGTCTTGCTGCAGCATATACCCCGTTCCATCCTCTGTGCCGATGATAAACTTCTTGTGAGAGGACTCCCGGCAGTACTTGAGGATTCCGGTCGTCGATCCGACAAAATCAGCCAAAGCGACCACTTCCGGGCGGCACTCCGGGTGAGCGACAAACAGCGCATCCGGATGTTCGCGCTTCAGGTTCATCACATCTTGTACCGAGAGTTGGTCGTGCGTATTGCAGTACCCTTCCCAGATGATCATTTTCTTGTCGGTAAACTGGGAGACATAGTGCCCCAGGTTCTTGTCCGGCACCCAGATGATCTCGTCGCTGTCAATCGATTCGATTACTTTCTTGGCGTTGGACGACGTACAGCAGATGTATGTTTCCGCCTTCACATCGGCCGATGTGTTGATATAGGCCACCACTTTGGCGTTTGGATGCTGTGCTTTCAGTTTGCGCAGCCCTTCTACATTAACCATGTCGGCCATCGGACAGCCGGCCCGTTCATCTGGAATAATCACGGTTTTATTGGGATTGAGAATTTTTGCACTTTCTCCCATGAAGTGAACGCCGCAGAACAGGATCACATCCGCATCCGTCTCCCGTGCTTTCTGTGCCAATCCAAAAGAGTCTCCTATATAATCAGCCACTTCCTGTATTTCAGCCCGTTGGTAATAGTGTGCAAGAATGATGGCGTTTCTCTCTTTCTTCAACTGCATCAATCGCTCACGCAGTTCGGCATTGCGCTGTGCTTTCTTTTCTAACGCCAACGCTTCCATAGGGTTCTAACCTCCCCATCTGTTCAACGTTCTCTCTCTCTTTTCATTAGGGTCATTGTAAGCCGGGTACCTGGTAATGTCAATGGCTATCTGGCTGGGTAACCTGCATGAATCAGGTAGTGCCAAGCAGATTTTTACGGATAAAACCTGCCACCCCATCTTCGTCGTGATGACCAGCCACGTAGCGACAGATCGCTTTCAGGTCATCAGGTGCGTTGCCCATCGCGACCGAGTGGCCGACCTGCGACAGGATCTCCCGATCGTTGTCAGCATCGCCAAATGCCGCTGCCTGCTCCGCCGAGATCTGCCATTTCTCCAGGAAGTACTGCAGTCCCTTCCACTTGCTCACACCAGCTGGTATCACTTCCACATTGTAAATGCCTGAAGACGTAATGGTTGCTTCTCCTTCAAATGGCTGCAGTTGTTCGCGTACCCACGCCAGTTCCGTCGGCTGGCTGTGCCAGATAAACAGTTTGGTAATCTGACTCTGCCCACGAGTAATCCTGTCAAAAAGATCGTCCATCTCTACCGCTTGCGTCAGTTTGTAAAAAGAAAAGTGGCGCAGAAGATGCTCCCGAGTCGTCAGATCCGCTGAATCCAACAGCGACTCCACTCGATCCCGGTCTTCTTTAACCATCAAGCGGTTGCTCCCGATATCGTGCAGTTCGTAGTAGATCGGCCTCTCTCTGATCTTCACCACAGCACGGACAATCATAAGCGGATCAAGCGTCGTACAGGTCACCAACCTGCCGTCCTGTTCGTAGATAGCAGCCCCGTTGCTGCAAACATACCCGTCAAACAAAAAGCCGTCGATTGGTGACTGGGCCGACTTATAGGTACGCCCGCTGGCGATGACCAACCGACAGCCTTCCGCCTGCAGCTGCTGGCATGCTTCTCTGGTCGCCTGGGTCATCTCTGATGCTTCATTGAGCAGCGTGCCGTCCATGTCAAATGCAACCAGCCTAACATCACGTGTACTCATCTTTTCTCTCCTCCATCCATCTGGTGGCGAGGTTATTCCCGACTGACCACCTTTGATGATGCAAGCGTACCCTACCGACTGTTTTCTGTCAAAAAAAGGAGCACCTATGGCGCTCCTACTTGTCTTCTTCTTCCTGCTCTGAATCGTTTGCCTGCTCTGGCGTTTCATTCTTTGACTGGATGTGCACGACGACATCGGACTTCTCGGCCGGCAGTTTCTCCAGTTTGCCTGTTTCAATCAACTGCTTGATCTGCTCGGCGTCGAGCGTCTCCACCTTGAGTAAGGTTTGTGCGATCAATTCCAACTGATCGCGGTACTTGATCAGCAGCTCTTTGCAGCGCTCGTACTGCTCATTGATGATCCGCTGCATCTCTTGGTCGATTTCGTAGGCGATCTGTTCAGAGTAATTGCGCTCATGTCCGATATCGCGCCCCAAAAAGACCTGGCCCTGTGAACGACCAAACTGCATCGGCCCCAATTGGCTCATACCGTATTCGGTAATCATGCTGCGGGCAATCGCCGTGGCACGCTGAAAGTCATTGTGAGCGCCGGTACTGATGTCGCCCAGCACCAGTTCTTCCGCGACGCGGCCGCCCAACAGCCCGGTAATCTTGTCGAGCAGGTCGGACTTGGTCGCAAAATAGCGGTCTTCCTTCGGCAGCATCACGGTGTAACCGCCTGCCTGGCCGCGTGGAATGATCGTTACCTTGTGGACCATGTCAGCCCGCTTCAGATGGTACCCGATAATCGTATGACCTGCTTCATGATAAGCGACCAGCCGTTTTTCATCGTCACTGACCACGCGTGATTTCTTGGCCGGACCCGCGATGACACGGTCAATCGCTTCGTCGATATCTTCCATGTTGATCTGTTTCTTGTTTTTCCGTGCGGTTAACAACGCCGCTTCGTTCAGCAGGTTTTCCAGATCGGCACCGGTAAAGCCTGGTGTACGGCGGGCGATGATGTCCACGTCGATGTCATCACCGAGCGGTTTGTTGCGCGCATGGACTTTGAGTACAGCTTCGCGCCCTTTGATATCGGGGCGATCCACCGTGATCTGCCGGTCAAAACGACCCGGACGAAGCAGCGCCGGGTCCAAAATATCCGGTCGGTTCGTAGCAGCAACGATAATGATCCCTTCATTAGCCCCAAAACCGTCCATCTCTACAAGCAGTTGGTTCAGGGTCTGCTCCCTCTCGTCGTGGCCGCCCCCTAGCCCAGCGCCGCGCTGACGACCAACAGCGTCAATCTCATCGATAAAGATGATACATGGTGCGTTTTTCTTGGCATTTTCAAACAAATCACGTACACGGGATGCACCCACACCGACGAACATCTCCACGAAGTCAGAACCGGATATGCTGAAGAACGGCACACCCGCTTCCCCAGCTACAGCACGGGCCAACAACGTTTTACCCGTTCCAGGCGGTCCTACCAAAAGAACACCTTTTGGGATACGTGCGCCAACCGCAGCAAACTTGCGCGGGTCTTTGAGGAACTCGACCACTTCCACCAGTTCCGCCTTTTCCTCATCCGCACCCGCCACATCTTCGAACGTAACACGCTTTTTCTCATCATTATACAGCTTGGCGCGGCTTTTACCAAAGTTCATTACCCGGTTTCCGCCACCCTGCGCCTGATTGAACAGGAAGAAGAACAGGATGAAGATGATCACGATGGGAATGATCGAGGTAAGGAAGGTTAGCCAAATGTTGTTTCCTTCTTGCCGCTCGATGACGACGTCTTCGATGATCTGGTTGTCGATCTTTTGATTGATCAACTGTATAATATCGGAATCGTAGAGGAAAACATGGGTGACAAAGGTTTTCTCCCGATCAGGAGGAGCCTGCTTCAGTGTTCCCTCAACGCGATATGTACCCCCGTCTGGTTGAAGCGTGATCTCGAGTACGTTGTCTTTTAACAGCTCGGTGCGAAATTCTTGATACGTCAGCTGTGATACTTTGTCTGTCCCGGAGAGGACGAAGTTAACGATCCCAACCGTGACGAGAAATATAAGTAGATAGAACCCGGTATTGCGAAAAAACCGATTCATTTCTTACCTCCTCTCGCGAAAAGACACTTCCAACATTTTATCACATCGCTCCTGTTCATCACAACCAAACTAACCGGCATAGACTTCCGGTTTGAGCACGCCGATGAAGGGCAGATTGCGATACTTTTCGGAGTAGTCAAGGCCATACCCGACAACAAACTCATCTGGAATGGTAAACCCGCTGTAGTCAGGCTTGATCTCCACTTTGCGTCTCTCCGGCTTGTTCAGCAACGTAACCACTTTGACAGATGCGGCCTGCCGGTGCTGGAGCAGTTCCACCAGCCGGCTAAGGGTCAAACCGCTGTCCATAATATCTTCCACGATCAGCACATGACGATCCTGTACCGATGTGTCCAGATCCTTGAGGATGCGCACCACACCGGAAGAGACCGTACTCGTGCCATAGCTGGATACAGCCATGAAGTCCATCTCGCAAGGAATGTTCATCTGACGCACCAGATCGGCCATAAACAGGACGGCACCCTTTAATACACAGATCACCAGCGGGTTTTTGTCCCGATATTCCGCGCCTAGGGTATCACCCAGTTCCTTTACCTTTTCTGCGATTTCCGCTTCCGTTATTAAAATCTCCTTGATGTCATTCATCATTCCAAAAAAACCTCCTGCCACTCTTCAGCGAACTCCGTGTGTAACCATATGTATTGCGTGGTCTGCTCACCGACCAAACCGTGCCGCGAACGACGAACGCCCGGCACCCAGATGATGCGATCATCTGCCACTACCAGCGGCAGACGGTCACGCCAAGCTCTGGGTACCTTGTAGTCAATCAGCAGATTCTTCAGCTTCTTGGTCCCGGACACACCAAGCAGAGCGATGCGATCCCCCCTCCGGCGATTCCGCACCAACAGCCTGCTGCCAGCTACCAAATCAGCGTCAAACACAGCATCAAAAGCAGTCAATCTCTCCCAATCAGGAGCCTCTGTCCGCCATTCGGCAGCAAGATATGCCCTGCACTCTTCAATCCAGATTCTCCCTGGAACAGCCAACTCATAGCAATAGTTCACTTCTGTTGGCTCTGTTCGACGCTCTCTTACAAAGTGTATGTATTGATATACCCGCTTTACCACGAGATCATCAGGCAGATGTACAACGGCAGACGGGTGATCACCACAAATGACACGCAAAACGGCCTCCACATGCTGCGAAGACCAATCTGTCAAGGTAGACAGATAACTTAATATTAGAGGAATCATTCTCCTTTGTAAAGCAAGGTCACAAGATCGAAACTTCTTCCCGTCGATGACGATTTGGCTGGTCTCGCGAGCTGTGATGACCTGCTCCAACTGATCATCACTTAACCGGTTCAAAAAGGCGTCGTCAGCCTCTGCCAACGAAGCCAGCTGCAGCAGATGCTCGCGATATCGGGGGTTGATCTCGGCCAAGTGAGGCAGTACATCAAGTCTTAGCTTGTTGCGCTTGTACTTGCGGGACAAGTTGCTCTGATCGAGACGAGGGCTTAATCCTACCTGCTGACAATAGGCTTCCAAATCGTCACGATAGGCGACGAGCAGCGGACGCACGATCTCTACCTCGCCGGGAATGAGCCAACGACGGGCAGGCATGCCGGACAGACCGTGCAGCCCAGTGCCGCGCAGCATCCGGAAAAGAATGGTCTCCACCTGATCGTCGGCATGGTGACCAACCGCCACTTTTGCTGCCCCTACCTGTCGAGCTACCTGTCGATACAGGTCATAACGACGCTCGCGACCAGCTTCCTGTGCCCCGATACCGTGTTCTTTCATATATAAGGAGACGTTTTCCGCAAACAAGTGGCAGGTTATCTGCAACTGGTCACACACCTGTTTGACGTAGTCGGCATCCTGTCTCGCCTCTTCCCCTCGAAAACCGTGATTGAGATGGACCGCATGCAGTGTCCAGCCGTAGGCGTACTCGCGATTTAACGACCACAGCACATGCAGCAGCGCGGTTGAATCGACTCCTCCCGATACACCAACCACGATTCTGTCACCTGGGGCCAGCAGCCCCTCCGCATCAATCTGTTTTCGCACGCGTGCGAGCATTGCGAGCATAACGGGACACAAATCCTTTCCACAGCCTGAATAGCGACAGACCCAAGATAAGACCGGCGGCTATCGCCCCTCCCAAAAGGGAGGTTTGTGCTCCCAAGGTAACCCCGCCAAGGTAGTCGCCATTGATAAAGGCGAGCATTGATTTGTAGGCGGTTGAACCCGGAACCAGTACGATGATGCCGGCGACACTGAAGTTGGTCGCCGGCACGCGCAGACGCACGGAGAGGGTCTGGCTGGCTAACGATATAAACGTCGATCCCAGAAAAGTGGCGAAACTGGCCGCCAGCCCCTCTAGTGTGGCCAGTCGATAGATCGCCCATCCAGACATCCCCACCAGGCCAACTGCCGGCAGTGTCCGCAGCGGTACATTGGACAAAATCCCAAACGAGACCGCTGACAACAAGCTTAACGAAAGTCCCCCCAACCAGAACATCCGATCACCCCACGAAAGAAAGTACAATCGCCGCAGCCACCGCTACCGAAAGTGCGGTCAAAACGGCCTCTACGCCCCGTGAGACCCCGGCGACCAGATCGCCCGCCATCAAATCACGCAGCGAGTTGGTCACGGCAATCCCCGGGAACAGCGGGATCATCGTACCGATCAGCATCAAGTCCAGGTGGAGGACAGGAAAAAACCAGGCAGCCTGCAGCACGACAATGCCCCCCACAAAAGCGGCGACGAACTCGGCGAACAGCTTAACCTGTAAAATCTGCTGAACATAAGAGACTGTCAGATTTACCAGAAATCCAGATACGATCGTCAGCAGGAAATCAAACAGATTGCCGCCAATCAAAACGGCAAAAGAGCCGCTGGCCAAGCCAGCCGCCAGGTGCAGCAGCAGCGGCGGATACAGCGTTTTTTTCAGGTCGATCTCCAACAGTTTGGAATAGGCCTCCTGCAAGCTGATCTGACCGGAGACCAGCTGACGAGATACTTCGTTTACCAACGTCACTTTATTCAGGTCAATGGTCCGGTTGGGAATGCGAATCATACGGGTATGATCTTCATCGCCCGCCCGATAGGAAAAAATGATGCTGGTTGGAGTGACAAAACTGTGCACACTCTCCATGCCGACCGAGCCAGCGAGGAGCTGCATCGTGTCTTCCACCCGATATGTCTCTGCACCGCTTTTCAGCATGATTTCACCAGCCAGCAGGCAGGTCTCCATCACCAGCTCATTGGACAAGCCAATCAGCACCTTTCACATCCACAGATAGTACAAGGAGCTGGCCAACAGCAGCAGTGACGCGACAAACAGACCGCCAATCCAGAATTCAGCCGCACTGCCGCGCTGTCTCGGTGGCGTTCCGCTAGACCGATGACACAGGATGCCAACCAGTTCCCGCTTCATCTCTTCCGCTGAGGCAAAATTTCCGTTAAGTGCTTTCAGAATAGGTTCACGAAACAAGTACAACTCCTTATTGCCACGTATTATATCATAAAGAACCGGCAGATGGCGCACTTGGTTGCGTATGGTGTGCCAACTGTCCCGGCCAATCGACAGACGGATCATCATCAAGGCGACAGCAAACAGATCATAGGACGGTTCGGCTCGACGGTCTCCTGCCTGCCAGACAGCGCGGTCATAATCTTCGGTAAACTGACGAACGGCACGGCCGATCTGGCTGACACCGCCGAAATCAATCAGGTGAACCTGTTTGTCGGCTCGTCCGACCAAGATATTGTCCGGCTTTACATCGCCAAACACCCATCCCTGCTGATGCAGCACCTCCAAGCGAGTCAGAACCTGAATCAGCAGCACAACGACCCAGTCTCGTCCGATACGGTCGACGTAATCGTCCAACCGCTCCCCTTCTACGTACTCCATAGCGTAAAACGAGTAGGATCGTCCGGCGATCAGCAGATCATCAACCTCATAGAGTCGCGGACCTATCCGCAGTGACTGGTCCTGATCAACACTTTTCAGCATGTTCACTTCGATCAGCAGATCAAATGGATCAGCACCAACCTTGACCGCCACTTTCCTGCTGCTGCATAAGGCAAGGTAAACCGCCCCGTTGGCACCTCGGCCCAGTTCTTTAAGAATGGTATAGCTCTTGTGATGCCACTTCCCGCTAAACTGATCAGGCAGACGAGGGATTAGCCGGTTAGAAGACATGGTCTTGCAGCAGACCCTCATCATCCTGATTCGGCTTCGGACGATAGCGATCTGCAAGCGTGCTGGGCAACTCCACCTGCTCAAACAGCGCAAGTGCCTCGACGATGGCTGGTCCTGTCGGTGTAACCCCGCTCATCGTCAACCCCGACGTCAGTTGGAGCGCTTTGTCTACCTGCTCCGTCCATGGGATGCGGACATCCATGTGCTTCTGTTTTCCGGGGAAGGAACAAACCGCCATCCGGCTGGTGCCGCTGCGAGAGCGCAAACTAATGCTGAAGTCATGAATTGCCTGCTGAACAGCGGCCAGCTTTGACTTCATACTGCTGGAGGTGTCGATTAACATCACCACTTCTAGATGACTTCGCTCTCCTAGTTCATCTACCATCCCGGCTACCTGCACCCGTTTTTCTGGGGTTAGGCCGGCTACTGCTGCATCCCCCAGGATCTCTTTCAACTCCTGATTGACCACATGCTGGATCGTCCGTGTCATCGCTTTGCGCGTCAGCATTTGCACCGTCTGAGCCAGCTGGGCGGGATAGACGATGTCGCTCAGCCCACCACCGGCATTGGCCATTTCGCGGATTTCCCGCTCGCCTTGTTCCCCTAGTTCATCTCGGTCGACCACGCCAATCACATTGACGGTTGTCCCTTGCTCTCGGGCCAATGTCGCGGCCGCCACAGGACTTATCCCAACATTGGAGCAGCCATCAGTTACCACCAGTATTTGTCGCAGCGTTGCCGTTTTGTCCACTTTTCATCTCCCCAATCTATTACCTTACTTTTCAAACGACTTCTAACAGTATCGACGGGGAGATCTTAAACCATACCCGATTAGCTGACAATGCGGGGCCGCTCTACCTTCTCCATGCCCTGGATCTGGATCGCCGACCACTGCGGGACGAAGCGTTCGATTCTTGCGGCGAGAACGGTCATGTCGTCCAGAATCTCACCGCAGTGATAGCGAATCACCCGCTCCAGCAGCAGGTCCGCTACTTCTTGTGGATCATCTGTCTCCAGCTCACTGATCAGCCGCTTCATCCATAGCTGTCGATTTTCGATCTGCCGCGGCGCCTCGTAGATGCCGTCCGACATCATGATCAGCAAATCACCGGGCCGCAGCCTTCTGGTGACCACATCTACTTCGATCTCCTCCAGAATGCCGGCCGGCAGATTATTGGCGGTGACGGTAATCACCTCTTTGCCCCGTTTGACGAAGCTGGGAGTGGAACCGATTTTGACAAAGCGCGTATTGGCCGTCTGCAGGTCGATCAGTGCGAGATCGACAGTGGCAAACATCTCCTCCGTGGAGCGAAGGGCCAACACAGAGTTGACCGTCTTGATCGCCAGCGTCTCATCCAACCCGGATTGCAGCAACTGATCCAGCATGTCGAGCGCTGATTTGCTTTCCAGATAAGCCCGTTCACCGTTGCCCATGCCATCGCTAATGGCCAGGGCCACTTTTCCATTGCCCAAATCGATCGTCTTGAAACTGTCGCCGGAGAGCAGCTTGCCGTCCTTGGCTGCTCCCGCTACACCAATCTCCACATCAAATGCTTTTGCTGAAGCAAGGCACATTTTGCAATGACCATCCTTATACGCATCGCAGTGTCGTTCTTTGACCACAATCGTTTCCCCGAGGATTTCCGTCAGCATCGGAGCAACGATTTTGGCACACTCATCCCGTCCATAGCAGGTTGGCTGGCTGATCTCAATATCCACCTTCCCCTCCTCCAGGTTGTGGATGTCTACCCTCCGCACAGACAGCCCCAGTCCCTCCAGGGCGCGGCTCACCTGTTTCTCCTGAAAACTAAGCTCTATCCCCTCGCGTTGGATCTGCTTGGCGAAATCAACCATCACTTTGGAGACGCCGGACAGTTGATCGGCCACGAGCCGACGGCTGTCCTGCACCTGTTTTTTCAGCTGGCTGTACACCTGCTGACGGCGGTATTCACTCTCCATCGTCTCCAATACTTTCCCCGTTTTCACACATTTTCGCTCCCACTCCGGGTTGAGTGAGGTGCCTTGCAAGGTTCCCTGCTCTTGCATCACTTCTGTCAATTCACGCATCGCCTCATAGGTGGACTGTGTCTCCCGCTCCCAGCACTGCTCTTTTTTCCAGCATCTCTGACAGGTCGACTCGGTGACTCGACTGAGGAACAAGTCAATCTGCTCATCCTGCCACTGCGGGGCGGACGTTTGGGCAAAACTGCGAGACAATTGGGTAAACAGCTCAGAGAACTGCATAATTTTCCCTGCCGTCATGTCTCGCACCCGCCGCATATATTCCTGATGGGACTGCTGGTTCTCCAATGTGCCAGGGATAAAGCTGGAGACCTTTTTCCACACGGCGGACGGTGTCAGCACAAACATCAAAATCGCCAAAGCAGACTCCAGCAGGGAGGGGTACAAAATATCTTCCGCTCCTCCATAGATCGCGAGGATTGCCGTTCCGATCACCAGCCCGCCAGAGACCCCTACTTTGCCGCCCTCTTTCAACAGACCGGCGAGCAGACCGGAGAAAGCGAGCAGATTGATCTGCTGCAGAGCACTCACATTGGCCATGCTGAGGATCAGTCCGGTCACCACACCAACTGCCGCTCCCACCGTACCACCACCGGTAAAGGCAAACAACAACAGCAGATAGCGGGAGAGCACATGCTCCATCGAGATCCCCTGTACCACCCAGCCAACTGTCCCCGTCATCAACGAGGCCAGCAAGATGACCAGACAGACAATCTCCTCGTTTTTCAGAGGTTCATAAGGCTTGGCCAAGTGAACGATCGACAGCGACTGGATAAAAATCAGCGTCAGCACAAAACTAAGAATCGCTTCAATCATCACCATAACCAGGTTGTAGGTGGTCACCTGGTTGGTGAGCACGTCAAACAGCAGATGGCTGACAAATACAGTAGCCAGCACAATAAACGGGGTAAGTGAAAAGTCTTTGCGCCGAAACCGCTCTGCCGCCCTGCAGGCAGCCAGGGAAAGCGCAACACTTAGCACTGCCTGCAGCGTTAACGGAACCGAATGGGTGGCGGCACCGGCAATCAGTGCCAGCGCCCCAACCAACAGACTGTCCCGCTTCAAGAAGTACATCACGATAAAATAGGGGACGATAAACGGAGCCAACTCTTCTAAAATCAATGCCCGTCCGAGCAAGAAGCCCATCGTCAGCGGGAGCAGATGCCATCTCTTGGTATATTCTGCCATTCTCTCTCCCCAACCTCCGATGGTCCGCGTCCACTGGTTAGCCAATCGTGCCGTCCAGGTATGACCCGTATCGGAGATCACTTGGTTCTTGTTTAACATGATTAACACCACCCGTTCGCGTTTTGTGGTTCTCATTATACGGAGTGGGTGGTGGAAATTTTGTCAAAAGTTTGGGACGCCATTCACAGAATCGTCCGACAAAAAATGAGAAAACCCAAGACAAAAAAAAACCGACGTTTTGCGTTCAACGTCGGCCGATCAGGTGATTCGCGCTAGCGAAACGGGCTATATCATATACATTCTCCACAAGATCTGAATAACCCTTCCTGTTTTTCTCGTCATTTTATCATTTTGGCAAATATTTTTTCTAACCGCTGTTGCATATAGGATAGAGAAGCCTTATTTGTCGCCAGATGCCAAGTGGTTTTAGCGACCTCGCCCTCTTTTGTCGTAGTTTTTGCGAATGGAAGAGAGTCGGTCTTCACTCTCTTTTAAGAACTTGGATAGTTTTTCTTCAAACCCTTCTCCACGTTCGCGGCCATGACGAGGTGGCTTTTGCGGTCGATCGACGGCTTTTTTTATCGACAGCCCGATCTTCCCGTCCTGTTGGATGTTCATGATCTTTACCGTCACGGTGTCGCCTATCTTTAAGTGCTCATGGATATCCTTTACATAGGTATCAGCGATTTCACTGATATGAACCAGGCCGGTAACACCTCCAGGCAGCTCTACAAATGCTCCAAAACTGGTAATACCCGTCACTTTACCCTCAAGCTTGCTGCCCACTTCAACTACCATGAACGTGGAAATCCTCCCTTATTAAAATAGTTCGAACATTTTAAATTATATCGGAAGGAAAAAAAACGTGTCAATCGGCTTACACCACATCGTGCTATTCTGGCAGGATGAACAGCACCTCACCCGGCTTGGCAAGCGAGTATTTTTTTCGCGCCAGTTCGGCGATGTACTCCTTGTCGTGCAGGCGATTCATTTTATACTGCAGTTCATTATTGGTTTGTCGCATGGTTGCCACTTTCTGCTCAAGCTCGTGCAGCTGCTGTTCCTTTTCCGCTAATGCACTGCTTTGCAGATACGCCGTATAGCCCGTCCAGATGGAAAAAAACAGCATGAGGAACAGGAAGAAGCGAATCCTGCGCTTTTGTCCTTGTCGATTTGATTGAGAAGGGCTATGTCTCATCCTGCAACACCACCTTTTCCCTGCTGGATAGCCCCAGCGTACCCTATCGCTTTTTTCTCGGCAACAACCAATTCTTCATTCGCGCCCATACTCCTGCTCCTGTCCGTCCTAAACCTTTCCCGATATGTTGACTCCATTTGGCAAACGGATTCGTCACAAACAAGACAATCTTCCACAAAAACGAACCGATAGCCAGCAATACGGAGAACACAAACCCTAGCAAAATCGAGATCAGCTTGTAGAAAAACAGGATCGGCTGTACGATCAAAATGTCCATGATTGTCAAAACCGTCCGATAAAGCCACCTTATACATTTTATCACGGCTAGCAACAATTGGGTATACATCTTACTGCCTAGGGTGAAGTACAGCCAGGCACCACCCAACATACCGATGAAGATCGGCCAGCGCACGATCCCATCGTTTATCTCGCGAAGGACCGCAAAGACGAGGAGAACACTTGTCAGCCAAAAACAGAGATCCAGCAAAAAAACCAGCCAGGCGGGAACCCGACGTTTCCGCCTGAACAGTTGATAGGTGTCGAACCCGATTCCCATCAGCACGCCACACGCGGACATGATCGCAATCGTCTGCAGTTGAACGGAGATACTCACTTGAACAACTTGCCGAAGAAGCCCCGCGACCGGTCTCCGGCCTGCCCCTGTTCCAGATATCCCATCTCGCTGACAAGTCCCTCGATCGCCACTTCGCCGGTTTCCAGACTGAGGTTCTTCATATGTAAGTTTTGTCCGCGAATGGTCAAAAACCCGGCGTCTGTTTCCAACAGGAACTCTTCGCTGTCGAAGCTCTCCACGTTTTTTACCCCGCTTATGGCGAGACTGCGGCGATTGATCATCACGATTTCATGGCGCGGTCGTTTGGTTTGTTCTACCATCGTTGTCTCCCTCCCCTTTCCGTACTGCGGACATATCCGTTCTTGTACCATGTTATGAAGGGGATGTCCATTTAGAACAGGAAGGTCGGGGAAAACGGGCCGTTGTTGCGATTGGTTGTCCGTTTTAGGGAACACCGATTCAGCAATACGGTCACGGGGAAAAACACTCTGAGGGCCCTCTACTTTGCTTTGGACGAATAGTGGGGGTGGCGCAAAGAGAAAAACAGGTGTACTCCGCTCGTGCCAGTGCCTGCAGGGAAGTTGAGATGACCCGCTCCAACAAACCGGTACGACGGCCAAAAGCCCTCAAGGGGCGTGGGGATTTCAGCGAAGCAGTTGGCCGTCAAGCGTGTACCGCTTTGTTTCCGCTCCGACTCTGTGGGCACTGCCAAGGCTTTCGCTCACCTGTTTTTCTCTTTGCGCCTCGTAGCGTTTGCTTGTGTACGCAGTGTCTCCTTGCGTAGGTCCAAAAGCTTGTCCTCCTATCCATCCATCCCTTATCATGTGACCAGTTCCTCTCCCCTTTGAGATTGATAAACAAGAACATTTGTTCTAAAACAAGGATAACATCATAGAGCGGAGAATATGTTGGTAATTCTTGAGGTTTACCCAACAAATTCCAAACTAAGGCAGGCATCGTTTTCTTCATGAACGAAAGACTACATTGGCTGATAAGGAGCGGTTACGTTGATCAAGTTGTTTCAGTATAACTGGATGGTAAGAGATGAATGGTTTGAACTGTGCAAGCAAGTCCCAATAGAAGAATTGTTGCGCAATCGAATTGGTGGGGCAGGGAGTATTCTTTATACACTTTTCCATATTTCAGACGTGGAATATAGTTGGATTCGTGGAATACAAGGCAAACCAGATATCCAAGTCCAATATGAGAACTATAAGTCGCTGGAACAAGTAAAGGAACTGTCCGATTCCTGGCTCCTAGAAACAAAGGCGTTCCTTAATACTTGGTCAAATGATTTCGAAAACGATATTGTGATTGTTCCATGGGCTGAAGGACGTTATACCAAAGGAGAACTATTACGCCATGTCATTGCACATGAGATTCACCATATAGGTCAGCTATCCATATGGGCAAGAGAGATTGGGCTTCAACCAATATCAGCCAATGTTATAGGTAGAGGATTGTAAAAAAGACTACCCTCGCAGGTAGTCCTCCTCTTCTTTCTCATCACGCGGTACGGGGATCTCCCCGATCACTTGGTACAGCGACGCTGCCTCGTCTTTGCGCGGGTTCTCCTTAATCTCCTCCACCTGTACGACCACTACCTTTTGACCGAATCGGATCGCCAGTTTGTCGCCTGGTTTGACCGTACTGGATGCCTTTGCCGGACGGTCATTGATCTCCACCCGGCCTTGGTCGCATACATCTTTCGCCAATGTGCGTCGTTTAATCAACCGCGATACCTTGAGAAACTTGTCCAATCTCATGTGAAAAACCTCCCCTTGCCCTCTCTGCCTATCTTTTCAACCGGACTTGCCGGGTCTATTTGTTCGGTACACGTGATCGCTATGTACCTCTTGTTTTCGCCTCTTCCCACCACTTGTCCATCTCTGCCAGACTGGTCTCTTCAAATGTACGACCAGCCTCCTGCAGTTTTTGTTCGATGTAGCGAAAGCGGGACATAAACTTGCGGTTTGTCAACGCCAGCGCTTCTTCTGGATCGATTTTGAGAAAGCGGGCCAAGTTGACGACAGCAAACAGCAAATCGCCCAGTTCTCCCGCCTGCTCCTCAGCGGGGGCTTGCTGCAATTCGCGGTACTCTTCCTCAATCTTGCGGTAGACGTCAGTCAGGTCGTCCCAGTCAAATCCGACAGCCGACGCCTTCTTCTGCAGCTTGTATGCGTACATCAGCGCCGGTAGATCGCGCGGGATTCCGGCCAACTTGGACTGAGCGGCAAGATCAATCCCCTTGGCCGCCTTTTCCGCTGCTTTGATCTCCTGCCAACCGGCGAATGCCTGGTCGGCGTCCTCCGCCTGCTGCTCGCCGAACACATGCGGGTGCCGGCGGATCAACTTTTCATTGAGGCCGGCGATCACATCGTCTACCGTAAAGTATCCATCTTCTGCAGCCATTTGGGAATGAAGCATGATTTGCAGCAGCAGGTCGCCCAACTCTTCGCACATCGCGTCCGGATCGTCGTCATCGATCGCTTCCAGCACTTCGTACGTCTCTTCGATCAGGTTTTTGCGGATGCTGCGATGCGTCTGTTCCCGATCCCATGGACACCCCTCCGGACTTCTCAGGATCGCGATAATCTCCTTGAGATAGCCAAACTGACGGTAACGGATCGTCTGATCTTCCGCAGGAGCTACATACACCAGACTCAGGTTGCCGAGATGGCCGACGCGATCCAGTTCGTGCAGCGGTACCCTCTCGATCCGCTCTGCTCCCTGTATGCCAACCGCTGTCACCACTGTCACAGGATACTCATCCGGATATACATCCATCAACGTCAGCTTCACATCAGATGCCGTAAACTGATCATACACTTGTGCAATCACGATATGAAGGGAGGGGTTTAGCTGCTCCGACTGCAGACTGGTCCCATCCAGCAGAGCAAATCCGTCAATCGGATCAACACCAAGACGGGAGAACAATGGATCGAGAAAACTCTGTCCACCGACAATCTCCACCTCAACCGATGCTTCATGCGCACGCTGCAGCAGCAATTGGACGGTCTGCTCTGCCACCAAGGGGTGCCCAGGCACGGCATAGACTAGATCATTCGAGCAGGCTGCCTGGAACAATTGTTCTACTATCTTCTCGTACACCTCGGCAAACGTATCGTAGCTCTCGTATAAACGATCAAACGACTCATACGATACCCCCTCTGCCTGCAACTCGGCCACAATCGGATGCTCTGCTGTCCGCAGATAAAGGACCGGTGTGTGTTTCAGCAACTTGTATATGCCCAGCGGCAGTTGATCCAGCGTGCCTGCACCGAGTCCAACTACACGGATCTTACTCCCCATCGGCAACTCTGCCTCCCTCTCAGTGTGTTTCACCATGCGATACTTCTTCCCGCAAGAGCCTCAGCCGTGTCAGCAGTGCCGCAATCCGCTCTCCCTTGGGGATCAAGCGCAGGTCGGAGCGAGTCAACCCCCCTGTCAAGAATAACGAAATCCCGTAAACCACTGCACCGGCTGCCACTCCGGTCAAGCCAACCACCGCATGAAGCAGACGCTCTGAACCGATCTGATCGGTCAGAAGGGCCAGCATGCCATAATCGACGGCAAAGACGACCACGGACATCATGCATACCGCGAGAAATGGTTTGCCGACCAGCGTACGAAGCGGAAACCGGGCACCCGTGTGGCGAACAATCGCAACAGCATTGAGCAGCATCGCCACGGCGTAGGCGAGTACGGTAGCGATCGCCGAACCTGAAATCCCCAAAAACGGGACTAGCAGCAGATTGGCCAGCAGTTTGACGATAACGCCAATCATCAGGTGAACGGCGGGCAGCATCACCCTGCCCAGCCCCTGCAGAATCCCGGACGAGGAGATCGACAAGGTGGCAAACACGATCGTAAACGCTTGTATCGCCAACGCTTGTGTCCCGCTGTCATCGCCGTACAGCATCACGTTAACCGGTTCAGCCAGCAGCGCGAGGCCAAAAGAGGCCGGCAGTCCCAGCAGGAACGTCAGCCTCATCGCCAGTTCGGTTCGAACCGCAATCACCCGCTGCTGTCCCTGTGCCGCCGCTTCACTGATCGCCGGCACCAAAGCCAGCGAGAGCGATGTGGCGAAGAAGGTTCCAAACTGAATCAGCGGCTGACCCCGGTCAAATACTCCCTTGAGAATCTTCGACATCTCTTCCGACACACCGCTCCACTGCAGCATGTTAGCTACCGTAAGCGAATCGACCAGAGGTATCAGCGGCAATACCAGTGCGCCGAGGCAGATCGGGAGAGCGTACACCACGATACTGCGCAGAATCGCCCGGTTGGAGAGCTGTGACTCATTGCCTGCCATCTGTTTCCGCTGCTGTCGAAGCACTCTCCGTTGGGCCCTTGTGTTCTTCTGCCAGTAAAAAAGCAGCACCAGTATAGCCATCACCGCACCCGGAAAAGCCGCAAACACCGCTCCGGTACCGGCGAGATACGCATCTTGATACACATTCATCATCCAAAAAGCAGAGATGAGAATGACGATAACCCGGAATAGCTGTTCCACAACCTGTGAAACACCGGTTGGTACCATGTTTTGATGTCCCTGGAAGTAACCGCGCATAATAGCCACCACCGGCACCAAGGGAAGCGACCAGGCGACCGCACGGAGCGGAAGCGTCAACTGCTCGTCCCCCATGACCCGGGAAATCCACGGTGCTCCCGCGTACAGCAGGAGAAAGAAAAGAAGTCCCAAGCCCGCCAGCACCATGCTGGCCACTCGAAATGTTTTCCGCGCTCCCAACACGTCACCCAACGCCAGACGTTCGGATACGATTTTCGATATCGCGATCGGAAACCCAGCCGTCGCCAGAATCAACAGCGTGCTGTAGAGCGGATAAACCTGCATATAGACGTACAGCCCAATATCGCCCGTAATGTTTTGATACGGTATGCGATAAACGGCGCCGAGCAGCTTGGAGATCAAACCGGCGATCCCCAGAATAGCGGCGCCTTTCACAAAGTGGCTGGAGCTTTTTTCAGCGAACATACAAGGTTTCGGTCTCCTCTCGAACCAAACTTCGTCCATTATATCACATCTTGCTGCTCAAACAGAAAGCCTCCACCCCTGTATGTCCCTGGCGCACGACTCCACCCGCGGTGCATGAAAAAAAGCAGCCCCCTGCGGATCAACAGGGACTGCACCATTATTTGTGTCTACTGCTCCATCTGTTTGCCGAGGAAGCCAGCAGCCGTTTCAGCCATCTTCATCTCCAGATCGGACATTTTGACCGCATCGTTCTTGCTGAGAAGAACCACCGCTCCGATTGGGTCACCGCCCGCAATGATCGGTGCGACAACAAACGCTGCATATTGTTCCGGCATGTCGCGGCAGATCTCGTATTGACCTGGGTTTTTCTCCAGACGTGTTCTCCGCTCTTCCAATGTTTTTTCGACGATGCTGCCAACCGGCTTGTCCATATACTCTTTTTTCGATGCGCCGGAAACAGCAATGATCGTATCCCGGTCTGATATCAAAACGACGTGATTGAGACTTTCATACAGTGAATCAGCGTATTCTTTGGCGAAATCACCCAGTTCTCCAATGGGAGAGTACTTCTTCAAGATCACTTCTCCGTCACGATCGACAAAAATCTCAAGAGGGTCCCCTTCGCGAATGCGTAGCGTTCGGCGGATTTCCTTTGGGATCACGACCCGTCCGAGGTCGTCAATTCGACGAACAATACCTGTTGCCTTCATAATCATGTTGCCTCGCTTTCTTGAGAAATTGGGTTGTGAACTTGTGGAGGGTCATCTTTATTTTTTCCGTCAACCCTGATTTTACTATCCCTTGTGCACCTGCAATGTTTTCCACTCTCGTTATACTCTCCCCCGGGTGGTAGCGAGTGACTATAGTATGTACCCCGTTATGCAGAATATGCGATCAATCGAGTAAGAGGGGGCGGCTAACCCCCGTCTCCTCACACCACCGTACGTACCGTTCGGTATACGGCGGTTCAGCTAAGTATGACGTAAAAGAGAGTACCTCTCCTTAAGACTTTTCAGACCTTCGGTCTGCCAATAGGCATTATCCAAAGTTCTGTGAAGTATTGGACTACAAGCAATCCGCCAGTATTTCTTACGAGAATTACCCCATTCATAGGCTTTTACTTTGGGAGCTCCCAACGTTAAAAGCCTTTTTACTTTTGTTTGAGGTTTCTTCCACTGTTTCCATAGGCACATGCGGAGTCTTCTTCTTATCCATTCATCTAAACTGGAGAATACCGAAGGTGTATCCGCAAGCGAGAAGGATCCAACCCAGCCGATAAGGTATTGGTTTAGCTGTTCAATCCGATACTCCATAGGTAATGGTTTAGATCTTGAGGTAAATTCCCGAATTCTCTGTTTTACCTTCTTCATGCTTTCTTTGGCTACTCGAATTCTCGGTTCGAATTGGGAGGTAAAACTGAAACCAAGAAACTTTCGTCTCCATGGACGATCCACCGTACTTTTGTCTTTGTTGACCTTAAGTTTCAGCTTCTCTTCCATGAACTTAGTAATGGATTCCATTATCCGTAGGCCAGCCTTCTTTGAGGAGACATATATGTTACAGTCGTCTGCGTACCGGACGAAGTGAAGATTTCTCTTCTCCAGTTCCTTGTCTAGCTCATGTAACATGATGTTAGATAGAAGTGGACTGAGAGGGCCACCTTGCGGTACTCCTTGTTCATTAATTGTTTCAAGGCCGTTAATCATGATGCCGGACTCTAAGTAACTTCTAATAAGCTTGAGAAGGGTTTTATCCTCGACATCCTTGGCTAAAAGCCCCATTAGTTTGTCGTGGTTTACTTTATCAAAGAATTTCTCTAAATCTAAATCAACAACCCACCGTTTTCCCTCTCTCATAAATCCTTTTGCCTTGCGAACCGCATCATGTCCTCGTCTGTTAGGACGAAAACCATAGCTATGTTCGGAGAACATCGGATCGAAAATTGGGGTAAGAATTTGCGCGATTGCCTGTTGAATGAAGCGATCTGTCACAGTAGGTATACCTAATAACCGAACACCTCCGTTAGGTTTCGGGATTTCGACTCTTCGGACTGGTGACGGTTTGTAGGTACCATCCTCTAACTGCTGGCGGATGGAGTCCCAATTGGTCATGATATGTTCACGTAGGGTTTTAACGGACATACCATCCACACCGTGACTTCCTTTATTCTTTTCCACTCTTTTTAGCGCTGTCAGAAGGTTTTCCCGTGACAGGAGTTGCTTCATCATATTGAGATATTCCTTTCGCGTGAACGTTCTTTCTACTTGTGCCATTCTTACCTCAGCCCTCTCAGAGTCCCCTGTGGGATTCACCACTTCCTCCACTGAGTAAGTCCTTACGGATTGTCTGCTTCATTGATAAGAATGAACGCCTAGATTCTCGTTCTTCCTAGCTGTTTGGTCCTTCCCTGTTCAAGCGTCCTTTACTAGGGTACTATGACCTCTGCTGACTCCTGACCGTTCAGCTTCTCCTTGCGAAGAAGGTTACCATGAGGGCATGGCGTTTCGGTCAGGTCTCCCCAGGTAAGAGCGTTATCTTCCCCTCCATCTATCTGCCTCATTTACTTTCATTCGCCTTCGGCAGTATGGACTTTGCCTTGTGTTGCAGGCTCATCCAACGAATGCTAGCCTTATATGAGGTTCGTGTCCCTCAGACCGGAGGTTTGCCGCCGACTTCCTTCAGATTCCACCTCACGGTGGACACCCCTGTCTTAAGCTAATGGCTACTACTGCCTTCGCCATTCAGGACTTTAACCCTAAAGATAACGCCCATGCTGGGCGCACAACGCAAAAACAGGGAATCGGCCGATTCCCTGTTTCCTCCTGTCGTACATTAACTTTTTTGGGTTACTTTTAGGTAATTCCATTTGGTGACCAGTTTGTCTACTTCGTCCTTGATGAATTGATTGTATTTCTCCTGCAGCGCTGTTTCACGCAGTGCGTCTTTGGCTTCTTCAAACGGTGTGACGGCGCGTTTTTCCACCTTCATCACGTGGTAGCCGTAACTGGTCTTGACCGGATCACTGATCTCGCCGATTGGCAAGGTTAAGGCAGCCTCCTTGAACTCCGGCACCCAGTCATTTACGTTGGCATTTTCATACAGCCCGCCCGTCTCTTTGCTGCCAGGGTCATCGGAGTACTCTTTGGCCAGTGCGGCAAAATCTTCTCCTGCTTTCAGGCGCTTCGCCAAATCGTCAGCCAGTTTCTTTGCTTCCTCATCCGAACGGCTTTCGTTGGAGATCAGGATATGCCGGACGGAGGCTGTGGTAAAGGCAGATTTGTCAGCCTTGTCGTAGCGCTGTTTGAGCTCCTCCTCACTGATCCCGCTGCGCAGATAGCTGATCGAGGAATTGATCAATGTCATTTGCTCAATCACCACGTCTTTGGTGACTCCCTGCTTGTCCATCAGCTTGTCAAAATTTGCTTCTTCATTGTTCAGAAGTCCCATGTACTCTTGTTTGAAGCGGTCGAACGTTTGTTCCGCCTGTTTCTTCGCTTCACCAGCCACTTTCTCGTCTGCCCGGTTGGCCAGCAAAATCGTACCGGTGTATTCGCGAATGTAGGTCTCCAGCATTTGCTGATCTGCATTTTTGATAGCCTGTCCCTGTCCCGGCTGGAGGAAGTTCAATGTACGCAAAAAGTCTTCAAACTGTTTTGCAGTTAGCTTGCCACCCTCATACTCGGCTACCACAGTGTCCGGGCCGACCTGTTCATACGGCAGCGTCACCCCCGGAAACTGGGCTAGCTGATCATTTTGCTCGGCCTGTTCGTTCGGCTTGGCGGGCTGCTCTGCTTCTTCTTTGCCGCAGCCGGCTGCGAGTACGGCAAACGCCAACAAGATCGCTGTCATCATAGGAAAAAAGCGCGCTTTGCGTCTATCGGTCTTTTGCATCGTGTCTACTCCCTTCTATCGGCTGATGCCGAGTTGGTCAGTCACTGCGTTATGGGCACCCCAATCACGACGCACCAGGTGGAACTGGCTGAGCAGTTCCTCCACCAGCTTGGCGCCCTCTTCAGTGCTCAACCCTTTCACTTTAACAGTAATCACAATCTGTTGTCCAGTCGAAAGCCCGATCCTGCGATCCCATTTTTTAGCTATCGTAAACAGTGCTCCACCGTCAATATTGTTGTTCTGGCTTGGATGCAGATGAAGCTTGATCACATCGGGATCCTTTTGGCTGATCTCCACGATGTGATGCTGAAGCGCATAGACGCGACAGCGTGAAATCGCCAGCAAATTCTCCACTGGTTTCGGGATGTCGCCGAAGCGGTCCACCAGCTCTTCGGCCAGATCGTCCACTTCTTCCAACGTGGAAGCGGCGACAAACTTCTTGTACATCTCGATTTTCTGTCGACTGTCCGTGATGTAGGTGGACGGGATATACGCGTCAAGCTGCAGATTGATCTCTACCGGCGAATGGATCTCCTGCTTTGCTTCCCCTCTTAACTCATCAATCGCCTCTTTCAGCATCTGCGTATACAGGTCAAACCCAACGGAGTTGATGAACCCGTGCTGCTCAGCGCCCAGCAGATTGCCGGCACCACGGATGGCAAGATCGCGCATCGCGATTTTAAAGCCTGATCCCAGTTCCGTGAACTCCTTGATCGCCTGCAGCCGCTTCTCAGCCACCTCGGTCAGCACCTTGTCCCTTTGATAGGTGAAGTAGGCATAGGCGATCCGATTGGAACGGCCGACGCGCCCGCGCAATTGATACAGTTGAGACAGTCCCATTTTGTCCGCGTCGTAGATGATCAGGGTGTTAACGTTGGGAATGTCCACACCGGTTTCAATGATCGTCGTACTCACCAGCACGTCATACTGACCGTCCAGGAAGTCAAGCATGATGGCTTCCAGTTCGCTTTCGTTCATCTGTCCATGTGCCACAGCCACCCGGGCATCAGGAACAAGGGTACGAATATGCTCAGCCATCTGCTCAATCCCCTGTACCTGGTTGTACAGGAAAAACACCTGTCCTTCTCGCGCCAACTCCCGCTCAATGGCTTCCCTCACCAGTGTCGGACTGTACTCCAACACGTAGGTTTGCACCGGAAAGCGGTTTTCCGGAGGGGTCTCGATGACGGACAAGTCGCGAACACCCAGCATCGACATATGCAAGGTACGCGGGATTGGCGTCGCGGTTAGCGTCAGTACGTCTACATTGGTCTTCAACTGCTTCAGTTTTTCCTTATGACTGACGCCGAAGCGCTGCTCTTCGTCGACGATCAGCAACCCCAAGTCGCGAAACTGAACATCTTTTGACAATATTCGGTGAGTGCCGATCACCACATCGACGGTTCCTTCTTTTAACCCTTTCATCGTGGCGTTCTGCTCTTTGCGGGAGCGGAACCGACTCATCACTTCTACGCGAATCGGGTAATCGGCAAACCGCTCGCGAAATGTCTCGTAGTGCTGCTGGGCGAGGATGGTTGTCGGTACCAGCACCGCTACCTGCTTGCCATCCATCACCGCCTTGAACGCGGCGCGGATCGCTACTTCCGTTTTGCCGTAACCAACATCCCCACATATGAGACGGTCCATCGGCCGGTTTTGTTCCATGTCGGCCTTGACCTCAGTGATTGCCCGCAGCTGATCGGCGGTTTCCTGGTATGGAAACATCGCCTCGAATTCGCGCTGTTCCAGCGTATCCTCACTAAATCGATACCCGACGCTAGACTCCCTCGCGGCGTACAGCTTGATCAAATCCTCGGCAATATCCTTGACGGATGACTGCACTTTGTTTTTGACTCGCTTCCACTCACTCCCACCAAGACTGTAAATCTTCGGTTCCGCTTCTTCGCTGCCGACGTACTTTTGCACGTGATCGATCTGCTCGATCGGGACAAACAGACTGTCCCCACCCGCGTAACGGACGTGGAGATAATCTTTGTGTATGCCGAGAATCTCCTTGGTCTCAATCCCGAGGTATTTGCCGATCCCATGGTTGATATGCACCACGTAGTCACCCGGCTTCAATTCCAGGTAGTTCTTGATCCGCTCCGCATTGCTCATCGTCTGCTGCATTTTCCGGGCCTTGCGCTGCTTCGGTGTAAACACTTCACCCTCGGTTACGACCACGATCTTGTTGAGCGGCAGTTCAAACCCGCTCTGTAGGTTGCCGATGATAATCGTGGGTCGACCCGGAGGAATCGTCTCCGGCACCTCCAGGAGCAGATCCGCTTCCATCCCATAGTCGTGCAGGATGCGTTCCAGGCGCTTTGCCCGTTCCGCATCAGCGGCTACAAACACAATCTGGTGCTGCCCCTTCTGCCAGCGTCCCATCTCGCTTTTCAGCACATTCATCTGGCCATGGAAGTTCTGCATCGTTCTGCAGTTCATGTTGACGATATTTTGCGGTTGGGTGCGCGGCGTCTGCCGCAGGAACAGCGACAAGTAGACAATCTGCCGACGCTGCTCCATGATCAGTTCCTCATACGACACCGATAGGGATAGATTGGCCATGAACAGCCCTTGCGAGATCCGCTCGGTCTGCCACTCCAATTCTTCCTTTTGTAGTTGGGCAGCCGTATCCAGCACTCGTGACGGCTCATCAATCACCAGGAGCGTTTGATCGGGCAGGTAATCAAGCAGCGTTTGCTGATCTGGATAGATGACAGAAATGTAGGAAAACAGATGCGAAAAACGCTGTCCCTGCTGCATCCGCTCCATATCTTCGCCAATATGCTCGACCAGCTTTTCCTTGGCTGCGCTGTCTTTCAACTTGCCCAATGTTTCGCCCAGCTTCTTTTCGAGACGTACCGCCGCCTCCTGCAGGACAGGAGTAGAGACGATCATCTCCTTGGCCGGACCGATCGTGTAGGACGAAACCGATTCATGGGAACGCTGTGTATTCATGTCAAACGTACGGATGGAGTCGATTTCCACGTCAAACAGCTCAATCCGCACAGGCCATTCTGAATCGATTGGATATAAGTCGATGATGCCGCCACGGACACTCATCTCGCCTTTGCGCTCTACCATATCCACGCGCTCATAGCCCAACTCTATGACCTTCTCTAGGAAACTGGCAATCTCCAATTCCGCTCCTACTTGCAGGGTGATCTGCGCCTCTTTCCACACATCCCCTGGTACCACCAAGCGGCGAAGCCCGGCGATCGGCACAACCAGTATACCCGTAAATCCTTGGGCCAAACGGTTCAGCACATGAATCCGCTGGGCCAGCATCTCCGGACTGGCAATGGCCAATTCCGACCCGATCAGTTCATTGGCTGGAAACAAGAGCAACTGATCTTCCGCTACCAGTTCCGACAAATCCTCGTACACTTTCTGTGCTTGAAACATATTGTGTGTGACCACACAAAGGGGCCGTTGTACCTGCTGATAGAGTGCACACATCAGCACTTGGCGCGAGGAGCCGGCAAGACCGGAGATCAATTGCTCTGACAGTCCGCGCGAGAGGCCGGCAACGATCGTTTCGTAATTAGGGTCCTCTTTCAAGCGATTGATGATGACTTGCATTTACTGAACTCCTCTCCGGCCGTTTCTCATGCGAAAATAAGCCTCAGCTTCACCGCTAGCCAAGGCTTCAATGGATAGCCTCTTTTTCTCACTGCAACGGATTCCCTATCAATGAAAGCTCGGGATGCCGATCCAGTGCATCGCGGCAATAGTCACACGTAATCCGGATGACAGTATCCCCGCCTGCGTCTCTGGTTATTATATGTTCACGTTCTTCCGGGGTCAAGGAATCAAGGCCCAATTGAACCTCCGACAAATCTGTTTGGTCAAACTCAGCGATTCTCATGCCGCAGCAGCGACAGACGTAACGAAAACTCAAACCATGCCACCCCCAGGTATCGGCAGCGATCGCAACAAACCACTGCGTGGTCGCGACCGCATGTACTACCACCTAGTATGGCCTGCAAGAAAAGGAAACATACCGCACCCTCGTTCAGCTTCTAACCTGGTTGTACTCGTTCATGACCTGTAAAAAAGGGATTCCTGTCCACTTGACTGCGGCCTCTGCCGCCTGCTCGACAGCTTGTTCAACCACTTCGCGGTCACTTGGCGAAAACACTTGAAGCACATAATCACTTACACTTCTACCTGGCTCAGGGCGACCAATGCCAATCTTGATTCGCTTGAATTCCTGGGTGCCGAGGTGTTGGATAATCGATTTGAGTCCGTTATTCCCGCCAGCGCTTCCTTTCTCCCTCAAACGGAGCTTCCCTACCGGCAAATCGAGATCATCGTGGACCACCAGCAGATCATCTGGGGTCAGTTTGTAGAAAGACAGTACTTCACTGACCGATTCCCCTGACAGGTTCATATACGTCTGCGGTTTCACCAACAAGATTCGTTCCGATTCTATGCGCCCTTCTCCAACCAGTGCGCGAAACTTGTTCTGCTGTACAGGTATGGACCATTTGTCACTAATCTTATCTATGGCTTTAAAACCTAGATTATGCCTGGTCTCTTCGTATTTCCGGCCTGGATTTCCCAGTCCTACAATCACTTTCACTGCTCATTCCTCCATGAGAGTAAGTCCGCCTATGTCCCGGGCGAGGCACCGTTTTCCCCGGTTATTGCTCTTCCTTTCTTACACTATCCTCATTGTACCTAACAAAAGTGGTGTACAACAAGAAAAAGAGCGCCACACGACGCTCTTCGTTGCTCTTGGTCAAGCACCTGCACCGGTTTGTTCTGTCTCTTCCGTCTGTTCTTCTGCCTCTTCTTCAGCTTCCACCGACTCTTCTGACGCGGCTTTAGGCGCAAGTACGCTGACGATCACTTCCATTTCGTCCAGGCCCACATCGATGTTGGCGGGGATGTCCAAATCTTTGACGAGGATCACGTCACCTACCTGCAATCCTTCAACCTGTACCGGGAACGACTCGGGAATATCTCCCGGCAGACAGGCGATCTCCAGGCTGTGACGAACCAGTGAGGGTACACCGTATTCCGTTTTGCCCTCGATCACAATCGGGACGGATGTATGCACCCGTTCCTTCATGTTGATTTGCTTAAAGTCCACATGGAGTACGTTTCCCATCACGGGATGACGCTGTAATTCATAGATCATGACGTTGTAATCCTGACCGTTTATTTGCAGCAGAAGCGGCTTATTGGTGGTATCATGCCGTAGCGACTGATCCAGGTCCTTTCCGCGTACCTGAATCGGCAGGTTAGCCACCTCTTTTCCGTACAGCACTGCCGGGACCCAACCGGAACGGCGCAGCGCTTTCACGTAGTTTCCCGCCCCGGTTTGGCGCTTTTGCGCTTCAATCGTTTCCACAGCAAAACCTCCTTGGGGACGCACCAGAAATTTCTTCTCTTCTAGCTTGTCCACTCCAGGAGGTTTTGAGTCAAAGACTGTGTGATAAACAATTAGTCAAACAACTTGCTGACAGACAGTTCCTCGTGAACCCGGATAATCGCTTCACCGATGATCGGGGCAACGGACAGGATTTTGATTTTGTCGATCATTTTGTCGGGAGACAGCGGGATGGTATTGGTCACAACCAGTTCACGAATCTTGGAATTGTCGATCCGCTCGATTGCCGGTCCTGAGAGCACCGGATGGGTGCAACAGGCGTAGACATCCTTTGCTCCTGCTTCCACCAGCGCATTGGCAGCCAGCGAGATGGTACCCGCCGTATCGATAATGTCGTCGATGATGATCGCTGTTCTGCCCTCGATGTTGCCGACGATATTCATCACTTCTGCGACATTGGGCTCGGGACGCCGCTTGTCGATGATGGCGATCGGGGCTTCCAGACGTTCAGCCAGTTTGCGGGCGCGTGTCACCCCACCATGATCAGGGGAAACCACCACGATGTCAGATAGTCCTTTTTGTGTGAAATAGTTGCCCAGGATTGGCACACCTAACAGATGGTCCACCGGGATATCAAAGAAACCCTGGATCTGGGTGGCGTGCAGATCCATCGTAATCACCCGATGAGCTCCTGCTGTTTCAATCAGATTGGCGACCAGTTTTGCAGTTATCGGATCGCGAGCTCGTGCTTTCCGGTCTTGACGCGCATACCCGTAATAAGGGATCACGACGTTGATGCTTTTGGCCGATGCCCGTTTCAGTGCATCTACCATCACCAAAAGTTCCATCAGATGCTCGTTGACCGGGGCACTGGTCGGTTGGATGACGAATACGTCGGCTCCCCTGACGCTCTCGTTCAGCTTGATCTGGCATTCGCCATCGCTAAACCGGATCGCTTCTGCGTTGCCTAGGGGAAGTCCGATATGTTCGACAATCTCTTGTGCCAACTGTGGATTAGCATTACAGGTAAATACTTTTAGTTTCGGATCGCGGTAGTTCGCCATTTTATCTTCATAAACCTCCTAGTTTACTGCTTTTTCCCCTGTTTACGAGGCAACTTGTTGGCATATCCCGGTTTGTTTACTTGCCGCTCCCGGGCAATCGCCAGCGCTTCGTCCGGAACATCCTGGTTAACAGTGGAGCCGGCAGCCACATACGCATGTTTGCCTACGTGAATCGGTGCAATCAGGTTTGTATTGCAGCCGATAAAAGCATGGTCTTCTACGATCGTCTTGTGTTTTTTCGCTCCGTCATAATTGACAGTGACAGTGCCGCAGCCAATATTGACCGCTTGGCCGATCTCCGCATCACCCACGTAGCTCAGATGGGGGATCTTGCTGCCTGCTCCCACTTTCGTATTTTTCACCTCGACAAAATCGCCGATTTTCACCTTGCTGCCAATGTGGGAGCCGGGGCGCACATACGCGAACGGTCCGATCACCGCTTCGGTTTCCACCTGACTGCCTGTTACTACAGTGTATGACAAGGATACCTTGTCTGCTATCACCACATCCGTCAGGTCAGCCTGAGGCCCAATCACACAATCGGCCCCGATCTCGGTCTTGCCGCGCAGATACGTTCCCGGATGAATCACTGTGTCCATCCCGATCGTGACATCGCTATCGATATAGGTGTGGCCGGGGTCAACGATCGTGACGCCGTTTCTCATGTGCCGCTCACAGATCCGCTTACGCATGTAAGCCTCTGCCTGCGCCAACTGGACCCGGTCATTCACACCGTTTGACTCTTCGGGATCAGACATGACAAAAGCGGTTACTTTCTCTCCCGCTTTCCGTAGAATCTCGATGCAATCCGTCAAATAGTATTCCCCTTGCACATTATCATTGCCCACCTGCGCTAGTGCCTTCCACATCTTTTCATTGTCAAAACAATAAATGCCAGTATTAATCTCCTGGATCGAACGTTCTGTTTCATTGGCATCTTTATGTTCAACAATTCGCAATACTTCGCCCGCTTCGTCACGGACAATTCTGCCGTATCCGGTCGGATCGGACAGTTGCGCGGTTAGCACCGTTGCGGCTGCTTGCTGCTGATGGTGATGATCGGTCAGCGCAGTCAGCGTGTCAGCAGTTAGAAGGGGTACGTCTCCGTACAAAATCAGTGTCGTACCGTGCTTGTCTTTGAGGAAAGGAAGTGCCTGTTGTACGGCATGTGCCGTGCCAAGCTGCTCAGCCTGCAGGGCATAGGTGATTCCGTCTCCCAGCGTGCTCTTAACAGCCTCGGCCCCATGTCCGACAACGACCACCACATCATGCACCTGCATCACGGCCAGGGTGTCCAGCACGTGTTGAACCATTGGCTTGCCGCATACGAGGTGGAGAACCTTGTGGAGCTTCGACTTCATCCTCGTCCCTTGGCCAGCGGCGAGAACCACGGCGTATCTATTCGACATGATAACCCTCCAGCGTATAAGTTCCATCCTGACTATATCTTAATCGTATGGCGATTTCAAGAAGCGAACGAGCAATTCCGCCTGAAAAACGGCAAGGGTCAACGCTTCGTCACAAATCGGCACCATGCGTAGTCTTTCGTCTCATCAACAACAAAAAAAGCACCCCTGAACAGGGTACTTTTTTCGTGGATTAGGCGCCGGTTTCAACAGCTTCCTCTTCCTGCCCAGCCCGCTCGTATTCCGCCAGCACCGCCAGCTGAATCTTTTCACGCGTAGCCGAGGAAATCGGATGAGCAATGTCGCGGAATTCTCCATCCGGCGTACGTTTGCTTGGCATGGCTACAAACATGCCGTTGTTGCCGTCAATTACGCGGATATCGTGAACCACGAACTCATGGTCGATCGTAATTGAAGCAATCGCTTTCATTCTGCCATCCGTGTTGACTCGGCGGAGTCTTACGTCTGTTACTTCCATCATGTCTCACTCCCTTTATCTGTATCAACTGGATACATTACTTCAACATGATGGGTAAATATTCCTTCCATACTTCCGAAAAATTGTAAAAAAAACCGGAAAAATATCTGACTATCCTCCCAGATAGGCGACAACTTCGATTTCCACGCGTACATCTTTCGGCAAACGGGCTACTTCTACTGTCGATCTGGCTGGGCGATGATCGCCAAAATAGTGCGCGTATACCTCATTGAGGCTGGAGAAGTCGTTCATGTCCTTAATAAAAACAGTTGCTTTGACCACATCGGCAAATGAAACCCCAGCTTCATCCAGGATTGCCTTTAGATTGGCGAAGACCTGATGGGTCTGTTCCGCTACGTCACCCGTAACAAGGGTGCCATCCGGCTTCAACGGAATCTGTCCCGATGTAAAGAGAAAGGGTCCTACCTGTACCGCTTGGCTGTACGGACCAATTGCTTCTGGCGCCTTATCGGTCGCTACATAGGTCAGTTTACTCATGATCTTCTCTCCTTTAACTGGTAAAGTAACTGCCTAGATCAATTCCAATCTGCTTGCCTTTTACATCAACATCACGGATCTTGGCCAATGAAATATAATCATCTACCAACCGCTCAGTCACATCAGAGGTTTCGACAAAAACGCCGCAGCCAACGACGGTTGCCTTAAACTCCTGCAACAGATCAATCATCCCGCGAATCGTGCCGCCTGCTTTCATGAAATCGTCGACAATCAGCACGCGCGACTCTTCGGCCAGTGCCCGACGGGCCAAAGACATCGTCTGTATCCGCTTGCTGGAACCGGAGACGTAGTTGATGCTGACGACCGATCCTTCCGTTACCTTGTTGTCACGACGAACAATCACAACCGGAACATTGAGATAACCGGCCGTCGCATAAGCAAGCGGGATCCCCTTGGTTTCCACGGTCATCACCACTTCCACTTCCTTGTCCGCAAAAGCAGTGGCGAACAGTTTGCCGATCTTGCCAAGCGTAGATGGATGGCCCAGGATGTCGGACATGTACAAATAGCCCCCTGGGAGCAGGCGTTCCGGATTCTCCAACTGTGCGGCCAGTTCCTTCATAAAAAGAACTGCCTGTTCTTTGCCTGTCTGCGGAATATATCGCACTCCACCTGCCGCACCAGCAACCGTCCTCAGCACGCCGATGCCTTCACTCTCAAACGCCTCTTTGATAATCGACAAATCCTCGCTAATGGAAGATTTGGCTGCGCCGTACTGCTCGGAAAACAGCGTAAGTGGAATCAATCTATGTGGATGTGCGAGTAAATACTGTGTCATGTCTACCAGGCGGGCGCTTCTGCGCATTTTTTTCATTCCTTGTTCCCCCAGACCAAAAACCGAATGTTTGCTGTTAATTTATCATTTTTGTACGGAATTACGCAAGTACTTCCGCTTCCGACCCGCCCAACATGCGCACTGCATACACTTCTTTCACAAATCCGCGCAATGCGTTGTAAATCCGCTGTACTCTCGCCTGCTTTTGCACCAGTGCAAATACGGTGGGACCGCTGCCCGACATCAGCACGCCGTCCGCCCCTGACTCCACCATCAGCTCCTTGATCTGGCGCACCTGTGCATAGCGGGAAAGCGTCACTTCCTCCAATACGTTACAGAGCGAATGGCACATCAGCCAGAAATCCTGGGCTTCGATCGCTTGGAGCATCACTTCAGTCTGGGGGTGCTCCCCGATCTTGTCCACCCGCAGGTTGCCGTACACATCAGCCGTGGAGACACCAATGGACGGCTTGGCCAGTACCACCCAGCATGGAGCCGGGGTTCCAAGCGGTGTTACAATCTCCCCCCGTCCTTGAGCGAAGGCGGTCCCTCCGTATACGCAAAACGGTACGTCCGATCCGATCTCGGCACCGATGCTGGCCAACTCATCAAGCGACAAGTCTAACCCCCAAAGCATATTGAGCCCGCGCAGAGCGGCCGCGGCATCGCTGCTCCCTCCGCCAAGCCCTGCCGCTACAGGGATTTGCTTGTCGATGTACATCCGCACCCCCTTTTGGACGCCATACCGCTCCTGCAGCAGTTTCGCCGCCTTGTATGCGTGATTCCGCTCATCGACTGGGACAAAGCTTGCAGAGCAATCCAGATGGATCTCGTCGCTCTCGAGCAACGTCAAATCGACTCGGTCAGCCAGATCCACCGTGGTCATCACCATCTCCACTTCGTGGTATCCATCTGCCCGCTTGGACAAGACATCCAGAGTCAGATTGATTTTTGCCGGAGCTTTGACTGAGATCCTCACGTTCTTTTCACACCTTTGCCTATGTATGGTTTACCTAGTCACATATTGTAACATAGGCGCAAACGGCCTTACCACCTATAAGCCTTCGAGCAAAAGAAAAAGCCGGGTTCACCGGCTTTTCGTCAACGAGTTGTTATTGTTGTTTCTGGTTGGCCAACGCTTCTTCCGCGATTTGAATAGCTCGCTTCACCATGTTCCCGGCATCTCGCGCCTTGATACCGCCCCAGCCTTCATTGACAACGGTGTCGTAAAAGCCTAGCTCTTTCGCGAGTTCGTTCTTGAGTTCATCCGACATGATGCCGCGTCTACGACCCACGCGCAACAACCTCCTTCTCGTTGACAGCGTTAGTATACGCCACTCGCGGCAAAACAAAACAGCAGAGCGGCCGCTCTACTGTTGAACAACGGTGATGCGAATATGTTCTTGATCCCGACAGACAGTCAGTTCTACTGTCTCCGTGAGAATATCTGCGTAGCTGTAGGATACCCGTTCAAACAACTGATCGTCGTCAAGTTTGACGACAAACACCGATGGATAAGTCTCTTCGAGGATGCCCGTCCGTTCAACGGTCTTGCGGCGACCACCATTGGCCTTGAGCATGATACGCTCGCCAACATGGAGGTCTAAACTGCGTTTAATATCAATTAACGCGTTTCTGGCCATTTGTATCATCCACCTCGCTTGTTTCTATTATAACAGCCTACCTTTATTGTGTCAAATAAATTTAAAATTATAGCAACCCAATTGTGTTTTTGTCAACGGTCTCTTTTGCTGAATGCTGGGCTATTATCTCTTTTTTTATCGTGCCGATTCGACACGGCGATGGGTGGAAGCGAAGGCCAACGGTTCATTGATCAGTCTAGCTGCCGCTTTGGCGAGTGGTCCGCAGCCGATCGATCTCGTTGGTGAGACGAGCAAACTCGGCAAGCGAAAGCGTCTCGCCCCTGCGCATCGGATCAAGATCGACGGCCATAAGCAGCGCGGTGACCTGTTCTCTGTTTTCCTTGCCAAACAGATTATGTAACAGATTGTTATAGAGCGTTTTGCGACGTTGTGCAAAACTGGCGCGTACCACACGGAAAAACAGTTTCTCGTCAGCTACCTCTACAGCCGGCCGCTCACGCAGTGACAGTTTGAGAACAGCCGAATCAACATTGGGCTTGGGGATAAAAACATTTGCCGGTACCGTCATGGTCACCTCGGCTTCTGCGTAGAACTGTACGGCCACACTTAAGGAACCGTAATCTTTGGATCCAGGCTGGGCAGCGATCCGATCCGCCACTTCCTTTTGAATCATCACCACGATGTGCTCCAACGGCAGGCGCTCTTCCAGCAGTTTCATCAGGATGGGACTAGTTACGTAGTACGGCAAGTTGGCAACCACGCTAATCCTGCTGCAATCTGGCAGATATTCGGCCAGCAGCCGATGCAAATCAAGCTTCAAGACGTCGCCGTGCACGACCTGTACGTTGTCGTATGGAGATAAGCTGTCTTCCAGGATCGGCAGCAACCGCTGATCGATCTCAATCGCAAGCACCCGCCCGGCGGCACGACACAGCCGTTCTGTCAAAGCTCCGATGCCGGGCCCAACCTCTACTGCCGCTTTCTCCTTGGACAAGTCGGCCGCAGATACGATACTGTGCAGAATGTTGGGGTCGACCAGGAAGTTTTGCCCCAGGCTCTTTTTAAAAGAAAATCCGTATTTCTCCAGCAGTTCACGCGTCCGTGAAGGTGTGGCGATATCTTTTGATTGCGACGGCATGATCATTCACTTCCCCCTTGGTCGAGCTCTTTCAAGGCAGCCAGAAACTCTTCCCGGCTGATTTGAAACACAGATAGGCGCTTGTGCAGTTGTTTGGCATTGGCATATCCGATGCCTAATCGTTCCCCTAATCTCAACCGGCGTTCCTTGGCTTTCGGTCCCGCTGTCAGCCCATGGGCGATGATCTCCTCAAAGGAGATCTCTCCCGGTTGATCCACCATCTCGGTGCGCACCTCCGAGAGTGCGCGTACGATCGTTTCTGGCGAGGCGTTTTCCACACCAATATCGTCTTTTTTACGCCCCTCTTCCTGCTTGATAAAAGCATGTTTGCATCCAGGAACAGCCTGACTGATGATTTTTCGAATGCGCTCTCCCTGATAGTCGGGGTCGGTAAAAATAATCACCCCTCGCTTTTGCTGGGCGATGCGAATCTTGTTCAGCGTCATCTCGTTGATCGCAGAGCCGCCGGTCTCGATCGTGTCGGCGTTAACCGCCCGCTTAATCGCTGTCGTATCATCCCTGCCCTCAACCACGATCACTTCTTTCATTTTCATGCGAAAGTCTTCTCTCGTCATACCATCTCACCCGGTTATTGTTTTCAAGTCACGGATATTCCATGAAAAAAATCGTGAAACGAATCCTCTTCTCCAAACGTCTTATCTGATAGAGAAGCTTACCACAAATCGTTCGCGTTTGGCGAAAATAGCGATAAAAAAACAATCGGCAGGAGAATCACCTCCTGCCGGATCGGCCGTTTCGCCACTCTTCTATGGTTTTTGCGGACCGATGATGTAGACCGTTTTCCCTCGTTTTCGTCCGAATTGTAGCGCTTCCGAGCGATTGTTGAAAAAGACGTCAATTTTGCTGCCTTTGATCGCGCCTCCAGTGTCTTCGGCACGTCTGTATCCAATCCCTTCAATGTATACCCACCAGCCCAGCGGGATTACCTTGGGATCGACTGCAATCGTTTTTCCTTCTACTGCTTTTACGCCCATCGCGGTATAGCCATACCCAGGTGAACTGGGGCTTTTTCCACCACCTGCCGGCGTGTAGGCAGTTAACGTGACGCCTTTTAGTACACTGCGAGGTCTGAACTGCACCCCGCCGCGGGAGACCATCGCCGTCGTTGTCCACGCCTCAGCCAGGTTGGTCTTTTCCTGAGCCGTGCCAACTGCGACAATCCGGTCACTTTTCGGTTTGATAATTTCTTGTTTGATCAGCTCACGGGAAACTTCTTTGCCATTCTCAAGCATTACCTTGTAGTGCATGACGGCTTTTCCAGGCTCGCCCTTTTGCAGAACGCGCATTTCTCCTTTTGCCAATGAACCGTCATTTCTACGAATTTCTTGGAATGGTACCTCTTGTTCTACTTGTACGACATTTTCTTTGACTTTGGTAACTACAATCTGCGTATCTGGTTCAATCTTGCTGGTGAGCGACGGCTCTACCCGGTCAGACTGTCCCAACGCGATCCCTGCGTCTTGTAGTACACCGGCAACATCTCTTTTTGCGGTATGTACTACTTTCTTTTCCGTCCCTACCAGGACGGGCACTTCCCAGCTTGTTTGCAACTGAATCACTAGCGAATCGCTTATCGACGTATCAGCATCAGGTGTAAGTACATCTATGTCTCGTATGGTAATGTTTCGCTCTGTTAGAAATTGTGCGACAGTGTCCGCTCGCGTCTGAAACGTCTGCGTGACTCCATCCACGTTTAGCGTAACCTGTTTAGGCTGGGCAGCTAGGATCAAGAAGAAGTAGCTCGCCATGGACGACGCGATCAAGGCCACTCCCACAGTCAGCGAGAGGATCACCGCCTTATGCGCTGTCCATATCTTGCCTATCTCCATTTCTCACACTCCCTTTTCGATAACCCGCTGCAGTCCTGTCAGCCAAAAACCGCTGACTGGAAATTGTTTCTACTTCCCCTCCTGAGCAAATCGGTATGATTGTATGCTACTTTAGTCTGTTTGTCAAACTCTGCCTTCCAACCGAACTCCTATTGACATGAGAAACTGACCGGTAGACCAGGGTACACCTTACAATATCAAAGCACAGATAGAAAAGATAGGGACTTTTTGTCGAAAGATTCTGTTTGTTTTTCTGATTTGTTCGACAACACACCCACATCCTTTTGACTTGCAACAGGGTCATCGCCCTACTTATCCTATGCAGACGTGCTCACCGTTAGACCAAACAGGAAAAGGCACCGCGCTTCGTGGCGGTGCCTTGCTGCTTATCTCTTTTCCACTACATCGGTGCAGGGAGACGAAACACGTTTCGCGCATTCTCTGTGGTGATACGAGCCATCTCTTCGTAGCTGAGACCGCGAATCTTGGCCATCTCTTCCGCGACGTAGCGGACATACCCTGACTCATTGCGCTTGCCGCGGTACGGGTGGGGAGTCAGATACGGACAATCGGTCTCGATCAGCAGTCGGTCGAGCGGTACCTGGGCGGCCACTTCTTTTGGCTTTTTGGCGTTTTTGAACGTGAGTGGTCCGCCAAACGAGATGTAGAAGTTCATCTCCAGCGCCTGCTGTGCCGTCTCCCAACTGCCCGAAAAGCAGTGCATGATTCCCCCTACCTCACCTGCTTTTTCTTCACGCAAGATCTGGATCACATCTTGGTGGGCATCCCGGTTGTGAATCACAATCGGCAGGTTGAGCTGACGGGCGAGTCGGATCTGCTTGCGAAACACCTCCGCCTGCACATCGCGGGGTGACGTATCCCAGTGATAATCCAACCCCATTTCCCCCATCCCGACCACTTTGGGGTGCTTGGTCAGTCCGGCGATCCACTCCAGATCGGCATCCGTCATATCTTTCGCGTCCTGCGGGTGCCAGCCGATGACGGCATAAATGGATGGGTAGCGTTCTGCCAACTCCAGGCAGGTCGGGATCGTCTCCCGGTTAAATCCGATGTTGACGATTGTCGATACTCCGTTTTCCTGCGCCCGTGTGATGACCGCTTCCCTATCTTCGTCGAATTCCTGGGCATTGAGGTGCGCATGCGTATCGATCAACAAGATGCGATCCCTCCTCTTTTTATTTTACGATTGCGCCATTGGGCATACTCGGATCAACGGTAGCCAACGCAAGCTGATCACCCGACGATGCCGCCAGGATCATTCCCTGCGAGATCTCTCCCCGCAGCTTAACTGGTTTTAGGTTGGCCACCAGCAGCACTTTTTTGCCGACCATCTCTTCCGGCGTGTAGTACTTGGCGATGCCGGAGATGACTTGCCGTTGTTCTTCCCCTACGTCCAACTGCAGGACCAACAGCTTGTCTGCATTGGGGTGTTTGCTGCAGGCTTTCACCTCAGCGACACGAAGCTCTACTTTGGCAAAATCATCAATGCTGATCAATGAGCTTTGTTCGGCCGCCGACTCGTCTGGAGCCGCCTTCGTCTCTTGGTTGGTCGCATTGTTCATCTTGCTTTCTCCTTTTACTGCCTCTTGTTTTTTCTTGTTCTCTTCTGCCTGTTTGCGGGCCGCCTCTGTAGATGCATCGATAAAAGCCAGTTCCTTCTCCACTTCCAGGCGCGGGAACAGCAGCTCGCCACGACTGACACGACTTCCTGGCGGCAGTGCGCCCCATCTCTTGGCCGATTCCCAGCTTTGCGCAGTTGAATCGCCGTCAATCCCCAACTGATTCCAGATTTTGGTAGGCGTCTTGGTCATAAACGGCTGCAGCAATATGGAGATGATGCGGATGCTTTCTGCCAGGTTGTACATCACGGTTCCCAGGCGCGTGCGGGTATCTTCTGATTTGGCCAACACCCACGGCTGGGTCTCGTCGATGTATTTGTTGGTGCGGCTGACCAGTTCCCATAAGTGACCGAGCGCGTTGCTGAAGCGCATCTCGTCCAGATGACCTTCCACTAGTGCAGGGGTCGCTTGGGCCAACTGGATGAGCTGTTCGTCGTATTCCCCAGGCTGCTCGGGAGCAGGGATCACGCCGTCAAAATACTTCTCGACCATCGCCACGGTACGACTGACCAGATTGCCAAGATCGTTGGCCAGGTCAAAGTTTAGCCGCTGGATAAAACTTTCCGGTGTGAACACGCCATCCTGTCCAAATGCGATCTCCCGCAGCAGGAAGTAGCGGACGCCGTCGGAGCTGTACCGATCGATCAGAAACTTGGGATCGATGACGTTCCCTTTTGATTTGGACATTTTCCCATCCGGCATCAGCAGCCAACCATGTCCAAATACTTTTTTCGGCAGCGGCAAGTCCAACGCCATCAGCAGGATGGGCCAGTAAATGGTGTGGAAACGGAGGATGTCCTTCCCTACCAGATGAACATCGGCCGGCCAGTAGCGCTGATATTTGCTGTCATCGTCAGCCAGGTAACCAAGTGCCGAGATGTAATTGGTCAGCGCGTCGATCCATACGTAGATTACATGCTCGGGATCATTGGGCACCTTGATTCCCCAGTCAAACGTACTGCGGGAAACACTCAGATCCTGCAGACCAGGCTTGAGAAAGTTGTTGATCATCTCATTGCGACGGCTCTCAGGCTGGATAAAGTCTGGGTGCTCTTCAATATACTTCAACAGCCGTTCCTGATACTTGGACAACCGAAAAAAGTAGTTTTTCTCTTTTACCTTGCGCAGTTCACGACCGCAGTCAGGGCAAAAGTATCCTTTGTCGGTTTTGGCCTGCGTCTCTGTCCAGAACGCCTCGTCTGGCACACAGTAGTAGCCCTCGTACTCGCCGAGGTAGATGTCTCCTTGATCGACCAGTTTTTGAAAGATTTTTTGCACCACTTCCTTGTGCCGAGGCTGAGTGGTACGGATGAAGTCGTCATAGGAGATGTCCAGTTTGTCCCACAGGTCACGAATCCATTCGACGATCGGGTCGATAAAGGCAAGCGGCTCTTTTCCCTCGCTGGCCGCCCTCTCCTGCAACTTCTGGCCGTGTTCATCCGTCCCTGTTAAATAGTAGACATCATAACCGCGCAGCCGCTTGTAGCGAGCCATCGCATCGGCAGCAATCGTCGTATAGGCATTGCCGATATGAAGGGTGTTGCTGGGATAATAGATCGGGGTTGTAATGTAATACGTCGGTTTCGACAAGATGCATACCTCCTTTTTATGACTGAAAAATAGAAAAGCCCATCCCGGTTTGGGACGAGCTCGCTACCCGTGGTACCACCCAAATGCTCCAGCTTCTCACGAAACGTGGACTTATCAAGTCGGCATTCGACTTTCCCTTAACGCGGAATGACGTCACAGACTAGCCGGGCCGGGTCTCATGAGAATCATCCCAGCGGTTCGCCTGCGAAGACTCAGGGGCCATCTTCCGCCTGCTCGCTTATGCCGGCTTTCACCTTACCCGGCTCTCTGGTAATAAGGAAACAAAGCGTACTCTTCCCGTCATCGTCGATGCTATGCTACCTACTATTTTATACGACTGGCGCGATTTGTAAACGGGTAACAGAGCGTCTTCTCGTCACGCCAGCTTTTGTCGAATAAAAAAACGCTCATTCGACATTTTTTGACGGGTAGAATCCATTTATTAGCAAAGAAATTTCCAAACTTAACGGTCAGCACAGCCAGCCAGAAAGCTTGTTCACGACTCCAATCCTTTTGCAAACAGCCTTCTCCTACAATACTTAATGGGTATTGAGAGAGTAACAGCCAATTAATGCAAAGAAATGTAATTCTCGTATTGACACCTTTGGGAATCGCTGGTATGATAGTGTTAATGAGAATTTGTCGAATAATGACGATTATTACCGAAAGTCAATAATAAATCGACAAAATCAGAAACTGAGAGGGGACTTGGAATCATGATGAAATCCACTGGTATCGTAAGAAAGGTAGACGAGCTGGGACGCGTGGTCATTCCGATCGAGCTGCGCCGTACTCTGGGTATCGCAGAGAAAGATGCCTTGGAGATCTACGTTGACGGTGAGCGCATTATCCTGAAGAAGTACGAACCTGCCTGTATCTTCTGTGGCAACGCTGACAAAGTTACATACTTCAAAGGCAAAATTGTTTGCCAAGACTGTGTGTCCGATCTGCCTGTATCCCAAGGCCGATAAAACATTACAACAGATACACAGCAATTTATAACATCATATCAGATGACCCTCAAAGTAGCGTGCGACTGTTACTGTTAGACAGTTCTGACACGCTATTTTTATTCGAAAACGACCTTTGTCAAATCGTTCCTTTGGTTCCTACTGTTATCGTCCACTCGGCAGACAGGATCACACAAAGATGAGCCGAAACAGAAAAAAGGACGCTGGATCAGCGTCCCTGCGTACGATCATTGTCGTTTAGTGGCCTGGATCATACACATACGGTTTCACGTAAACCTTATCGCCCGATTCACTAGTAGAGTCCGTTGTATCGGCGGCGGAAACACTAGCAGAGAAAAGCAGGGCAATAGCCATCATCATCATCAGGAGCATTTTTTTCACTGTTCTCACCTCACTTTTTTTCCTTTTTCTTCATAAGTTTATTATATACTTCTTTCAGTTGTTGAACAGAGTAAAAGTCTATCGATTTGCCGTGTGTCGTGTAAAAAGATAAAATATCGTTCATACATTCCGTTATCTCCTGGTGCGCACTGATTTCCCCGTATGCGAGCAGGCTGGTCTGATAGCTTTTCATCCCCTCTTCAAACATCCCCGCCCGAAACTGGTAAGCTCCTTTATATCGATAGTATGCACCTAGAGAGGCATGCTTGTAAGGCGTATTCACATCAAAGTTCAAGACTCTGTCTTCTGTATGGAGAAGCGAAGAAACAGACTCCAAATCCCCAATCTCCAAATAGATCGACAGAAGTTCGTTGACTACATGGATTCGGGAGTGTTCACTGATGTCATCGAGGCATGCTCTTAACATGGGAACGGCCCGGTCGTACTCACGCTTTTTGGCCTTCACAATGGCACGCGTCAGTTTGGCCGATTCCTCCACAAATCCGAAGCGATATGTTTCGTACACTTTCAGCTGACGCTCTACTTCATCGTATTGGCCAATCAGCAGCAGGGAGTTTATCATCGCCAAATGCGCTCTCGCTTTTAGCTCATTGATTGCGGTGTCCTCCGCCAGCCCCGCCATGCACAACTCAATACATTCTTTATATCTTTTGATGTTGTGAGCATGAAGCCCCATCCTGAAGTAGAAAGTGATCTTCTCTTCCCGGGACAAGAAATCGGTATAGTGTAAAATCTCTTCTCCAGCTCGATAAGAATCTTCCAGCTTTTTCAGGTCGAGTCGTTCGATCAGATATTTTTGCAGCAATCCTTTGGCCAGGAATCTCTGCATCCCACGTTCTCTGGCATACTTGATGATGAGATCATACAACGACAATCTGATCTCCCCATCACGTACCTCATTGGTTAATTGATAGAGCCGTTCAATCAGCGTGTAGCTTTCTTCATATGGAGATTGCAGGAAGCGCAAAGCAATTTTTGAAAGTAAGCTCTTATTTGATAATTTGATCGCGTCCAGCAGCAATTCCTGCAGCACATCAATCCTCTGCTCTACTTCTATATAAGACTCGACGATTTGTTCATGCGGGATGTCCAGTACTTCTGCGATCGGCTTGATGGTTCGAAATTCCGGACGTTTGGTTTCTCCGTTTTCAATCTTGGAGATCGCCGCCTTACTGATGCCGCTCAAATGTGCCAGTTGCGTCAGGGTCAGATTAGCCTTCTCCCGTAACCGCCTGATTACTTCACCAATCGTTGTGTACAGGATGTTGTCTGCACGATCCTCCATTATGCCCACCTTCCAGTCGGCTCCCCGCAATTACTGTTTTTTCCTTTTCGCCCAGTTTACCATCTTTTTTTATTTTTGTGAATATCTTTTTACTCGATTTAATTTTTCTGATAGGTCCGCCAAGAGACCTAGCAGAAACTGATACCTTCATCGTGTTTTATGGAAAAAAACCGTTGGGGGCTACTTGTTAGCTTCCCCAACGGTGCAGCCTCGCGAAGTGTTCACGGGGCACGCTTCATCCAGCCTCATCCCTGAATCTTATCTTGTAAGAAGTCTTAGGGAGCTGCTTTTAAGCGCTGTACTTCCATCCACGCTTGTTTGGACTGAATCAGCTTATCCAGCGCCTGACTCGTCTGCAGGTGATTTTGCCGCAATAGCGACTGAGTCAGCATCATATCTTCTAATGTCAAACTGTGGTAATCGGGGTAGCTATGGGGTCGCAAATCCCGGTAAAGTGCATAGTACAGGTCTGAATCGGGCTTGATCCAACGATCTTGTGTATCCTCGATACCTTGCAGAAGGGCCTGGATGTATCTCCGTTTCGTCTCATCCGGGTTGTACAGGTTGCTTTCCAACAGATAGTTGATGATCGCCATTTGATGGTTTAACGCCGTATGGGAAAAGTGTGTAAAGGTACTGTCGACGTAATCAGGGATCAAGTACCCTTGATTGGACGTCTGTAAACCCGTTTGATCAATATAGTAGTAGAGGAACGCTTCCCACTTTTTTAATGATTCTTCAAACAAAGGATCTGGATATTGACGGTTGAATCTGAGTAAAAAGGTGGCATTGTCAGCATTGCGCCTATTGTCAAAGTATTTGGCGTCGATTTGGTAATCTGTGAACAGCCAGGTCGATTGGGGATATGTCGGCCAGTATCCTTGTTCGTTCTGCTCGTTCACCGCCCTGTATGCCAAGTGTGTCAGGATCACTTGCACCAGGCTTCCATACTGTGCTTGTGACGCATCGTTGACGTGGTAAAGTCCAGATATGTTGGCTGGATTGCGGTAATACGATTCTTTCGACGATGGTGAATAGGTGAGTGGCGTGACATCGTACAAACCATCAAACAGCAGTTTACGGAACGTGTCGATATCGATTTTGCGGGCGTTGTCTGTGGCGCGTGGAAATGCCCAGTTGACCAATGGCCGATGAGTCAAAATGCCCCACGTCTCCGATACCGTCTGCTCGTTGCCGGGAAGCTGGAATTGGCATCGGGTATCGTACTGGTTGAGGATCCGCTGTGGCGCCACGCGGTTGATCTGCTTCAAAACAGTGTGCCCCTGTGGTTCAAAAACGTTCACAGGTCCAAGACGCGCATGCAGGCGGTTTCCCTGCATGTAAACAGGGCGCAGCGGCAAAACGGCTGTGCTTTCAGCAGACTGCCAGGTCGTCCATTCGCCCAGAAATGTCTCCTGATCCTTGTTCTCCACATAACGGTAGGCCAGTCCCGTTTCGTTTGCCTGGATCGTCACAGTCGTAGCCATCGGCCACATCGTCTCCCCTTGCCGGGCGAAGAACATGGCATCCTGCTGTGGTGTTTTGGCAATCGTCAGCTGAAACGTGGCGTCTGTATGTCCTGCTTCTCGAAACAAGTAGTGCGTGTACGCGATATGCTGATACGTTTCCTGCTCAATCGACATGCTGCTGAAGCGGCGTTCAACAGAAATCAGGTACTCCGGCGTCCCATCTTCGTTGAGATCCAGTTGGATTGGCGATTGAACGGCTGGGCTCGCCAATCCGACAGGGGCCGGGGTGATCAGACACAGCGCTGCGACAAGCGTCAGTAGTTTTTTCATCTGCTCCATCCCTTTTACGGTATCTCTCGTTATGGTTTCTTCTCTATCTCTAAGACAACCTTATCAGAACAGAGGCGTATCCCGAAAGGTTCGTCGGTACCAGTTCATCAGGATTATGTACGATGATACTCGTTGTAGACGTCACGCTTTGGCAGGCCGCGGTCATTTGCCGCCTGTTTGACTGCCTCTTTTTTGCTCAATCCCTTTTCACAGTACTGGTCGACGTGTTCGGAGATGGTCAGCGGTTCCCACCAGGTAATCACTTCTGTCTCTTTTTCTTCCTTGTCGCTTTCCTTTGCACCTTCTACTACGATGCAGTACTCTCCGCGAATCTGCGTTTCGTTCAGCCAGTACAGCAGTTCTGCCAACGTTCCACGGGCGAATTCTTCGTACCGCTTGGTCAGTTCACGAGCGATCACGGCCCGCCGATCCCCCCACACTTCCAGCATCGCCTCTAACGTCTTGTCGATCCGGTGAGGAGCTTCATAGATGAGCAAGGTTTCCGGGTAGTGGCGCAGCCGCTCCAGTTGAAGCTGCCGTTCCTTCTTGTCACGCGGCAGAAAGCCCACAAAGGTAAAGGCATCAGTGGGTAAGCCAGAGGCGATCAACGCGGTGAGTGCCGCATTGGCCCCCGGGATCGGTACGACAGGAAATCCGGCTGCCAGCGCATCGCGAACCAAATCCGCGCCAGGGTCGGAAATGGCCGGCATCCCGGCGTCACTGACCAATGCAATGGTTTTGCCTGCCATCAGCCACTCCAATAGACCAGATCCGCTGGCTTGTTTATTGTGTTCATGGTAGCTGACCGTCCGTTTTTCAATCTGGAAGTGATTGAGCAGCTTGCGCGTCTGTCGGGTATCTTCGCAGGCAATGACATCCGCTTCACGGAGTGTGGCAAGTGCCCGGACGGAGATGTCGTCAAGATTTCCGATCGGTGTCGCCACCAGATAAAGTATGCCGCCCTGCTGATCGGCAAAGCTTCGCTGGATTTCCATCACGCACCCTCCTTTACCTTTCCCGGCAGGAAGCACCGTTGTGTGCTTGTCTTCCGGCGATCAGATTCTCCTTGTCGATGCGGCTCAAGTGTTTGATGCTCTCTTCCCGGCGCAGACCCCAGGAACGGGATTCTCCCTCTTCTACGTAGACCAGCTCTACCGGTGTTCGTCCACGGGTGTATTTGGCTCCTTTTCCCGCATTGTGCTCCGCGATCCGGCGCAGCAGTTCCGTCGTGTATCCTGTGTACAGGGTGCCATCCCCACACCGCAGTATGTAGACGAAGTGACTTTTATGTGAGGGAGTCTCGATGTCCATAGTAGATCTGGTACAGTTCTTCACAGTATTCTTCCCCTTGTTCGTAAACAATTAACGGTGGCTGTATCCGCAGTTCGGGTCTGCCGCCGCGCATGCCTTCGATGAGCACCATATTTGGCTCGGTATTTCGCCGGGGATGAACCAAACGCATTTTTTTCGGTTCAATCTTGTACTGCCGCATCAGCGTTACGATGTCGATCAACCGGGTCGCCCGGTGGACCAGCGCCACCTTGCCGCCGTTTCTCAGCAGTTGGCTGCTGACACGGATCACGTCCTCCAGTGTTAATAGAATCTCATGGCGAGCGATTGCAAAATGATCACGCTCGTTCACTTCTCCACTGGCAGCCGGCATGTACGGCGGGTTGCAGGTGACCAGATCAAACTGCCCGTACCCAAACTGGGTAACGGCCTGCTTTACATCGCCGTGGTGCATCCGGATTCGCTGTTCCAGCCCGTTCAACAGCACATTGCGGCGGGCCATATCGTACAGGCGCGGTTGGATCTCCAGTCCCTCAATGATTACCCCGCGGCTGCGTGTACTCATCATCAGCGGGATGGCCCCGTTGCCGGTGCATAAATCCATCACACGCCCCCTCTTTGGCACCGAAGCAAAGCGAGCCAGCAGGACAGCATCCATCGAAAAACAAAATACCTCATGACTTTGAATAATTTTCAGTTCGTTTGTTAACAGATCATCGATCCGTTCCCCCTGATGCAAAGGGATATGATCTGGTTGGTGCATGCCGTTGTCTGCTCCTTTACGCCGAATCCTTTTTCAGCATTTGTGACTTTCCGTTTTCCACCGGGAAAGCTGCCTGATCGGGAAAAAAGCGACCTGGTCCGGTACGTGAGACGAGGTCGCTTCTTGCTATTTTTGAATCACTCCACTCAAGAACGAGAGGCAAAACAAGCAGTCCCCTTCTTTACGCAGACTACCGTAGTGGATATTGCATATATGGAACCCTTCGGCATAAAGGCGGGCCAGGTTGTCGTAGCCTTCACCGACCACTTTCCCCCTGCCATCTGGCGCCTTTTTCGACTGATTCGGGTCCGTCTGTGGCTGCTTTGGAGTCGGTTTGGACGGTTTGCCGTTCAACCGGTTGCGCAGATGCTCGTTTTCCAACTGCAGTTGGCCGTTTTCTTCGATCAACGTGACAATCACGTTTTTCAACTCGCCAACTTCCTGATAGAGCTCGCCAATTCTCTCCTCAATACTGGCCATCTTCTCAAATATCTCCCGCTTATCCACTTCACCACCCCATCCCGCTTGCCTGTGCCTCTCTTATTCTCTGGTTTTATCCGGTCACAATCTCATCCAATGCAAACTCCATCACCCGGTTTGCTTCCGACAATTCTACCTGTACCAGCCGATCGAGCAGATTCACGCTGACAACCCGACCTGAGCCCATCTGGGTCATCACAGATGTCCCGACGTCTGGCAGCTCTTCTTTTGCACTCTCGTAATTGTCATTTTCGTATTTGAGACAGCACATCAGTCGACCACACAGCCCGGAAATCTTGGCTGGGTTAAGGGACAAGCTTTGATCTTTTGCCATCTTGATGGAGACTGGCTCGAAGTCCCCGAGGAAGGTGGAGCAGCAGAGCAAGCGGCCACACGGACCAATCCCACCCAGCATTTTCGCTTCATCCCGCACACCGATCTGTCTTAGTTCGATGCGCGTACGGAATACGGAAGCGAGGTCTTTCACCAGTTCCCGGAAATCGACCCGGCCGTCAGCCGTAAAGTAAAAGATGATCTTGTTGCGGTCAAATGTGTATTCCACATCGACCAGCTTCATCTCCAGTTTGTGCTCCTGTATTTTCGTCTGGCAGATCTTGAATGCTTGTTTCGCCGCCTGTTTATTATCGTCTACCTGGCTGGCGTCGCTTTCATTGGCCACCCGGATTACTTTTTTCAGCGGCAGAACCACATCCGACTCGCCTACCTGCTTCTTGCCGATCACCACTTTGCCGTACTCAATCCCGCGTGCCGTCTCGACAATCACATGACATTCTTTCTCAACCGGCAAACCTGCCGGATCAAAATAATAGATCTTGCCTGCTTTCTTGAAGCGAACACCTACCACTTCATACAAAGGTTATCCCCCCTGGAGTTGAAGAACCAGCCGTTCCAACGCCAACTGTGGATTCGCGTTACGCTCGATCCGATTTCTCGTATCCATGGCTAGTCCGATCCCCTGCATAAGTTCCGCCTGGGTCCAGACATAAGCCTGACGCTCCAGCATATCCTGTTGATCTCTGTATATCAACTGCGCATGGCGACCTACCTGCACATAGAGAACGTCGCGCAGCCATAAGATGAGCATATCCAGAAATAGTGGCAGTTCCTCTTTCAATCTCTCATTCTTGACAAAAAGTTCTTGTATCGAATACAGCGCGTAAGAGCCGCGTTGTTTACAGTCCTGTGACAATTGTATCACTTCGTTTCGAAGCTGTGCAAACCAATCTGATTGGCTAAGTTCCCTCGCTTCATCCAGTTGTGTCGTTATTTGACAAGCCAGATGGGCCATACCGGACGGGATCCCTTCGGCGATCAACTGTGAAGCCAGAAGTTCAACCGGCAGCGGGGAAAACGGGATGATTTGACAGCGGGAGAGAATGGTTGGAAGCAGTGCATGACTGTTTTCCGTAAGCAGGATAGCCACCACCCCTTTGGGTGGTTCCTCCAGAAACTTCAGTAAACTGTTGGCAGCTTGGACCGTCATCTTGTCTACGTGTTCGATCACGTACACCTTGTGTGGGGACTCCAGTGAACGCATGGTCATCTCTTTCTGCAAAGCCCTGATCTGATCGATCTTGATCGAGGCTCCATCCGGTCGGACCACGAATACGTCGGGATGATTGCCTCCTGAGATCCGCTGGCAGTTGACGCATTGCTCACATGCATCGTGGGAATGCTGGCGGCAAAAGATCGATTTGGCCAGGTGCATCGCAATGCGCATCTTGCCCGTCCCCCGCGGCCCTGTAAACAAATAGGCGTGGGCCAACCGATCGTTCGTCAGGCTTGCCTGCAGCAGATCCGTTACCCGCGGTTGTTCCGTGATTTGGCTCCAAGTCATATCCATTCACCTAAAAGTAGAGATTGATCAGCATTCCACGGATTTCGCCGATGCGAGCCAGGAGGTCGATTGTCGCACCCTGTTCCTCCAACAGCTCGTCCGCCAGCAGGAGCAACTGCTCGTCCACCTGTTTGACGATCTTGTACAGGCGGCTTCTCCCCCGACGGTTGACACCCCGGCGATCCTCCAACGCGACACCGTATTTCACCGCTTCTTCCATAAAGCGTTTGACCAGGTTTTTGTACGCGTAAAAGTCGCGGACAGAACGGGAGCGAGCAAGCAGTTGAGCCTGCTTGTCTATTTCTTGCAAAAGCTGGTTAAGCCGTTCTTGCGACAAACGTTGGTGTTCGCTTTTGACCAGGTCGCCAAACGAGAGTTTGTCCACCTGCGCCGCCTTCTTGAGATCCGCACCTTTGAACGTGTCAAATGTGGGCTGCAGCCGTTCCCCGATTTTCATCTCCATACCCCCGTCAGATGCTGCCTAATACGAATGGAATTGTTCCACATCCAGCACAAACACTGCCGCTCCGCCTACCTGTACTTCAACCGGATACGGTAAAAACGAGTCAACCGCACTGCCGAGCGGAGATACGGGTGTGACCATCTGCTTGCGCGACTTGCAGCTTTGTTTGATGATATCCATCACTTCGGACACCTGTTCATCCTCGGTACCGACCAGAAAGGTCGTGTTGCCTGCTCGCATAAAACCGCCGGTACTAGCCAGTTTCGTTGCACGAAAACCATTTTTGACCAACGCTTGCGACAGCCGTCCGCTGTCTTTGTCCTGCACCACCGCGACAATCATCTTCATCCCATCTCACCCTTTCTCCTTACATGATTTGCAATCTGCCATTCCCAAAAATCGGCCATAATCTCCTCATGAACTTCATCTATAGAGCGATCGGCATCAACCAGCCGAATTCTCTCAGGGTGCTGGCGTGCGATGTGCTGAAAGCCATCTCTGACACGTTGATGGTAATCCTCACCTTTTTGCTCGATCCGGTCCAGTCCGTCTCGCCGTCCCAGTCGCGAGCGCCCCTCTGATACGGAGAGATCTAATAGATACGTCCGATCGGGCTTTAATCCTGCTGTAGCAAACCGGTTGATCTCCGCGATTATGTCAACCGGCAGCCCCAGTCCATAGCCCTGGTAGGCGATACTGGCGTCGACAAAACGATCGCAGACCACGATCCTGCCGCTCTGCAGCGCCGGGATCACTTTTTCCTGCACGTGCTGGGCGCGTGAGGCGGCGTAGAGCAGCACCTCCGTCGCATCGGTCATCTCTGTATGTGCGGGGTCCAACAAAAGCGACCTGATTTTGTCACTGATCGGAGTACCGCCGGGTTCCCTCGTCACCAGTACATCGTACCCTTTTTGCCGCAATCCCCGGGAAAAGGCCTCTACCTGTGTCGTCTTTCCTGCTCCGTCTGGTCCTTCAAATGTAATAAACAATCCGGTCAAAAAGGTACCTCCTCAAGTGACGATCTGTATCGTTGTCAGTGACGGGTCGTGTACACCGTGAAAACGTATCTTCTGCCGCTTAAGCGCAAGCAGCCACTGCAGCGCCTGCTGATCGATCCGCTCACCCGGTACGAGCAGGGGGATGCCCGGTGGGTAAGGGATCACCATCTCACCGGCGATACGACCTTCCGATTCTTCGAGCGGGATCGGGAAGCGATCGGCGTCAAGCGCCTCGTGCATCGCCATCACCTGTTCCCGCAGGAACCAGGAGGATAGAACGCCCCCTGTCTGTCTTATCCGATATCCTCCGCTGGATGGCGGGAGGTCGATACTCTCAAGTACTTGCCATACTCTTTCGACGTCCTCCGGGGAAGTTCCTGTCGAAGCAGCTAGTAATACGTGTTGGGAGGAAGTCAGTTCCGGAAAAATCGCATACTGCTCCAAGATCTGCTGCAGTTGGTACCCGGTCAAGGCTTCCGTGCGCAGATCAAGCATTAGTTTTAGCGGATCGAGTGTGGTATAGACGCCGTTCTCGGTAAGCTGAGGCAGTGCAAGCCAGGCAAGTGAAGCCAACCGTTCCCTCAATCGCTTCAATAGCGGCAGTACCCGATCCAGTTCCTTCGCTCCCTCTATCAGCATATGCCTGCGGGCCAGATCAAGTGAAGCCAGCAGCGGATAAGAGGGGCTGGATGACTGAATCATCCCCAACGCCTGGTAGAGGCGACTGCGGTTAATCCGCTCCCCTCTCAGATGAAGCATCGAGCACATTGTCATCGCTGTCCCCATCTTGTGTGTGGATTGGACGGACGCGTCTGCTCCGCTGCCCATAGCCGAATCAGGCAATTCCGGGTGAAATCCAAAATGGCTGCCGTGAGCTTCGTCTACCAATAGCGGGATCCCGAACCGATGGACTACTGCCGCCATCCTGCGCAGGTCGATGCCCATGCCGTAATAGGTAGGGTTGGTCAAGAAAACAGCTTTGGCGTCGGGATGTTCCTGCAGCGTCCTCTCCACATCCTCCCGCCGCAGTCCGGCCGCGACACCTGTTGCCGGATCAACAGCAGGTACTACGTAGATCGGTTTGGCCCTGGCGAGAATGATTCCGTGATAGACTGACTTGTGGCAATTGCGCTGGATCACGATTTTTTCTCCTGGCCTGCAGACAGCGAGGATCAAGGCGATGTTGCCAGCAGTCGTACCGCCGACAAGAAAGCGGGTCTCTTCCGCTCCGTACGCCTCTGCCGCCAGTGCTTGTGCCTCTGCGATCACACCCTCCGGCTGGTGCAGGTCGTCCAATCCACTGATCTCTGTCAGATCGAGGGGGAGAAGCGGCAAATACTGTTGTTTTGCCTCCTGATCAAAGCTTCGCCCCATCTTGTGTCCGGGAACGTGGAAAGGATGCGGCCGCCGCTCGGCGTGTTGGATCAGCGCCTGATACAGCGGCGCACACCGTTGTCTCTCCCAAAAGGCATCTCCGCTCTGCAACCGTCGTTCACGTCCTTTTTTCATATATACCCTATTGTAACATGGATATCAAAAAGCAAAAGGGCATCTGCTATACGATAGCGGATGCCTCTTGTGGCGCTGCATGATCAGACAGGCAGCTTACGCATTCTGTTTTAGCCAGATCTGTCGCATTTGCTTGATGAAGAAGGGGTATTTCTCGTCCATAACGTCTGTCTTCACCATCTCCTGTTCACAGGGATAACAGATGAACTGCTGCCATATGGCGATGCCGACAGCCCGTTCTTCTCCACAGACGATGCAGCGCTGACTAGATCGGTCCATCGTTACGTCCACCCTTCCGTAATCTACCAACCATTATATCCTATTATAAGCAGTTGCATTCCAAACGTTCGTGTTTTGACCAAATGTTCGATACATCAGCCGATACGCTTCCGCCTCCGCAAGAGGATAACAGGCACACGTGTCGATTACTGTCGGCTCCTGCATCCGTCGGACCAGTTCTCCCAGGTCCAGCTCGCATACGGATGGGTCCGCTTCCAGGATCAGTAGCAGGTGGGCTTGATCCAGCGCTTCCAATGGGGTGGAAACTCTTTTCCATCCTGCCGGTAGATTGTTCGGCTTTTGTCGGGCAAGCCTATACGTGACATGTACCTGCTTCGTCTGCAGCAGTTGTTGGATCAACCGCGGATAGGGTGTTGGATCGCCCCAGATGGCGATGTGTGAGAGGTTCGTTTTCTGCCAAACTTGTTTCAACTGCCGCAGCAACCAGCGTTCCACCTGCAGCAACAACGCATCTGTACGGGAAAAGGAGGGCAGCAGCCACTGCTGACCTACACGGCGGTCCATCCCGATCCCCTGCGCTACCTGTTCAAAACGGGCACCTGTACGATCACAGTGCTGTGCCATTCGGTAGAAGAACCGCTGTTTTAGCGCCAAAAACTGCACGAGAGCACGAGATACCTCATCTGCTTCGACAAGTCGACAAACAAGAGATACGATACGGCAGTCAGCCAGCCGATGACGCAGCCGATGCAGCCAGACGCCGTAAGGATCGCCCCCGAGAACGGCACGGTCTCCGTCGGCCAGCAGAACCAGCCTCACCACTTCTACGGAATGCCCGGCAAAGCGCTCTGTCAGTTGGCTGGCAAAGCCATAAGGCACCATATCGCCCAGGACTAACAGCAGCAGCGGATGATTACCACTGCGCCCGGTATCCAATAAGTGCTTGACCGTGGCAAAGAGAACGGACTGATCCACCGGCTCGTCAATGAGTAGGCCAGCGACCGGCTCGTCCCACTTGGCTGCCGCCTGAAACAGCCCTTTCTCGATCAGCTGCTCTCGTATCGGTTCTGCACCTCGCCTTTCTTCTTGGTCACATAGCAGGAGAAGCTCGTTCACATACACGCTCTATCCCCCTCTTGATTCCGGCTTGACTCGTTTATCTTTCCCATAAACCGTCAACCCATCACATCATTGGCCCGACTCTCCCTATGTTCGACTCTATCAGCCAAACGTATAATATAGATTAGACTTAGGTGTGATCTGTATAACACAGAACAGGATCATCCTATGAAAAAAGTGCGTAACCTCGCTAGCTGCTGTCTAGTTCTCATCATAAAAAAGGAGGCCTGCCATGAAAGAGCAGACCATCTATAGCTATAAGCTGCTATCCCGTTTTCGCTGGCGGTGGCCCGGCGTTCTGCTGCAGCTTGCCGGACTGGCGGCAGGCCTGATCGTCTTTGCCCTGCCTGTGTCAGACTCTTGGGAGCTGTTATTTTCTCTGTCCATACTCGCCGTTCTCCCAATTGTCCATCACCTGCTGTTTCGCTTTTATGTCTACACGGCTTCAGAACAGGTAAAAACATCACCTGACGCTCTGTTTTCCGTCTGGTGGGGGGCTGGTACAACCTATCCTGTCTCGCTCTCCTTTTTTCGCCGTGCGGAAGCGACTGTCACGCTGGGGAGCGTCCTCACCTCAGCTTTCCTGTTTGCCTGGCTTCCCTTTTCTTATGGGGTTACACTGGCAATCGGATCTGTCGTCTTCATCATCCCGCGGTTGTCTGCGCTGTTGCTCACGTACCGTCAGCCTGGACACTGCCGGGTACGGTACGAACAAGGGAGCATCGCTTTTCTGCAAACAGACGGTTGACACCGTTGGGCATCACATCATAAACAGTTTGATCATCACCAACGCTGCCAATCCTGGCAGTCGCAGGAAGCCGGCAATCAAGGCTGTCACCGGGTTGATTGGAAGGTGGAACCCTGCCATCTCGCCGACTAGGTTGGCGAAAAACAGCAGCACCGCCCCGATTACCAAGTTTAATGCAGCCAACCCTACCCAGCGAAGCGGTGTTTTGACCGACTTGCTGGCCGCAACAATAAACAAAAAACCGGCGATAACGATGGCAATCACGTATTCAATCGGCATCCGGGAATCCCTCCTACGCTTGACGGCACATCTGATGATAGCGGCGGGCACAATCCAACAGGAACATGTACCGCTTCTCCGTCAACCGCAAATGGTAGATAGCTCGGTCAATCGCTTCCTTACCTTCCGACAAGCTGACGTGATGCTGCGCATAGTGCCAGTCCTTTCTGGCCTGTTCAATCGATTGCAGCAGGTCTGCCCACTCATCGGTTACCGCTGCTGGCTTCTTGTTCCGGATGAACCACTTCATCGCAACTCACTCCCGTTTTGATCTTGCCGCTGACAGCCACCCAGGAGTCTGCCCCAACCTAGAAATAATAATAGAGCACACTTGTCAGATTGTTCAGGCTGTGAAGCAGGATCGCTCCCCAGAGTGACTGGAACTGATGGCGAATCACACCCAGCCCCACTCCGATCACGAACAGCGGAACAAATAAGGCGACATCGATATGAATCAAGGCAAACCAAAAGCTGGTCAGCAAAATACCGACAACTGCACCCCATCGCTTCACCAGGTAGGTCTGGATGACACCGCGATACATCGTTTCCTCGGCAATCGGTACCATGATGCCTATGATCATCACAGCCCACAGGCCAGTCAGCCAGTGGTTCTCTTTCGCTTCCACAATCTCGCTCTCAATCCCCTGCTCCCGCTCCGATTCCAACGACAGCTGGAACAGATCGGCGATGGGATTGGTCAACAACGCATCAAGAGCAAACACGATGAAGAGAAACATGACCGCAAGCGTGACCAGCATACCGCGAATCTTCCGAGGCCGGCAAAAGCCGATGAGGGCTCCCCTTCCCCGAAACATGAAGAAGGCGATCAACAAGATAAACAGCTGCAAAGATGCCGACTCCAGCAAGCCTCCGACCGTCCCCTCGGGAAAGAGCGGATAGGGAAGGAAAAAACTGTATAGGAACAACATCACGGTGTTTATCAGATGAAGCCATGCCAGCATGTACAGCACATCGGATCCATCCAGTGTGGAGCGAAGCCGCAGACTCCTGCCGACAGCCTGTTCTCTGATAAAGGAACGGACGAATCCAAACCCCACAATCAAACTGAATGAACTTCCAACCAGCAGCAGCAAGGTCATCAGCGGTGTTGGTTCCTGGAGCGTGGAGGCAACCCAACGACCGTCAGACCCCGGCGTAAAGCGGATCAACGATAGTTCAAAGATGAGTTGATACAGGTATCCCACTACCAGCAATATGGCCCAGCCTCTCGATTGACGCAGCTCTGTCTCTTGATCCAAATAGATTTGTGGCCCTGTTTGCATCGCCTCACACTCCTATCTCCACTCTATGCCCTGTCCACCGGAAAAAGTCGCAAAACTTTTTGCGGAAGGGACAGAGTCGAAAAAAGACAGGATCTCTCCTGCCCTCCTCATCCGCACGATCATGGCCTTTATAGCTCCCGTCGCCCTTCCAGCGCTTTCGTCAGTGTTACCTCGTCCGCATATTCGAGATCGCCGCCGACCGGCAGCCCATGAGCGATCCGGGTGACCCGAATGCCAAACGGCTTGACCAGACGGGAGATGTACATGGCGGTCGCTTCTCCCTCAATATTGGGGTTGGTCGCCAGAATCACTTCCTGCACCTGCTCATCGCTCAGCCGTTTCAACAGGTTGGGAATCTTGATATCTTCCGGCCCGATTCCATCCATCGGCGAAATCGCCCCGTGCAAGACATGGTAGTACCCTTCGTACTCACGCGTCTTCTCCATCGCCACCACATCCTTCGGCTCTTGTACGACACAAATGACAGAGCCGTCACGCTGCTTGTCGCGGCAGATATGACAAGGGTCCACATCGGTAATATTGTTGCAAACCGAACAGTACTGAAGCTGCCGTTTGGCATTGACCAGCGCTTTGGCCAAGTCCAGCACGTCATCTTCTTTCATGCCCAAGACAAAAAACGCCAGGCGGCCCGCCGTTTTGGGACCGATGCCCGGCAACTTCATGAACCCCTCAATCAGCTTGGAAATAGGTTCGGGATAAAACATCTCTCTCTACTCCTTTGACGTCCGGTTAAAACAGGCCCGGGATGTTCATGCCACCTGTAAAACGTCCCATCTCTTTGTTCACCAGTTCGTCTACATTTTTCAAGGCATCATTGACAGCCGTCAGAACCAGGTCCTGCATCATTTCCACATCATCCGGGTCAATCACTTCCGGCTTGATTGCGATATCCACGATCTGCTTGTGCCCGTTCGCCTTGACGACAACGGCACCACCGCCTGCCGACCCCTCGATCACTTTCTCTTTCAGTTCTTCCTGCGCCTTTTGCATCTCCTGCTGCATCTTTTTCACTTGTTTCATCATCTGCTGCATGTTTTTCATCGGCGTACCCTCCTTGCGTTGTTCTGCTTATTCTTTCACTTCTACCAACTGTTCGCCTACCAGCTTGATCGCCTCGGAGACAAATGGATCCTCGGCCTCCTGCTGATCATCCGTTTCCGGGACGGCTGCATCCGCCTCAACGCTTTGCCACTGTTCTTCCATCACGGACAAGAGCTGCAGCGGTCTGCCAGTCAAGTCGTGCACAACCCGCTCGACCACACTTTTTAACTCTGGTTCCATCGTCTTTTCGCAGTGGATGGTGCTTTTAAAGGTGACAATCAGCGTATCGCCGCTGACGATGGCGGGTTGGCCGCTTACCAGCCAGGCTTGATACTGAATCTTTATTTTCTTCAATTCGGCGAGAATCTGTGCCCATGCTCCACGGATGCGCTGCGTCATCGCTTCATCGAGAGAGCTGGCCAGTCTCTGCAGTTTTTGCGTGGAGGCATGAGCAGGCCCTCCTGCAGCCCGAGGTCTCCGGGGTTCAGTCTGACGTGACTCGCCGTTACTTGCTTCGGCTTCCGTCTTTACCTGTCCCCTACTGATCAGCTCCAGCTTTTCTTCGAGTGAGCGCACGCGTTTGACCAGGATTTCCACCGCATCCGCACGCGCCGTCGGCTCCGATGTGGCCGCCGCTCCCGACTGCTGCGGGAGGCCGCCGCCTGCCATCTGGCACAACTTGACCAAACTCAGTTCTGCCAGTACTCGCGCGTAGCTGGACCACTTCAACTGCGTGAGCGACTGATTCAGCGATTCGATGATCTCGTACAGAACCGGCAGTTCATAAGACTCAGCAACCCCGGCAAACTGATCGTCAAGCAGGGTACGATCAACCGCTTCTTTTAGTCCGGGCGCAGTCTTTAGCAACAGCATATCACGATAATAGTGCATCAGATCCTGCAAAAAATGTTCCGGATCCTTCCCCTGGGCCATCACCTGGTTAAACTGCTCCAATACGTTGGCCACATCCTGCTCTGCAATCATCCGGGCTACCGTGGAGAAGTAGGTCTGCGCCACTGAACCGGTAATCTGCAGGATATCGCCTGTTGTAACGCGATCCCCACTGTAGCTGATCGCCTGATCCAACAGACTGAGCGCATCCCGCATCCCGCCTTCCGACATCTTGGCGACCAGCAGCAGCGCTTGCTCATCTGCTTCCACCTGCTGCTCCGTACAGATCTGCTGCAGGCGGCCTACAATCTCCGACAGCGCGATCCGGTGAAAATCAAAGCGCTGACAGCGGGAGATGATCGTCGCCGGCAGCTTGTGCGGCTCTGTCGTCGCCAGGATAAACATCACATGGGATGGTGGTTCCTCCAGAGTCTTCAACAGGGCGTTGAAGGCCTCCGTGGTCAGCATATGCACCTCATCGATGATGTACACCTTGTACTTCACGTCACTTGGAGCAAACTTCACCTTGTCCCGGATATCGCGGATCTCTTCCACCCCGCGATTGGAGGCGGCATCAATCTCCAGCACATCCGTAACGACACCCCCGCTGATCGCCTTGCATGAATTGCAGGCATTGCAAGGCTCCCCATCCTGTGGGTTTTCACAGTTCACTGCTTTGGCCAGAATCTTGGCCGCACTGGTCTTGCCGGTGCCGCGTGGTCCGTTAAATAGATAGGCATGGGAAAGCCGCCCCTCCCGCAGGGCATTGCGCAGCGTCGTTGTCACATGGGACTGCCCGACAATGTCTCCGAAGGTATCTGGTCTGTAAACACGATAAAGTGCCGTGTAAGCCATCCTTGCCAACTCCCAACCGATTGGGTCGCTTTCTGCTTCATCTGTATCCTGCTTATTATACTACATTGCCCTTTGCATTTCCAAAAGCATCGGTGAGAAAAACCGTCTGGGGAAAAGCCGAGCTGGATCTCCTGTGCCGGTGTGACGAACATAGTGGGGGGCGCAAAGAGAAAAACAGGTTCGCTCCGCTCGTGCCAGTGCCTGTGGGGAAGTTGGGATGACCGTCTCCTCTCCATGCCATCCCTTCCAACAGATCAATTGCTCTTCTTATGCTTTGGTACGAGAGCAGTCAGTTGTTGCTGATAAATCGAACAGAGGGGGATGGCAAGAAAAGCGCCCCTTGTCTTGACAGGAGCGCTTTCTCACAGATAGGGGAGCAAGATTTGAAACGTGGTACCGTATCCTTTGGACGAGACCCGGATTTGTCCGCCGATATCGTGGATGATTTTTTGGCAAACGGCTAGTCCCAATCCAGTCCCTTCTTCCTTGGTGGTAAAAAACGGATCAAAGATTTTGTCAATCACGTATGGGGGGATACCTGGACCGTTGTCGTGGATATCAATACTGATCAGGTCCCGTTCGATGTCGATGTGATGATGAATCGAAAGCACGCCCTCATTGCCCATTGCTTCAATTCCGTTTTTGCATATGTTCAGAAACACCTGTTTCAACAGTTCATTATCTCCCACCACCATCGGCAGTTGACCCCGGGAAGCGTAGTTGACGTCAATACCGTGAAGCAGTGCCTGACTTTCCACGATCGGCAGGATCTCTTCGAAGACAATGTTTAAATCAACGATCTGATACTGTACATCGCGCGGCTTGCTTAGGAGCAGGAATTCGCTGACCAGAGCGTTTATCCGGTTGATTTCGGTCAGCATGATCTCTGTGTAGGCACGCTCCCGTTCCATCCCGCTCTCTGTAAATGACTGTTGGAACATCTGTAAAAAGCCTTTGATGGAGGTAAGCGGATTGCGGATCTCGTGGGCTGTGCCGGCAGCAATCTGGCCGATCATGGCCAAGCGGTCGTTTCGCTCAATCTTTTGATCGAGGGAACGAAGATTGGTGACGTCTTTGAAGAGGATGTAGGCACCTGCCACTTGACCCGCCTCATTATAGACGGTTTCCGAATCGACCAGCAGTTCGTATCGTTGGCTGCTGTTCGTCCAAGACATGGCCTTGTTCTGCATCTTGACTCCTTCCAGCAGCTCCCGCTTCACCAAGCGGTGTTCTTCCGGAATGCCGGCAAACGCCTTGTCGATGTGCTGATTGATCACTTTGCCGCGTTCAAGACCGAGCAGTCTGCAGGCCATCTGGCTGATCTCGACGATGCACCCTCGCACATTGAGGACGACCACTCCCAGATTTGCTTCCGTGATCAACTGATCCACCACTTTTTCCATCAGGTTGTCATCCGTGCTCCTGTTCAGTTGAAACAGATTCACCATGTATAGCGGGGGATCTGATTGCGGAACGACGATCATCGCTTTTGTTTTGGCCAGCTTGCCTTCCTTGTTCCGGTATTCTACTTCAGCCGGAACGCTGCCCGTCTCTTCGATGGCGATCAACTCCGAATGAAGCTGCCCAATCGTTCCGCGATAGGGAAGTACTTGGAAAAACGGATGGTTCACCAATTCTTCACGTGTGTACCCAGTGGCCCGAATCAATGCTTCGTTTACTTCGACAATTCGTCCTGTTCGATCTGCTGCAAAAACGGCATGAGGCAAATACTGCATAAAATGCTTCAGTCGCTGGAATGAACCCCAAAGATCTAAAGGAAACGTTATTCCCACCGTTGTTCCCCCCTTATCTTCCGCATACGATCTGCCTTTTTCAAAAAGGTTCGGCAGACAGCGGGGGATGCCCTGCTCTTGCCTTCTACTTTTCCAAAAATATCTTTCGCTATCACTCGCCAGAATGCAACAAAACCCGCCAAGAATCGTCGGCCACCTATCTCGCTGCACAAAAAACGGCAGTCGCACCTAGGCGCGACTACCGCTTAAAACATACCTGATGGATCGTATATGTAATAGGATGCCGTGCACCTGTATTCGACACGTGCCATCCAAGCGTTACTTATGAGACCGGCTCCGCCCAGGCGATTCTGCGGCACACGCGAAAGTCCACTTATGGCTGCTTCCTTCCGGACCTGACCAGGTTCATGGGTTCACGTTGCGCAGGACCCAAGCATCAACACCGCTCTACATAAGGCAGCCTCACATGACAAGGCCTCGTACAGGAATTCAACCCTGCTGTTGCGGATTGCAGGTTACAGGGCACCGCAACCTCCCCGTCTAGCACGGCAAATTTTAAAAACGAATTGAAGGCAACCTCATCAGAAGTTGCCTACTTAGCATATCACATCGAAAAGAATGATCGCAAGTCACAAACCCCACCAACACAGGGAAACCCACCCTTTGCAGAGATCACTTGGTCAAAAACCGTCTGGCCTCGCTCCAGGATTCAGGTCACTTGGTAAACTTGTCAGCTATCGTGGAGGCGCCAAAAGAATCTGGCTTGACATGAGCCTCAAAATCGTTTGCTTTGGCCAACTGCATCAGCCGTTTGACGTACTTGTGTGTCGGTCCGTTATGACCAATGTCAAAATGTAAGCGGATCGGAATGGACAGCATGCGATCCTTCAGGTACTCCCTCAATTCCGCAGCCAAGCATACGGAATGGAACGCTTCCATGTACACCCGCTGCTGCAGCGAAGTAATGCGCTGCTCCTGAAACCGATAGTAAAAAAAAGTTCCTCCGCTGCCCGTCCGAATCACCGAGATCGCGATGACAAATGACGTGTGGCGATGCCGCACCTGAGAGTCGGTTCCTACGACGATCTCGTACGCTCCCGGCATCCAGGAGACGGCCTGTTCGATGTCTGCAAAGACCTGGCTTTTGTCCATCAACCCCTTGGTTGGGCTGCGAAAATAGACCGTTTGCTCCTCTTGCCTGGCTGTGGTACCTCCCACCTACATCCCTCCCTCTTCCCTAAAATATATGGGCAGGATCACAAGATAGAAGTGCTTACCACTACGATATACGATTGGACGGGGAAACGTTCGGAATCCACGAAAAATTTTCAGAAACTTTACCCTGCCGTCATATAGATTTCGATTGGCTCTCGCTGACGAACTGCTCGATTCTTCGCCTGATCGCATCTCGCACCGACCGAAAGCTCGTCATCACCTCTTCTTCTGTCCCCGTCGCTTTAGCCGGGTCCTCGAACCCCCAATGCCATTTGACGACGTTGGGATTAGTGATGACAGGACAGTGTTCATCAGCATGTCCGCAAAGCGTGATCACATAATCAGCCTTGTTCAACCATTCAGGATCCATCACATCAGAGCTCTGTCCGCTAATGTCTACCCCTGCTTCCTGCATCACGAGTACGGCACGCGGATTCAACCCGTGCGCTTCCAAGCCGGCGCTTCTCACCTCGTATTGATCATGACCCAACGCTTTCAGAAAACCTTCAGCCATCTGGCTGCGGCATGAATTGCCGGTACAGAGAAAATACACCCGTTTCTTCTCCATGGTTGATCCTCCTTTTTTATCCGGTTAGGATGTTCTCCCGTTCCTCAGCCAAGCAGGGTGAGCCATAGATACAACCCCGCTAGCGTGATCAACAGAGTGGGTACGGTCAATACGACGCCAATTCGGAAGTAGTACCCCCATGTGATCCGCACCCCTTTTTTGGAGAGCACATGCAGCCAGAGCAGGGTCGCAAGCGAGCCGATTGGCGTAATCTTGGGTCCCAGATCGGAACCGATCACATTGGCGTAGATGAGTGCTTCGCGGACGATTCCTTCCGTCTGTGTCCCCTGGATCGCCAGCGCATCGATCATCACCGTCGGCATATTGTTCATCACGGAGGAGAGTACAGCGGCCAAGAAGCCCATCCCCATCGTCGCCGCCAGCAGCCCCTGTTCGGCAAATGATTGAATCAGTTGTCCCAACAGATCGGTCAGACCGACATTGCGCAAGCCGTAGACGACTACGTACATCCCGATGGAAAAAACAACCACAGACCAGGGGGCTTCCCCCACGATGCGCATCGTGTGGATCACAGGGCTTCTGCGCGCGGCCAGGATGAAGATAAGTGCTGCTGTTCCCGCGATGAGCGATACCGGTACGGGCAGGATCTCGCTCAGCAGATAAGCCAGCAGCAGTACGGCCAGAATCACCCACGATACACGGAAAAGAGTCTCGTCTTTTATCACTTCATGCGGCTGTTTTAGTTGGGCCAAATCGTACTTACGCGGAATGTTCTTGCGAAAAAACAGGTAGAGAACAGCCAAGCTGGCCAGCAGCGCAAAGAGATTGGGCACGATCATCCGGCTGGCGTATTCAACGAAGCCGATCTGAAAGTAATCGGCTGAGACGATGTTGACCAGATTGCTGACGATCAGCGGGAGAGACGTCGTATCGGCGACAAAACCGCTGGCCATGACAAACGGCAGAACCATCTTCTCTTCAAACCGCAGGGCCCGGACTTGGGCCAAAACGATCGGAGTGAGGATCAATGCCGCCCCGTCATTGGCGAAGAAAGCCGACACCAGCGCGCCAAGCAGGATGACGTAGACAAACATGCGGCGGCCATCGCCTCTCGCCATTCTGACCATATGCAGCGCACACCATTCAAAAAAGCCAATCTCATCAAGAATCAACGAGATGAGGATGACCGCAACAAATGTAAGCGTCGCATTCCAAACCATGCCTGTGACCGTAAGTACATCCGAAAACGTAACGACGCCCAGCAGTAGAGCCAGCAAGGCACCCCCGGCAGCCGACCAGCCAATCCCCAGCCCTCGCGGCTGCCAGATGACGACTGCAAGTGTAACGACAAAAATTAAAAACGCACTCCACATAGCTGCATTCGATGCATCAACCATAATTGTCTATCCCATCCCTCTGTACGCTTTTCCCATTCATGACCCGGTCATTGGAGGCTGCTCACAGCTAACCAGCTTTCCTTGCTCGGCCAGCGCGGCAAACCGGTCGGAAACATCGGGCAGATTGTTCAATGATAATCCCACTTGTTCCAACTGCTTTCGGTTGAGCGCATAAAAGACCCATTGTCCCCGGCGTGTTTCTGTTACCAAACCGGCACTTTTCAGGCGGCTCAGGTGCTTGGAGATGGCCGGTTGCGAAATGTTGAAGATCGGGACCAGTTCGCAGACACAGCAGTCTCGATGATTGAGCAGTGCAATGATCGTCAGCCGGGTTGAATCTCCCAGCGCTTTCAGCACTTCAGCCAATCGTGGCAGGTCGAGCATGATATCCCCTCTTTTCATCCGATATCGCTATAGATTATATTATAACTATATGGTTATATGAATCAAGAAAAAGAGCCACTCCATTTCAAGGAGTAGCTCCCCGTGTCAGACACAGCCTTGGAACAAGCAGGAGAGTGTCCCTTTTCCGGAAGCAGAGACGGCAGGAAAAGGATGCTCACTCTCGCGTTAGCCTACACTCCTTCCGATACCAGCACCTTTCGCTCCCAGACTCTGCTCTTCCAGCGATAATACATGCAGATTCCCCGGAACCACTCATCGATCGTCAAAGCGATCCAAACTCCTGGAAGACCCAATTCCAACGAGATACCTAGGAGATAGGAAAGCGGCACACTAATCCCCCACATCGACAGAATCCCGATGAAGACAGGAAACGAAGCGTCGCCAGCGGCACGCAGCGAGCTGATCACCACCAGATTAAACGTACGGCCCGGTTCCAGGAGCAAACAGAGCAAAAGCAGCGTAGAGCCCATCGAGATGATCTGTGGATCCTCTGTAAAGATGGAAAACAGTGGTTCACGGCAGATGGCGACGATGACCGCCACCGAAGCGGTCACCATCAAACTGATTCGCAGGCTTTTCAACAGCTGGCGATAGGCCCGTTCATTCTCTTTGGCACCAACCATGTGACCGATCAGCACCTGCGTTCCCTGTCCGAGCGCCATGCCAAACAGCAGGATAAACGACATGAGGTTAATCGCGTAGATCCTCGTCGTCAGCGCCGCTGTCCCCAACAAAGCGATGAACGCCGTGATCGCGATCTGGCTGGTATGATAGGAAAGAGCTTCGCCAGCAGAGGGAATCCCGATCCGGAAAATCTGTTTAAGGTACTTCCACTTCACCTCTATGTAATCGCTCCATCTGATCGGCACCACCAGGCTGCGGTACAGCACAATCACAATGAACACCAAGGCAATCGCCCGACTGACGGCCGTCGAGATGGCTACTCCCGGCACACCCAACTGCGGTACTCCCCAAGCACCGAAGATAAACAAGTAATTGCCGACCACGTGGATTACATTCATGGCCAATGACACCAGCATCGCATCACGGGTATTCCCGTTCGCGCGCAAGATGGCGGAAACCGTCAGCAGCAGGGCCTGGGTAAACAAGCTGCCGCCAACAATCAACAAGTAAAGGTCAGCCAACTGCCTCACTTCATCTGCCAACGAAAAAAGCTGCAAAAAATGGCCTCTGAACATGATGACCAGCAGACTGACAAATATCCCAAACAGCAGATTGGCGGTGAGGGAGATCCCGGCAATCCGATTGGCTTCCAACGGCTTGCGTGCTCCCAGGTACTGGGAGATCGTCACCGACGCTCCAGTGGCTACAAAGCCAAACAACAAAATGGTAAATGTGACAAGTTGGTTAGCCACACCGACAGCAGCCACCGCTTCGTCAGACACGTGGGACAGCATAAACGTGTCGACGCTTCCCATCATCATGTGCAAAAACAACTCAACCAAGATTGGCCAAGTTAATGCAAACAGACGGAGCGTCTTTACTGACTTTGCGCTCGTGTACTGACGGTCCATCTCTTCCCTTCCTTTAGAGGTCATACCGCTGCCTAACAAAGAAGTCCGAGGATATATCCTCGGCACAGTGAGGCTGCAGCAGCCCTACATAATCAGATCGTAGTACCCATCTTTATTCGTGCTGCCTGGCCTTTTTTCCTTTTCGTTGAATAAGGAGAAAAAACGGGGTGCCGCAACCTTCGGAGAATATAAAGAAAGCACGCCCCTGCCCTACCGGCAAAGACATGCTCCCTGTCACACACATTATGTAGGTGGCGGAGAGAGTGGGATTCGAACCCACGCACGCCTCACGACGCCTAACGCATTTCGAGTGCGTCCCCTTATGACCACTTGGGTATCTCTCCACAAGAGTCAAGCAATACTTAATATAGCAAATCCGCCTTTTGAAAGCAAGTGGTACATTTGGCCAGTCCTTGATTTTCCATCACTCTTCCGTCAAGATGGGATTGATAGGTTTCACCAGATGTAACAGAAATGGGGATGGATCATGAAACGGGAACGCCTGGATAAAGTACTGGCCAACACGGGGTTGGGGACACGCAAAGAAGTAAAACAGTTGGTGAAGCAGGCGCTTGTCACCGTAAATGGAACGGTAGCGACCGATCCCGGCATGCACGTCATCCCGGAGCAGGATGAAATCGAAGTCGACGGGCATCCGCTGGACTACAGGCGCTGGATCTACGTGATGATGAACAAGCCGCCTGGTGTCATCTCCGCAACCGAAGACAGCCGTCACCGAACGGTCGTTGATCTGCTCCCGCTGGAATGGGCAGACAGAGTGCATCCCGTTGGCAGGCTTGACATCGATACGGAGGGTCTGCTGCTGCTGACCAATGACGGGCAACTCTCTCACAATCTTCTCTCTCCGAAAAAGAAGGTGGATAAGGAGTACTTCGCCCGTATCGAGGGGCAGGTACGTCCAGAACACGTGGGCCATTTTGCCGACGGTATAACGCTGGATGACGGATATACGACCAAGCCAGCGCAACTGGAGATCCTCTCCTCCGGTGAGGTGTCAGAGGCAAAGGTGACCATCACCGAAGGGAAGTTTCACCAAGTAAAACGAATGTTTGCCGCACTTGGCCTGGAGGTTGTTTATTTAAAACGGATTCGCATGGGGCCGCTTCTCCTCGATGATTCACTGGTGCCCGGCGAATACCGGGAACTGACAGACGACGAACTCGCTTCTCTCAAAGGATAAAGTTCATAAATCCGAAGCAGGCCGGCCCCTATGCAAAGGCTGGCCTGCTTACTTGCTGCGCAATCGGCGGAAAAACTGCTTTAACAACTGGCTGCTTTCTTCTGCCAAGACACCTGCCGTCACTGGAACCTGGTGATTAAATCTCGGTTCGGAACACAAATCCATCAAGGTGCCCGCACATCCCGCCTTCGGATCAGCCGCCCCGTACACCACCCGCTCGATTCTCGCCTGTACGATGGCACCTGCACACATCGGACAAGGTTCCAGCGTGACGTACAGCTCACAGCCGATCAGCCGCCAGCCGCCCAGACGGGCACTTGCCTGCCGAATCGCGATCATCTCCGCATGCAGGGTGGGATCTTTCTGTGTTTCCCTCAGATTAAAACCCCGTCCAACGATTTCATTGTCCCTGACCACAACTGCACCAATCGGCACTTCGCCGATCTCCATCGCTTTTTGCGCCTCTTCCAAGGCTGCCTGCATAAACTGTTCATCATGTGAATGTCCGGCTGACACCGCTACCGCCATCCTTCCTGCTGCCATTGGCTCCATTTTGTCTTACTTCAGTATACCGATCTCCGGTCCAAGCGCCAAACAGAAGAAAGGACAGAAACAAAGTATGTTTAACTTTTCTGATTTTTCTGTTGACAACACTTACATCATCTAGTATTTTGTTGGTAACCAAATATGGCAGAATATTAGTGTGGAGATGAGGAGATTCACAATATTCCAGGTTAGCTGTATCGGTATCGGTGCGGCTGGGAATAGTGTGGATTTTTTTATTTCTCTTCAATCCAAGTCAAGGAGGCGCATTATGAAAAAGTTTGTCCTATCTGTTCTCACTGCCTTGCTGCTGGTAACCGGTTCTGGAGGGATCGCCGGGGCAGCGCAAGAGAAGATTGTGGTCGCCCACCGCGGAGCGAGCGGTTACCTGCCGGAACACACCCTGGCGGCAAAAGCAATGGCCTATGCGATGGGTGCCGATTACATTGAACAAGATGTGGTGATGACCAAAGATGACAAACTGGTCGTCCTGCACGATCATTACCTGGATCGTGTCACAAACGTGGCGGAGGTTTACCCGGAGCGAAAGCGGGAAGATGGTCGATATTATGTGATTGACTTTACCTTAGACGAGATCAAGCAGTTGGAGATGACCGAAGGATTTGATGTACAGGATGGGGAGAGTGTTCCCAACTTTCCCGGCCGTTTCCCGCTTTGGCAGTCATCGTTTACCGTACATACACTGGAAGAAGAGCTGGAACTGATCCAAGGCTTAAACAAGAGTACAGGCCAAAATGTCGGCATTTACCCCGAGATAAAAGCGCCCTGGTTTCATCGACATGAAGGCAAAGACATCAGTCTGGCCGTACTGCAGGTATTGGAAAACTACGGTTACGACTCAAAAGACGACAAGGTGTACGTCCAGTGCTTCGATCCGAACGAGACGAAGCGAATCCGCACGGAACTATATCCACAATTACAGATGGACCCCAAACTGGTTCAGTTGATGGCAGAAACCAGTTGGAATGAGACGATGGTCTATGAAAACGGAAAGGCGGTCCCATACAACTACGACTGGATGTTTGAAAAAGGGGCGATGAAGGAGATTGCTACCTATGCAGATGGGGTCGGTCCCTGGCATCCAATGATCGTCAAAAGCGAATCGACCCGTGATCATCTAATCATTACCGACCTGGTCAAAGAAGCCCATGCAGCCGGAATGGAGGTTCACCCCTACACATTTAGGCTGGATAGCGGCCAGATACCAGCGTACGCAGCCAGCTTTGAAGAGTTGCTAGACATCTTCTATTATACAGCTGGGGTCGACGGGCTCTTTACCGACTTCCCGGATCGGGCCGTTGAATTCCTGAACCGCGCCCAGTATCACAGCAAAGGGTATGACAAGAAATAAGGATGCTGCTCGCTTGAGACCGAGATGCGTCACCGAAGCTCTGAACAGTAGACTGCATGCAAAAAGCCCTCTCCACAGTGGAGAGGGCTTGCCTGCTTTTTCTATAGAAACGATGGCGTCCCCGAGAGGATTCGAACCTCCGACCTAGCGTTTAGGAAACGCTTGCTCTATCCTGCTGAGCTACGGGGACACGGTTACACACGTCTGTTCCACCTGGGTGTTGTAAAAAAACCGACCTCTCTTATTATAATGAGATTTGCTGCTCTTCGCAAATGAAACCGTTGGATGGGGGAAGACTTCCCTTCCTTGCTTCCTGTTGCCGCTTACCTGCACAGGATAGACCTCTAGCTGTTTTATGCAAAACTCCCCTCCCTACACGGGGATATACTATCGGTGTAAGGAGGGGGTTCAGGGATGTGTTTAGATTCCTTTTTAACTCTTTGTCGTCTTCGTTCCTTGGTCCACTGCCTTAATCCATTCCTGGTACAGCTGTTCCAGCTCAGCCAGGATGTTCTCGCGATGCTGCTGCAGCTGCTGCAGTTTCCCAGCATCGCAGCTGTTTTCCGGAGCCGTCATCTGCTGGTCCAACTGCTTCAGCAGCTCCTCTCGTTCTATAATCTGCTGTTCCAGCACCGTTTGCATGGTTCCATTTGTTTGCAACTTTTGCATCGTTTCCTTGTTCCCTGTCTCGTGACCGCTCACGGTAACCGTACGCTTTGTGTGCTGGGCAAGCTGATCAACGACGGCTCCACTCCTTCTGTTTCCCTCCCGCTCGCTCCTGCTGTCCAGAGAGTCTGCAGACCTCGCCTTTTTCTCCTGGTAATCATCAAAGTTGCCCAGATGAACCGAGATCCCGTTTCGTTCCAACTGCCAAATCTTGTGTGCGATCCGATTGATAAAGTAGCGGTCATGGGAAACAGCGAAAATCGTACCCGGAAAGTCTTCCAACGCCGTCTCCAGCGCTTCTCTGGAATCGATGTCCAAATGGTTGGTCGGCTCGTCGAGCAACAGCAGATTTGGCTTCTGATGCATCAATACGGCCAACCGCAAACGGCTCCACTCCCCTCCGGACAAGTTCTGTACCGACTGGAAAACATCTGCTCCGTAAAAGAGGAAGCGGGCTAGTTGTCTACGCGCCTCTCCTTCTTCCATGCCTACTTCTTCACGGAAATAGTGAAGGACTGTTTTCTTTTCCCCCGGGGGTGCCGCTTCTTGCGCGAGATAACCGATCTCTACCCGCGCACCGAGGTGCAGGTTCCCCTCGTCAGGCTCGATTTCACCCAGGATGATCTTCAACAACGTGGTCTTCCCGGTGCCGTTAGCGCCGATCAGGACGACTCGTTCTCCATAACCCAACCGTCCGCTTCCTTCGCGAAACAACTTGCGCTCACCAAACGACTTGCCGATCCTCTCCAGCACCGGACGTTTCAGCTTCACCATTCGGTCTAATGCTTTTTGCATCGATGCCGCTCTGCGGTGAAAGCTGGGATTAGGAGGATGAGACCGATTTCCCCATTCGATCAGTCTTTTGATCGTTTCCTCCATTTTCTTGATCTTCTTCTGCTGTTCCTTGTAGGCGGCAAACTCCTGCAGCAAGCGCTCTTGCTTTTCCTGTTGGTACCCGGTGTAGTTGGTATGGTAGGTGACAGCTTCCCCGTCCTCCAACTCAATCACCTTGCTCACGACTTTGTCCAGGAAGTAACGATCATGAGAGATGACTACCACTGTTCCTCTGTAAGAAAGGAGGAAGGTCTCCAACCACTCTATCGCCGCCATGTCCAAGTGATTGGTCGGTTCGTCCAGCAGCAGCAGGTTTGGCTGTTCAATCAGAAGTGCAGCCAACCCAACTTTTGTCTTCTCGCCTCCAGAAAGGGAGGAAAACATCCTGCTGTAATCGCTGCGGGAAATCCCCAACCCGTCGGCTGTCCGGTGGATGTGGGCCTCCATCTCATAGCCGCCTGCCCTCTCAAAACGTTCGGTAAGCTGACCGTACTGCTGCAGCAGTTTGCTCATCACTTGTTGGTCGGCTGCCGACTCAGGCCTGGACATCGAGATTTCCAGCTCTTTTTGCTGTGCCTGCAATGCCTTGACTTCCCGGTATCCTCTGGCCAGCACGTCATAGACGCTGGTACCTTCTTCTTCAATAGGAATCTGCGCCAACAGACCAACTTTTGTGCCTTTTGGCAGCATAATCTCCCCTTTGTCCGGTTTGATCCCGCCCGCCAGCAGGTGGAAGACCGTCGTTTTCCCTGCACCATTTCGGCCAATGACCGCCACTTTTTCTCCATCTTGTATCTCAAATGACACGTCCGCCAACACCAGATTGGCCCCGTAATCTTTTTGTACGTGTTGAAACTGTATCATATTGGTTCTGCCTCCTTGGGTTTGCGACCCCCGGAACCAAGCAAAACCCAACAGCAATGATCGCTGGTCGTACCAGGCATGGCTAGAGATAACCATAAGTGAAAGGCACGTTTCCCGGAAACAAAAAAGACCGCAGGGAAACGTCCCTACGGCCCGAACCGTGCCATCAATCCGCTGCGGTTATGGTAGGAGAGTCGCTTCACATTTTTGAACATCCGTATCAGCAAAAATGGACATACTGATCCCGTTGTAGGCCACATCATGCACAATGCCAAACATTGCCATTGGCAGTTGGCTGATACGATCGTTCATGAGCGTGTGACTCATCCTACCTCACCTCCTTTGTCTTGTTACGGTAAAGTTTAGCACAGAGAGGTTTGAAACGCAAAGAAATGAACGATTGCGGGAAGCGATTGGTTGGCTATGTACATAGCAATAGCACAGAACTCGCATTTGGATGCACTTCCAATATTGCCATAATTTTAAAGAATACTGTAAACTATATGCAAACCAGATAATGGCAACCAAAACAAATCACGTAAGGAGGATGTTTATGCGCAAAACCATCTCTGTTCTTTCGTCAGCTGCCTTGTCCTTGTCTCTTCTGTTTTCAGCTCAAATCGTCCTAGCCTCTACAGACCTCCCTGTTACCGATCTTTCGTCTCAAGCGGAGAGCACTGTGATCACAGATGAGCAAAAAGTGGATCTAACCAACTTGTTGAAAGATGAAGATCGCAATATGTCGACCAATGCCATCCCTCCCACTCTGCAGGCAGCGACATACTACAACTTTTCCCCACGTGATTTCAGCCAATCTGTTCAGCAAACCGACGACGGCGGTTATGTATTTGTTGGATCCACTACCGCTTCCGGCAGTGAAGATATCTTGCTCGCCAAGACCGATGCTTCGCTCAATCTGCAGTGGGCGTATGCCATTGGCGGAACGGCGAGTGAATCAGGGGCGGAAGTGCGAAAGACCAGCGATGGCGGGTACATTGTCGCTGGGACAAGCTCTGCCAGCGGTTCCGCTGATATTTACTTGGTCAAAACAGACGCCGCCGGAGCGATTCAATGGTCCAAAACGATCGGCGGCCCTGGAAAGGAAGAAGCACAGGCGATGGAGATCGGGCATGACGGCGGGTATATCATTGTAGGCACAAAAGAGAGCAGCAGCAACAGCAATGACGCCTATATGCTCAAGGTAGATGCGAGCGGCAATGTGCAGTGGAGCAAAACGTTTGGCCAGGACATGCTGGAAGATCGGTTCTACGATGTCAGCCTGACGCCTGATGGCGGATATGTAGCGGCGGGATACAAAACGGTGGCTGACACCCCTAACTCCCAACGACTGTACGGCTTTATGGCGAAAGTATCCGGAACAGGCAGCCAGGTGTTTGCCGCTACCTTGGATCGGTATGCCTCGCTTAACGGAGTGGCCGCTTCATCCAACGGCTATATAACAACCGGCGCGATCTACACGGAAACATCGGCAGGCTACAATATTTACGTAGCCAGAGTAAATACCTCTGGAAGCATCGGTTGGACTCGTCAATTCCATGTCAGCAATGGCGATTTTGCCAACGACGTGATCCTGGCGAAAGACGGCAACTTTGTCGTCACCGGCTTTACTACTCCAGCGGTTCATCAGGAGGATCTTGCTCTGTTGAAGGTAGACCCCTCCGGAAATACACTGTGGGCCAATACCTTTGATTTTGGGGGTACTGGCGAGATCGGCCGAAGTGTGGCGACGACTAGTGATGGCGGTTATGTGGTGACGGGTTCCTTCCAGATGAGTACGAGCGAATATGATGCACTGCTGGTTAAGTTTTCCAGTGATTAAGTTTTGGATCGAGGTTTGATGGGAAAAACGTTTGGTAGGAAGCAGCATGATATATGGAAGTTTTATGGGGTCGCCCGGTTGGGTGGCCCTTTTACATTTGTCGTTTAAAACCTGCGCTCCTTGGATTGCAGGAGGGCTTTTCGTTTGTAACTAGTTAGCCTTTTTTCTAGCGAAAACGAAAAGGAACCCCAGATGAGTAGTTGGTACTCGTCTGGGGTATTGCACTAGTAAACCTTTCCGATTGGACCACGAAAAATGTTGATCAGGTAGTCTTGTAAGGTTTCTGCCTCCTTTATTATTGATTGGGAGTGATCTGAATGTTTTGCCTGATGTAACATGTACGTGTACAAAAAGAATAGCATACCCACCAATTCCCTTGGGAGAAATTCTCCCCTGCTCAGTTCTCCCATAAGAATTTCTCATGCTCCGTTATTTTTGTTATTCCTCCTGCGACCTTCGTATTTGGTTTGTATCGTGGTTTCGTTCCTTGTCGGGTAATATGATATGTCCTTGCTTTACACGTTGATACGGTTTGCGCTATAAGAGCGTGGGGCTGTATGGGTTATGTTCTTGGACTGCTTTGCCTTTCGCTCCCAGTACCTGCGCTCGTACTCTCTTTGCTTTTCTTTGTTTTCAGGTTTTTGCCGCTTTCGTACTGGCGGCGTGCTTCCCATGCTTCTTTGCTTAGTTGTGCCATTCGTCTTATCCTTCCAACTCTTCCAATTTCGACATTCGGGAGCTAATAGCTGTTCCGTTTCCTGTATTCATTCCTCTGCCCGCCGAATCATCGCCGCCGCTTCTTCCTTTGCTACTTCCAATTCCTTTTTCTGGCGGACTAACACTCTTTCGTTATGCGGTACAGTCTCCCTTAACCCAGATGCTTCACGTTGTAATTCTTCCAAACGGCGAATGGCTTCCAGTCTTGGGTATCCGTCCTTTTCGTCAGCCAACTGGTCAAAGTATTCCGCCTGTGCAATTAAACCTACCTTTTCCTGTGCTTGTTTTACCATTTACCTTCTCCTCCTTTGATTTTGAACATGCAAAAAAGCTCATTCCTCCTTATCGTTCAAGTTGGAATAAGCCTTTGAAAGTTGGTCTAAGCGTGTTTGTCAAGTATTTTTGTGTTTGGTTTGTTGGTTGTATTGTATGACTCTGCTTCTAAGAAGTAAATTCAGCAATAGTTTTTCCCTCTGGGTCAAAAAATACATCTTAAATCTTTTCACCCAATGTTGGTGATATTTTCCCTAGGGAATTAGAATCTAGCCCATGTACTGTTAATTGAGATTCAATCAAATCAAGTATATCAAAATATGCGAAATTTGAGCCCAATCTGAAAGATTTGTCCTCGGCGGACTCATCAGTAGGCACTATTAATGTTTCATTGTACTTTTCCTGAATAAGTGTAATCAAATCTTCCAAAAAACCCCTTAACTGTTCATCCATTTTCATCTACTCCTTAGAATGCCTTCAAGAATTTCTTTTTGCTCCAATTGTCTTTGAATGTCAGAGGGCCATTTTTTATTGATTAATGCTTCCTGTTGTCTTGGGTCTAAGTCCCTAAAGTTAGGTATATGTGCCTCAGGATTTTTAATTTTGTCCTGATGTTCCGCTATTTGTTTTTCGATTGATTGAATTCCTTTACGAATCTCATCATCAGACTTGTTAACATACTGTTTATAAAACCCTGAATGCTTTCCTCCGTTCTTGGCAAGCTCGAAAGCATTACCCATCCCCTAAGTTGTAATCTTAAACTTAGGAATAAAGAAGGTGGTAACTGGTTTTCCAATTACCACCATTATATCAGCTTGCTTGACGCTCTGTTAGAGTAGCCGCCGCCCTGTACTCCGTCTTGTTCTTCATCATACTGTAGATGATGTTGACGAGCCTTCTCCAATCGGCGTATATCTCCGATTTCGGCAACCAGTTCCGCCGCTGTGACGATGTTGATACCGTCCATCGATTCTAGTTTGTAGTCCGTTTCAGCCATCACCTGCCGAAGCTGTTCTTCCGTTTGCTTAATCAGTTCTCGACTTCTCCGCATGTCCTGAACCATGTTAACGATAAGGAAGTCTCGGGAGTCTTGGTAGTTCCGCTTTGTCTCCCCGTCCTTCTTCACCAATTCTAGTATTTCTTCTGCTTTCCGTGTAGAACAGGTGTTATGACTTGCCTTACGGAGATATTCAGCCAATTCTTCCGCCCCCACCGACTCCAAGTGATGCGGTGCAGGGTATTTCTCCCAAAAGGCAAGGGCGGCTTTCCCGTCAATGTCACAGAAGAACTTCTTGTATGACGGATAATGATAGCTTAATTGCTGATGCAGTTGATTTTTGAGCGATGCGGCATGTTTGACAATAGCGGTTCGCCTTGCTACCAGTTGCCCGATTGTCCAGTAAATATCCTGCGGATTTGCGTCCGGCAGTTCATCGAGCCTCGCAAGCAATACTTTAGCGATGCAGAAAGCATCCCAACTGTCGCTCTTTTGGGTGGTAGCGTTGCTCTTTCGCTCACTGTAAGACAGGGCGGAATTGACTTCCTTGACGATTTGTTTCTTATCGACTAGGTGAACGGCTAATGCTCTGCCGTTGCCGCCCGTATCTTCTAACCCGTACACAGGGGTAATTCCTTTTTTGCAGAATTTCTTGACGAACTTCATCAACTCAGCGAAGGCACTGGGCTTGTTTTCAATTTGAATATCACCCAATTTCGTATTCCAACAGTCGATGATGACCGCCGTGTGATGGGCTTTATGTAAGTCCACCCCCACGTAGACATGACGCATTTTGTAGTGCATAAAAAAAATCACCCCAGTGTACGCATAGTTTCAGTAGTGTGACGGGTATAGAATGGGGCAACCTCAGTTCAAGCGTTAACCTTTCGGTTCGCAATGGGACGCAAGCCTCTCCATTCATTTCCAATCATAGAATGGCTTCATGCAAGCCATTCGCTTGTATATTTCCATAGCGGTATATGCCGCTATAAAAATTACGTCTGTCCAAGATTCGTTTGATTTGCACTTTCGTAAATAATCTGCCTTGTTGGGTTGTAAAGCCTTCTTCATTCATCGCTTCGGCAATTTGGGTCAATGACCATAACGGATGTTCTTCCTTTAACTGAAATAATCTGCGGACGGTTTGGGCTTGTTTTTCGTCCACTTGAATATACTTCTGCCCTTTCTTTGCCCTGTATCCAAAAGTTGCTCTTCCTCCGGCATAACCGCCCTGCTCAGCTTTCTTATGCCGCCCACGACCTAACTTAAGGGCGACTTCGAGCCGTTGATACTGGTCAAGCAGTTCCATCAAACCGTTAATCAGAAAATCGTTCGGGTCTTTCTTGTAAATGCTGTAGGTTGGTTGTTCGATGCTCCGAACGTCTACCCCATACTTTTTGAACTCCCGATGTACCAACACTTTCACGATGTCAGACCGCCATAAATGGCTTGTGTTCAACACGACAACTGCATCAATGGTTTGGATAGACAGGGCGGCTAACATGCTTTGAAAGCCGATTCTGTCCACTTCAAGGGCTTCTTCATCTACCTTCGCCCCACTGATACCTTCATCGCTGAATATGTTCATCAGATTCCATCCTTGCTCCTGACAAAAAGAGCGGATTTCATCCTGTTGGTACGCTAGACTGTACCCATCCTTGGCTTGTCCACTCGTTGACACTCGAACGTAACCGATGACATTCATATTAATTCCTCCCCACCGTTACAGAAATCACAAATTATGTAACGGTACTCCGTATCATAGTTTAATTATATTACGGTATACCGTTGCATACAACCATTTTCCAGTGATAAGATGAAAGAAAATTAACATCGATGTACGTAACGGTAATGCGTTATTTTAGGAGGACAAAAATGCCTATTCGGTTACGATTAAAAGAAATTCTCGAAGAACGTGGGATTAGTCAACGAGAATTAGCAAGAAGAATGGACGTTCGTCCAAGTACAATCAGTCACCTTTGCTCCGATAAAGTCAATGCCGCTTACTTCGATACGTTAGAGCAGATTTGCAAAACCTTAAACATCAGCTTGCATGAACTCCTCGTACTGGAAGATGACTAACCTTGCCGCAGATTATAGCACATGGGACAGTTATTAACTCCGACCAATGCTGAGCAGCTAGTAGGTCAAAATCAATAGGTTGCTGCAAAGACATCATGTCCTTAATCGCCGCCCTGTGATGCTTTGTAAACTCACTCGGAGTCATCAATCCATGCTGTAAAGCCAACACGATGGCTCGTTTCTCCGGCTTGATACTTTCCAAGCTGTCAATGACGCTGACAGTGTAGTATTTATTAAACTTGGGCGGATATTGGACAATGTTCTCCATTGGTATTCTCTCGTCAGGTCTGTAAACCAGTTCTACCCTTGTTCGCTCCCCGTCTATTTCAATACCTTGCCGATTCAGTTCTGCCTTCTTGTCGTAAATTCGGCAATATGCGTGCTCCCTTCTTTGGCTTTTCCGCCCAAAATAATGTGTTCCCTCGTAAATGTTCAGATTTCGCCCTGTATTGGATGCTACAAACACATTATTCATGGGATACGGAAAATCATATGCCAACTCACAACGGAGAAAGTAAACATCTTTCGTATGCTTGTGGAGTGCATCAAGCAGACTTTGATACTTGTCCAAGTATTCGGGATGGGTTTCAATGCGAAGGTTATACTTCCTTGCCTTCTTCTGCCCCCAAGGTTGGTAGCAGAGATGAAGATAAGCGCTTTCGCTGCCTAAATTCCAATGGTAAACATACCCCTTGTGCCGGATGACTGGTCTAATGTCGTACCAATCGGAAAAAGATACAGCTAGCTTGTTGTAAAACTTGAGCGTTACGTTTTGATACTCCACCGCTATTTTGTCTACGGAAAGTTGAATGTCCATGCGTTCCCCCATCCGGCAAATTTTTGACGGATTTGCCGCTTGTATTATAGTGATGTGGGAGTCGGTGGCTAGCCTTTCACACATGACCTTCCCAATGCCAAGAATGTTCAGATACCTCCTGGCAATATAACCATCGGGGTATCCCTGCATTTTGTTGCGAAGTGGTTGAAGTTGTTTTCAACCTCCTCCACCTTCTATATCGAGGCAGCCCTTCTTACAGTTGCGATAATATTTGAGAAAACTGCAAGAAAACGAAGATAACAAAAAGCAGGTCAATCATGGTGGTATCTGACCATAATCGACCTGTTTCACGTAACGCTTTAGCGTTATATGAGACATAAAATTCAACATCGGATGTGCGTACATACGAATTGGAGAAATTTATATACGGGTATTACATGGGTTATATGTGTTATTGGTTGAATGATGGGTTCATTCGGCACTGGGTAGCCCCACCAAAAAAGAAACCTTGAAGGCGTTTAATCCTCCAAGGTCAAAAGTTTGGTTTTATACTTTTTCTAGTTTAATTCCCCTGCATTGAACTCGAAGCCATGGATTATCATAATCGATTGTGATAATTTCTAGATTTAGGAGATTTCTGGAATCCGTTTGTGCTGACTCTCTAAAATTTACCACTGTAAACCAACTAGGAGGATGAATTTCTTCCTTATCCAACTCAATCAAATTAGTACCTTGATTAAAGTTAGCACGGATACAATCAATGAATGTAAGTTTAAGTATCTTTGTTCCATATCCTTTAGTTGAAGTAGGGTCATCATCCAGATTCCACCAGTAATCAAGCGTCACTGATAAATCAAATAAATTGTTTTCCCATTTCACTTCCGTAATAATACTTTCTGTAAAATCGAAATTCTCAAATACATCTTGTATATTATCAGCTAAAACCATATATTCACCTACTTTCCAAATTCAAAATGTGTCAAGTCGCCAATTTCTTCTTTGGTTGCGTTACTAGGGAATTTTCCATCATCCCCTAGATAATTACCACCTTTATTTTGCACCCTAAAGTAAGGGTTTCCTTCTCCGGGTGTAGCATGTATCCGTACTTTTGTTCCAGTATTTGGGTCGGTTAGGATTGTGGCAGGTCCACTTTTTTTACCACCTGGTTCAATAGTCTTGGTCCATCCAGATTTCTCAAGATTACTTATCAGTTCTTCAGGGGACATACTTTTTCCTATTTGACTAAAGTTTTTACCAGTCCATTGGAAAGCATTACCCGTCCCCTATGTGGTAAAGCTAACTCCCGCTAAAAGGATGGTGGCAGTCAGATTTTCCAACTACCACCATTCTATCATTAGGCAACTTGTTCAGGGAGGGGCGGGGCGATGTACGGGGTCTTGTTCTTCATCATGCCGTAGATGATGTTAACCAGCCGCCGCATGATGCACACTAACGCTTGTCCTTTCGTTTTGCCTTCCTCTTGTTTTCGTTCATAGTAAGCTAGGAAAGCAGGATTGCGGGGGAGCTTGCTTCCTTTGGAGACTTGCACCTGCTGGACTGCAAGGTTATAGAAGATGCCATGCAGGGTGCGGTTGCCTTGCTTGCTCTTTTGTTCCTTGCCCTTCCCGCCCGAACTAAACTTTACAGGAGCTATCCCTGCAAAACGAGCCAGCTTGTCAGGGCAAGAAAATCGGTGAATGTCTCCGATCTCAGCGACTAGAGCCGATGCCGTGACAAGGTCAATGCCTGGCATGGTCTCTAGCTGGAAGCCCAATTGCTTCATCATGCGGCTTAGCTCTACTTCTACCTTCTGAACTTCTTCCTTCTTAAAACGGATGTCTCGGACATGGCTTTGAATTAGGAAATCTCTTGATTCTTGATGCTCCCGCTTCGTCTCGCCATCAGCCGCCACCAAAGCCATGGTTTCCTCGGCTTTCTTAGTCGAACAGGTGTTGTGACTGGATTTCAACAGCATCTCCCGCAAATCCTCCAAACTCACGCGATGGTGCGGGGCGGGATAGGTATGCCAGAACTCCAAGGCACACTTCCCATCTATATCGCTAAAGAATTTCTTGTAGCTTGGATAGTGATGGGACAACTGCATGTGAAGCTGGTTCTTGAGTGCGGTGTGCGCTTTAATCAGCGCATTTCGTGAAGCGACAAGCTGACCAATAGTCCAATAGATGTCTTGCGGATTCGCATCGGGTAGGATTTCGAGCTTGCCAACAAGTATCTTCGCCACACATTCTGCATCCCAGCTATCGCTTTTCTGCGTAGTTGGGTAGCTCTTGCGCTCAGCATACGAGAGAGCCGAATTGACTTCCTTCACCTTCTGTTTATTCTCGACAAGGAACACGGCTAATGACCGCCCATAGCCGCCCACATCCTCCAATCCATAGATCGGGGTCATGCCTCTTTTACAGAACTTCTTAACAAACGGAAGTAGCTCCTCGAAGGCGGCGGGCTTGTTCTCGAATTGGATTTCGCCCAGCTTCTCATTCCAGCAGTTGACGATTACAGCAGTATGAGTAGCCTTATGCAGGTCTACGCCTACGTAAATATGATTTAGTTTATAATGTTGGTTCAAAAGACATCACCTCGATCTACGAATTTATAAAATACAAAAGAAAGTCGGCAACCTCAGTTCGAGCGTTAGTCATTCGCATGACCCGCATTGGGACGCAAGCCTATCCATTCTTTTCTGGTTCAACCTTGTTAAATGGTACTTCTACTTGCTCTATACGATACGGATACATCGCAGTTAAATGATAATCGGCTGGTGTACACCTTTCGCTTCAATCTGTCCATAGCGATACATGCCCCGATAGAAGTCCTCACGGTCTAGGATTCGCTTCACTTGCACCTTCGTGAAGGGCTTGCCCTGAACGGTTCTATAGCCCGCCTGATTCAGTTCTGCCGCGATTTGAGACAATGACCAGGACGGATGCTCGGTCTTAATCTCGAACAACTTACGCACCGCTTTGGCCTGCTCAGGGTCAATGGAGAGCGTCTTTTGTCCTTTGGATGCTGAATAGCCGAATGCTACTCTGCCGCCCGCATAGCCGCCCTCCTGCGCCTTCTTACGCCGTCCTCGGCTTAGCTTCAAGGCGATCTCTAGCCGCTGGTATTGGTCTAATAGCTCCATCATGCCGTTTACTAAAAAATCGTTTGGATCATGGGCATAGATGCTGTATTGCGGCTGTTCAATCGCTTTGACATCGACTTGATGCCGCTTTAGTTCCCTCTGAATCAATACTTTCACGATGTCTGCCCGCCATAGGCGGGAAGTGTTCAGCACGACAATATGCTTCACATCCCGCCATTTCAGGTCGGACAACATTTCCTGCAAGCCCTCGCGTTCTATCGTTATTTCGTCCTCGTCCACCTTTGCCCCCGAAATGCCTTCATCTTTGTAAATGTCCAGCAGTTCGAGGTTATGACGGACACAGTACCGCTGAATCTCCTCCGTCTGATAGGCAAGCGAATAGCCATCCTTTACCTGCCCTTGCGTAGAGACGCGAACATAACCGACTACACGATTTTTCATGTAACCATCACCTCGTTTCAATAATTCCAGTTTTCGTAACGCCTTCGGAATCCTTAGCTCCCGCCACGCATCCTGCAAACGTCAATCAGGCGGGCGGCGGGGCAATTCACAGGCTTCTATATACGGTTGTCAAAGGGCGAAATCACCTTGCTGTGGGAAATACAGAACCATATCACGGGAAGCATGTAAAGGGGCACCGAAGCAAAATGAATATATATTTTTATTCGTTTCGGGGATTTAGGGCAGGGAAACCAAGAACCCTCCCAGTGTCTAGGAAAAGCAGGAACCGCCCTCGCGGGCGTAGGGGCGGCGTGATTCCTACGGAAAAATTTTTGGAGAAATTTGATGCGGTTCGCTTAACTCTATTCAATCCATATCGTATAGGGAAAGTAACAGGTCCAACAAGATATTGAATTGAATATCGAAGCTCAATCCGTGGTCGCAGAAGAACACGTTAAAAAATGCCTCGGCGTTCATCAGCCGATGTATGTCACTCGTTATAGGAGGATTGGCTAACATATGTCATCCCGACAGTGTTAGCTAAGTCCTACAAGTGATTCTTGTTAGGCAACCTCCCAGATTTTCCGTCGTAGTGTCCGAATGGACAGGGAACCTTGACAGAGTGATAGTTCCGACTATCCGCGCAGTAAAGCTACACCTGGGTGCGCCAGATGTCTTGTAGGCTCGGGATACCTCACCTTCACACAGCCTGGTCGTTCTCCCTCGCAAGAGGGGGAACGCTCTGTTGTCCTCCCTTCACACAAGCGAAATCCCCGCCTGCGGAGCCGGCGGGGGGTGAGACTGAAATGAACGCTGACACTGATACGAATAGATAATAGGGGAATAAGGACATGAGCGAGATAGAAATAAAGGGATAGGATAGCATAACAGAAAGAGAAGAAGTTCTAAGGGATGCTATCTGACAACGGAATAGACAGAGACAGCCGAATAACTCGAATCAGTAATCAATGAACCATGAATAGATATGTTGATGATTGAGATCGTGAAATAACCCCGCCCCATCCTCCCAACGAATAACAGTAAAAAGAAACCCCGCACAACGGCGGGGGATAAGTTAGCCAAACAACGGCAGATATTTTTTATAGTAGTCTTTATGATAGTCGGATAGATTCCATCCATACTGATTCAGGAACCGAGCTACCTTTGCTAAAACTTGATTTCGATGAACGACGTCCTTATACGTTGATTTGGCGAGGTAGTGAGCTAGGCTTAGTTCGGCTTCTCCTGTGACAGAGTATCGTTAACATGCTTGGCAAAGATACGGGAAAGTTCGTCCATATCAGAGCCATAACCGAGTACGTTTTCCCGTCGCATTAGGGTTAGGACTGTATCTAACGGCAGTCTTTTCATGCGTTAGCCCTCCCTTCCATCGCGGCGGCGGGGGTGTGTAGCTCTTGTTCGACTCTCCATTTCCGCCATACGAGATATTGACGCTGTACGTCCTGTTCATCGTAGCCATACTGTACCATGACATTCAGGATGGCGCGGGGGATGGAATCGGTGTAGCCATACAAGCAACTACGAAACCTTTCCCAAGGAATATCATGCAAAACAACAAACGCCCGATGAGTTAGCCCTAGCTTCTGAATGCATTCTTTAACGGGATGATTCATAAACGATTTCTCCTTTCGAGATGTTTTCCCTTATAGGTTAGACACTCGACAGGCAGGAATCACACCAGACATACAGAAGCATAGGGCAATTTTGAATCTTTAACTTGTCACATCGGATCAAGTCCACTCGTTAAGTAACAGGCTTACCCGTAACGGAAAAGCCCGAATGAATTTACAGTACGCTACCGCATCCCGTCACACTATTCGGCCAAGTTCAATTCAAGCAGTAACCATAGATTGCTGAATTGGCTTGGCTTCGTTATCTCCCACCGGCTAAATTGGCGGTGCGTGGTACGGGCGTTTAAAAAATTGACCTTGAAATAGCAAGCTATTCAAGATCAATGTAATGAATACTATTCTTCAATCTCTTTTGTTACCAAATCCAGAAGGAAATCTCCAAAGTCGTTAGCTACTGTCTCATACTTTTGAGCAGTCAGCGGTTGCCCAGGTATAAACGAAACAACCTTTGGTTCATTCATTTCATTCAGAGTGGAGAAGTCTAAGCAAAATAGCTCCTCACCACCAGTATCATAAATGACAAGTAAATTTTCAGGAAGATTAATTTCTTCACGTTCTGTTAGTGTGTACCAAATAGCGTCTGGGACTGAGGAATTTTCAAAATCCTCGTCGATAACCCCATAAACTTCCTGACTGCCGAAATTTCCTGCCCCATAATTCTTTATAAAATGACGGTAGATGGGAGAAAACTTATAGCCTATTGCTTCCTCTGCAAGGGAGATCAATTCTTCGGTTCGTGCCCCAGCAAAATGGCACATATTTTTGTTTCTGTTCATTAGTTCCAGAGCCTTATTATAACTATCCAAACTCATCGGAAGTCCCTCCTATTGGTCAATAAAATCGTTAGCTCTGTTCTTCCAATATGCCTTTCTCCACTTGTCAAATTCCGCTCGATTTATCCCTGATGGAATAGTGTTCGGGTTAATATGAATAATAGAGTGATTGTCTTTGTGGAATGTTTGGGTTACTTCTGCTATCGGACTGTCATTAGTCTGAATTGTGTGATGCAGATTTATAGATTTACCATCTGGGCCTATAGGTGCAAGTCCCTGCTTCATCCTTTCCAGATTAGTTCTTCCTAATTTGTCTGTCAAGTTAGGGTCAATTAGATCGTCACGTTGGTAAACCTTCGTTCCATTAAATTCTGTTGGTTTATTCCAGTATTTAAGGTTACCCGTCCCCTTAGACGTATTTTTCAACGTCCCCGCTAATGCACCGGTGGCAGGAGCTGACAACCCTAAATCGGGAGCATCCCCATGATTCATGCCAACCGCAGTATTAAATGTGACGATAGCGGTCGGAAGAACTTCCTCCTGTAACTTCGTCGGTACATACATTCTTACTGCATCTTCTGGTTCTATCCCCTCTTCGTATGCCTTCCTTGCCGCAACCCGTGCCCAATGCAGGTACTCTTCTTCTGGTGATGTAAAGCCACCAATTCCTCCCGTTCCTTCTGCCGCGATGTGACCACTAGGATCAACATACCTCAACGGATTATTCTCCACATACGTATACCGGTTGAGACTCAGCGGATTATCCACTTGCCCCTTATACGTATCCTCCGTGATAAACCGCCCCACACTCGGATCGTAATACCTCGCCCGCAGGTAGTACAGCTTCGTCTCCTCATCGTAGATTTCCCCGCTGTACTGGAACGGGTTGGACATCCCCTCCGTTGCGTCGATCACATTACCCCAGACATCGTACTCATACTGGTTCAACGTGTTCCCAGAGGCGTCCCGGATAGCTACCACATCTCCGTGGCTGTTGTGCTCGTAATACCCGCCTTTGTTGGCCGTTTCATCCTGGCGGTAGAGCAGTTGGTTGCCCCAGATGGTGCGAGCTTTCACGTTTCCTTCTCCGTCCAGCTCCTCGATCACGCGACCGTTGAGGTAGACGTAGCGGGTCATCTCCCCGTTTACGTCCTTGGTGGCCCGCAGTCCGCCGCTGTAGTAGGTGTACGCTGCGTTCGTTCCCGTTCTAATAGGCTAATTATAATTATCGGACTCTGTCCGTTTCAGGTTTGTTGAACGCAAAAAAGCACTTGTCACCCATTCCAGACAATCAAGTGCTCTAGAAGTTTACCAAGTTAACAGTATCCCCTGAATCACAATCGAATACTGTACGGTGATTATGACACATGCTTTGCTTGGAGTCTACAATAACGTATAAGCATATGTCAGGTTCGCTCTCGTTTGTTTCTCCCGTTATCGGTGTCATTTGTGGTAAACCTACATGGAAACGTCGTCTCACCCTGTTCCCGTTGCTCTGCTGCGGAGTATGCTTGTATCCTAGTCGAGTACACCTAATTCGCGGCGCGTCTGAATCTCTAGTTCACGTAACCGCTTTTGCTTGGTAACCACTTCCTCAAACCATTCCTTGTCCTTCATAGCTAGAGCCATGTCTATCATTTCGTCGTAGTCTTCTGAACACATCATCATCCGTTCTTTTTTATTTTCTCTAGCGGTGGCAATTCGTCCACTTTTCGTCCGTTCGTTGATAATCTTGCGTTCAAACTCTGCAAAAGAGCCGATCATTTGCAGGAACAGCATCCCTTGCGGTGTAGATGTCTCAAAGTTTTCGGACACGCTAATGAAGGCAATACGCTTCGGTTCCAGTTCGTCCTCAATTAGTTCCAGCAGATTTTTCAGCCGTCTATGGATGCAGTCTGCCTTTAGGACGACGATACCGCTGATCCCGTTTTCCGTTTGCTCAATGTATTGCATCGTATCACGGTAGCCGGCCACGTTCTGTCGTACTACCACTTTCGCCTTCGTCAATGAACATCTTTGCCAGTTTCCAGCCTTGGCTGATGCAGTACGCTTCAATCTTGTTGATCTGTTCGGACAGTTTGAACTCGTTTCCCACTTGTGTTGTCGGGTCAATTGATACTCTTGCATACAGTTGCCGTTCTTCGTCTGTCAGCGTATCCAGCCAGATCGTTTCATACAGCCGATGTTTCAGCGCGTTTTTGTTGCCTTATAATTTTGAACGGTCTTTCGGTCCAGTGAACTTTCCCCATGTAACCTATAGTGTCCATTCACTAATACGGCTTTTTTACAAGGCTCGCCGTTTCTTGTCTTTGCTCCGCATATCTTTTTCTCCATCCTTTTACCCCCAACCTCATTTCATGGGGTTCGTTTCCCCGACTGTGGGGAGGGCTACATACCCACAGCCCCTCAATCCATCTGTTTGTTTTCATTCAATGTTTCAACTCTAAGGCCTTGCTCCTACTTTCAAACTCTCTAAATGCTTCTGTTAATCCGTTCGCTTGTATAAATGCTCTGTGTAGGTCGAGTTTGTCAGCTAGTATTTCCATTCTGTCTAGTAGTCTGTGATTCGTTTGTAGCTGATTCCATAAGTGCTGTTCCAACTGCTGTTTATTCATGTGGTTTTTCCTCCTGTGGCCGTTATATTTGGTTTGTATCGTGGTTTCGTTCCTTGTCAGGTAAAATACCCTTGCCTTGATTGTTGATACGGTTTGCTTTACGAAATCGTAGGGCTGCATGTGTTATTGTACAGACTGCCTTGCCTTGCCTTACAATATCGCCGCTCGTACTCCCTTTGCTTCTCTTCGTTTTCCAGTTTTTGCCACCATTTCCGTCTGTACTCTCTTTCCTACTGGCGGCGTGCTTCCAATGCTTCTTTGCTTAATTGCTTCATTCATCCATCCCTCCAATTCTTCCAGTTTCGCCATTTGAAGAGCTAATGGTTGTTCCGTTTCCTGTATTCGTTCCTCTGCCCTCCGAATCATCGCCACCGCTTCTTCCTTTGCTACGTCTAATTCCCTTTTCTGACGGACTAACACACTTTCGTTATGCTGTACAGTCTCCCTTAATCCAGACGCTTCACGTTGTAGTTCTCCCAAACGGCGAATGGCTTCCAGTCTTGGGGGTCCGTCCTTTTTGTCTGCCAACTGGTCAAAGTACTCAGCCTGTGCAATTAGACCTGCGTTTCCTGTACTTGTTTCGCCATTTTCCTTTTCCTCCTTTGATTTTGGGCATGCAAAAAAGGCTCATTCCTCCTTATCAGTCAAGTTGGAATAAGCCTTTGAAAGCTGGTCTAAGCGTGTTTGTCAAGTTTTTTAGTGTTTGGTTTGTTGTGTGACCGCATTTAGAAGAAGTAAACCCTCTATGAAGTTGGAAAACCTTAGTTTTGCCAAACTACTGTTCCATCTTCTAAACTTATTTTGAATAAATTATCCTGCGCCGAAACCTCTATCAAACTTCCTACAGCATATTTTTCATTTTGCTGTAATGGTTCCTGCAAGATTGATTGGATTTTAACCAAAAGGGCAAAGTATTCTTCGTAACCATCATCGTCTAATTCTAGTCCGTTATCCGTTTCAAAAATTGTGTCAAGCCAGCCTTTGATCTTACTGCCATTCATCCATTCTATTACTAACACGGTTCCACTTGGATATCCACTTACCTTCTGAATTAAACTATCCATTTCCTACATTCTCCTTTACGGCCTTGCGGGTACAATATGCGCCCCATTTTTAGAATAGTGAATTATCCCTTTAGTTGTTTCAATAGCCTCACCCGTAACAGGGTCTACATATTTACCAATAATTTCACCAAAATCAACACGTTCTTTGTTTTGTCCAATCCATTCTCCTTTCCCCGCATATTTATCTAATAGCTTCTGTGCATCACCAGTAAAAATACTTTTACCTGGCTGATAGTTTGGATGTCCTGGAATATGTTTACTCTGTTTTCCAGCATGTACTGTTGCATCAAAACCATTAACAGCTTTTACCGTCCCCTTAGACGTATTTTTCAACGTCCCCGCTAATGCACCGGTGGCAGGAGCTGACAACCCTAAATCGGGAGCATCCCCATGATTCATGCCAACCGCAGTATTAAATGTGACGATAGCGGTCGGAAGAACTTCCTCCTGTAACTTCGTCGGTACATACATTCTTACTGCATCTTCTGGTTCTATCCCCTCTTCGTATGCCTTCCTTGCCGCAACCCGTGCCCAATGCAGGTACTCTTCTTCTGGTGATGTAAAGCCACCAATTCCTCCCGTTCCTTCTGCCGTGTGAACGGCACTGTTAAAATCCTCAATAACGGCACTTGAAAATTCCCCACTTTCGGCAGAAAATCTCTCCCTGGAGGAGAGAAATATGCTAAAGAATGGGGAGTTTTACTTGATTAAAGACATGAAACAAAGAGGAATGAGTACCACGCAAATTGCGAACGAATTAGGGAGGGATCGAAAAACAATCCGTAAGTGGCTGAAGAGAGATGAACCTTCGAAATACCAGCGAACCGTCAAAAAAGCAAGCATCCTCGATCCATTTAAACCCTATATCAAAGCGAGAATGGAAGAAGGCTGCTTAAATGCTGTTGTCTTGTTTGATGAAATTAGAGCCCAGGGATACTCAGGACAAATTAGACTCCTTCGTTCCTTCATGGAACCATTGCGCCCCGTCGTTACCTCCAAGGCAACGATCCGTTATGAAACCACACCTGGTAAGCAAGCGCAAGTAGACTGGGGACATTTCAAAGTGGAATGGAATGGTGGATATAAACGACTATACGCCTTTGTCATGGTTTTGGGATACTCGAGAATGTTGTATGTGGAATTTACGGAGAACGAACGGCTGGATACCCTCATCGGCTGTCACTTACGTGCCATGCAATACTTTGGAGGCAGACCGGATACATGCTTGTACGACAATATGAAAACCGTCATTGCAGGTTACGACGACCAAGGCCATGTATTGTGGAATGAACGTTTTTCTCAGTTTGCAAGTCATCACGGCTTTACCCTCCGGCGTTGTGCCCCCTACCGTGCACGAACAAAAGGGAAAGTAGAAAATGGTGTTGGCTATGTGCGAAAGAATTTTTGGCCTCGCGTACAGTCGTTTACCAGCCTGAGTGACTTGAATCAACAAGTACGCCATTGGTTGGATACGGTAGCCAATGTACGGATTCACGGCACCACACATGAAAAGCCGGTAGATCGATGGAAACATGAACAGTTGAAGCCGCTTAACCCGGTTCCGTTCGAAGAAGTAGAACGGCATACTCGAAGAGTATCCAACGATTTGCTCGTTTCTTACGGAGGAAGCAGGTATTCTGTACCCTATACCTATATTGGTCATACGGTACAGGTACAAGATCTCCAGAATGGTCATATCCGGATCTATCAGGGCAACACGATTATCGCTGAACATCAAAAAGCAGTTCGTTCCAAACAAGTCGTAACCAATAAAAAACACTTCGAGGGGATTCAAACCCAAAGTCGCGTGAAGGCTCCCCAACCTATGCCGCGTCTGGTTTCAAATCCAAGCCCTGAAGTGGTGGAACGTGATTTATCAGTCTACGAGCAGTTTGCTGACGAGGAGGTGATCGTACAATGATGCTCCAGTCCCGTTTAGAAGAAGCCTTTTCGCAAATGGGATGGGTACGAATCCCGGAAATTATTCACCACCACGCAGAAGAAGCTGCTGCTCAGAATATATCGTATTTGGAGTTCTTGGACAAGCTTTTGCAAGAGGAAATCAAGGCCAAGAGGGATCGATTTATTCGAATGAAGACACGATTGGCTCATTTACCCTACCATAAAACATTAGAGCAATTCGATTTCAGTTTCCAGCCTTCCGTAGATGAAAGACGGATTCGTGATTTGGCAACCCTCCGGTTTGTGCACCAACAGGAGAATCTCATTTTGCTGGGTCCGCCAGGAGTCGGAAAGACCCACTTGTCTGTTGCATTGGCTCTGGAAGCCATTAAGCAAGGTTTGACAGTTTACTTTACAACTGCTCACGATTTGGTTCAGACACTTCAGATTGCCCATCAAAACAATAGTATCAAACAAAAAATGCGGGCTTTTATTAAGCCGAATGTACTGATCATTGATGAAATCGGCTATCGCAAGATGGATGAAACGGCAGCTCATTTTTTCTTTCAAATCGTTTCGGAGCGTTATGAATCTGGTTCGATTATTCTTACCTCGAACAAGTCTTATGGTTCGTGGGGAGAGATATTTGGAGATACGGTACTTGCCACCGCCATCCTTGATCGATTATTGCATCACTCCCACACCATCAACATTAAAGGAGAAAGTTATCGCATAAAGGAGAAGAAAAAAGCTGGTTTCTTTCGACCAGAGACAATTGAAGATAAAACCGAATGAACGGAATTTTCCCGCCGCCAGCCCCCCTCGGGGGGCATTATTCAAACAAACCTATTGCCTAATATGGGGAAAATTCAAGTGCAGATAATGGGGAATTTTCATTTGCAGTTGACAGCCGCGATGTGACCGCTCGGATCAACATACCTCAACGGATTATTCTCCACATACGTATACCGGTTGAGACTCAGCGGATTATCCACTTGCCCCTTATACGTATCCTAGTTAATAAACCGTTACTTTCGTAGAGAGAAGGCGGCAACTGTTTTCCAATTACCGCCAGCTATTCTTATTCTATCATCCTGCTTGTTTCTCTGAAACAGTAGGCATCTCATACGCCGCCTTTGTTCGCATCAGGTAGTGTATGACGTTGACCAACTTCCTCATAATACAGACGATAGCCTGTTGCTTCGTTTTCCCCGCCTCCAGCTTCTGCTCATAATACGAGTAGAAATATGGGTTACGTGGCTCTTTCTTTCCTCTCGTAACCGCTATCTGGCGAATGGCTATGCCCTTGATGATCTCGTGCAGGACGCGATTTCCCTGCTTGCTCTTATAGTTCCTCCCCTTCCCGCCCGAACCTGCAAAGATGGGGGCGATTCCTGCAAAACGAGCCAGTTTTTCGGGGGTGGAGAAGCGGTGAATGTCGCCAATCTCCGCTACTAACTCTGCCGCTGTTACAAGGTCTATCCCCGTCATCGTTTCAAGTTGAAACCCTAGACCTGCCATCAATTCCTTGATTTCCCCTTCTATCCTCGCTAACTCAATCTGATTGAAACGGATGTTTCGGACAAGGCTTTGCACGATAAAATCCCGCTTCTCTTGGAAGTCCCTTGTTGTGTCGCCATCTTCTTTTATCAGCGCGAGAATTTGAGCCGCTTTTTTGTCGGATAGACAGTAATTGCTCCATTTCCGCAAGTATTGCGCTAATTCCTCTTCGGTCACGCCTGCCAAGTGGCGTGGGGAAGGGTACTTCTTCCAAAACGAAAGAGCAGTCTTTCCATCTACCTGTGAAAAGAACTGCTTATAACTTGGATAGTGATAGCTCAACTGCTGATGCAGTTTTTGATTTTGTGCCGTTTGGTTCTTCACCAGCGATCTCCGCTGAGTGACAAGCTGGCTGAGTGCCCAATACAAGTCCATGGGCTTGGCATCTGGCAACTTCTCTAACTCGTCTCGCAGTACCCGCGCTACACATTCAGCATCCCAGCTATCTGATTTCTGTACCGTCACATGGCTTTTCCGTCTAGCTGTAGAGAGGACTGGATTCACTTCTTTTACCCAGCAATTGCTTTCCGCCAAGAATACCGCTAACGCTCTGCCGTTCCCGCCGATGTCCTCCAATCCATAGACGGCTTTCATGCCTTTTTTCGTGTGCTTCTTCACTTCCTGTAAAAGTTTCGGAAAGGCGGCGGGCTTGTTCAGGAATTGAATCTCGCCCAACTTCCGATTCCGATCATCAATCATTACTGCCGTGTGATGCTCTTTGTGCAGGTCAACGCCCACATAGATCAAATTGTCTTGATAGTCCATATACAGACTCCTCTCCTGTATCGAATGGTTCCTGATGAGCTAGAGTTTGCATCCTCCGATCAAGTAGACATGCTACAAAGATACGCAAGCAAAAATCTAACCCATGAGAAACCATTCGATACCAATGGCATTGAAACGGTGTTTACAGTAAGGTTGCACCCTCAGTTCGAGCGGACAAGCCGCAAAGATACGCCAGCAATCTCTTACTACCGTCTTTACTTGCTCTATACGAGATCAATGGCTCTCCGTTAAGTAACGAAAAGCTAGATTATGGGCTGATGTACCCCCTTGGCTTCGATCTGACCATAGCGATATATCCCCCTGTAAAAGTCCTCGCGGTCTAGGATGCGCTTCACCTGTACTTTGCTGAACGGTTTTCCTTGTACCGTTTTGAAGCCTTGCTGATTAGTTCTGCGGCAATCTGCGCCAATGACCACATAGGATGCAGTTCTTTCAACTCAAAGACTCTACGGACAGTCTGTGCCTGTACAGGGTCAACAGAGAGGGTTTTCTGTCCTTTGGTGGCTTTGTATCCAAAGGCAACCCTTCCCCCCGCATAACCGCCCTGCTGGGCTTTCTTTCGCCGTCCTCTGCTCAGTTTGAGGGCAATCTCCAGCCGCTGATACTGGTCTAGCAGTTCCATCATGCCGTTGACTAGAAAATCGTTGGGGTCGTGAGCATAGATGCTGTAACTGGGTTGTTCGATGGCTTTGACATCCACTTGATGCCGCTTTAGCTCCCGATGAATCAGTACTTTGACCATATCTGCCCGCCATAGGCGACTAGTGTTTAGAACAACGATATACTTCACGTCCCGCCATTTCAGATCAGATAGCATTTCCTGCAAGCCCTCGCGTTCTATTGTTAGCTCGTCCTCGTCCACCTTAGCACCCGAAATCCCTTCATCCTTGTAGATGTCGAGCAATTCAAGGTTGTGGTGGGCGCAGAATCGCTGAATCTCCTCCACCTGATAGCCAAGGGAATAGCCTTCCTTGACTTGTCCCTGTGTAGATACACGGACATAACCGATTACTCTATCTCTCATTTTCACACCTCGTTTCAGTAATTCCAGTTTTCGTAACGCCTTCGGAATCATCCACTGCCGCCGCGCATTCCGTATAGTCGATCAAGTGGGTGGCGGGGCAGTTCACAGGCGTCTATATAAGGTTGTCAAAGGGCAAAGTCAAATTGCTGTGAGATTAGATAGACCATATGACAGTGCGGTATGTAAAGGGGGTTACAGGCCGTTTGGATTTATTTTCAAAATGAATCTGCGTTCATTTCTTATAACCGCCCCAGTACCTAGAGAAAGAAAGGACTTTCCTCTCGGACGCAGGGGCGGCGTGATTCCTACGGAAAATTTTTTGCGGAGAGCGGTGCGCGGCGGGGAGGGGCTTTGGGGAGGGGGAAAATAAAAAAGCCTACCGAATAGGGTAAGCTCCGCGCAACTACACCCCCGAGCCTAGGCGAGGGGATGATAGAATGGGTATTCTTCTATCTGGTTATTATTCTCTTAATATTATTCCGTTCTAAATTTTAGAATACGACGTTTCAAATTTTAGAACACGGCATTCTAATTTTTAGAACGTCGCGTTTCAAATTTTAGAACACGCCATGTTCTAAATTTTAGAATATGGAATCATTCCTTACAGAAAATATATCATTTCCCCCCTTAACCCCTTCCGATTCATCTCGTATAGAGAAAGTAACAGGTCTATCAAGATCGTGAAAATGAATATGCAAGCTGTACCCGTGGTCGCAGAAGAACACGTTAAAAAATGCCTCGGCGTTCATCAGCCGAATGTGGTCATGTAATTCCTTTCTATTACATGAACGAAGTCGCGTTAGAAGCGGAGGATTCGCCTTTGGCAAAGTAAGACGTGATGCCTTACTTCGATCTCCCAGATTTTCCGTCGTAGTGTCCGTTTGGACAGGGAACCTTGACAGAGTGATGTTTTCAACCATCCACGCAGTAAAGCTACACCTGGGTGCGTTTGATGTCTCGTAGGCTTCTGGATACCTCAACCTCACAGCCTAGTTCGTTCTCCCTCGTAAGAGGGGGAACGCTCTGTTGTCCTCCCCTCACATGGATGAACGCCCCGCTCTGCGGAGCGGGGCGGGGGGTGAGAAGCAGCAGGACTGCCAAGATGTACATAGAGAGAATCAATAGAGCATGAACAAGAGTAACGATCTTCCTTGATAATCAAGATAGAGTATGATCAATGACATAGGATGAATGAGACTGCCGCAGAATCAAACTTCCCCGCCCTCTGATTTAAAAACTGCCTCTACTCGCATAAAAAGCCCACAAAAAGAAAATCCCGCCAAGTGGCGGGGTTAGGTCAACGAAACAACGCATATTTCTTATAGTAGTCTTTGAAATCATCCGACAGATGCCAGCCGTACTGATTCATGAAGCGAACGACTTTCTTCAATACACTGTTCCTGTAAACGACATCGTTATGTTTTGCTTTAGAGAGATAACAGGCAAGAGCGTATTCCGCATCTTCCATAGATAACACGTCTTTAACATGCTTACTAAACAACGCGGCAAGTTGGTCAATCTCGTATTGATCGAGCACCTGCTCCCGCCTCATCAACGTGACGACAATATCCAGCGGTAGTCTATTCATTGTCTTCACCTCCCCCCTTGCGGGCGGCGGCGAGAAGTTCCTGCTCCGCTTTCCACTTCCGCCATTGTTGATACTGCTTCTGCGCTTCCTGTTCATCATAGCCATGCTGTACTAGAGCGTTTACGATTCTCGGCGGGATGGCGGGAGTGTGTCCATATAAACATGCCTTCAATCGTTGAAATGAAATGTCATGTAGCACGGCAAATGAAACCTGCGATACTCCCAGCATAGAGATGCACTCTTTGACAGGGTGATTCATCTGCATAGCCTCCTCATCTGATTTGTCTCTAATAGATTAGACGGCTACCGCCAGAGGCTAACATATATGCATACCCATCACCAGAGAGCAGAAAGCCAATCCGCCTTGATTTTGTCACATCGTTGCTATGAACGAATGAACCGCAGTTCTGCAAATCCTTATACAATTCTAGCGTCATAAATGGCTCTCTACAGCACCATGACACGCCATTCTGCAATGGGGCGGGCTGTGTTCTGGCATCCCCTGCTCCATCCTCAGAAATGCCTAGCTTCGCTTTCTCAGAAGCTTAAGAATGGCGGTGCGTGTTGCGCTTTGTTTTCCTTGCCTAGCGGGCGGGAATGTCCGAAAATATGAAAAGAAACCCCAGACGAGTAGTTGATTACCCGTTTGGGGTATGGAATAAGTTTCACTACTTCAAAACAAACTCTTGATTTTCGATACTTACCTTCTCAGCTTCAATCAACAGAATTGAGTTCCAAATCTCAATGCATATATTTGGAGTAGCACAATACTGGGAAGCAAATTCATCTCCAATAATACGTATAGCCGTATCGCTGACAGTGTCAAACGAGACTAGGTCAAGAAACTCCCATTTTGGAAGAATTCTCCGTGTTTCTCCACAATCGTTAATCCAAACGAATGAGAGAACATTTTTGAAAACTACTTCAAACTTTTCCTCTGTTCCATCGTAATTTCTAACTACATCTAAAGAAATGCTGTGCTGAAGCATGTCAATATTATAGCAATAGACTCTACAACCCCACAGCATCCCTATCATATCTTCAAATTTTGACAAGGGTTAACACTTCCTCGCTTCTATGGATTAATAAATCTCTCAATAATCCGTGAGATATCGTCAAATGAGTTTTCTGTAATGTTAATGTGCGTTGGTTTAATCTCATTTGAAAAATTCCCATTGATATCTACTGTACCTTTTGAACCTATTGATAGCCTCCAATAATTATCATTGTATTTACTTGAGTTCATTACTCTAAGAGAAATGACATCCTGCTTTCCATTCAATGTAACAGGAATCTTGACAGCCCATCCATCTCCTTTAGCAGTTTGAACAGTACCACCAAATTTTTGTGCAATACTATCGGCAAGCTGTTTGTTAGTGGCAGGAGTTGGTACAAATTTTGTTGGGTTTACTTGGTTAGTTTTAGGTGTTAATGCACGAGCAGCATTTATCGCCCCTGCTACTTCTATCGCTTCAACTCCCAAAGTAAAACCTGTCGCAAATCCAGTCACTGTATCCGAAAACCAATAATCCTTAACGGCTTGTCTCTTAAGATTATCGCTATAAGCCTTGAGCATAGCTTTTTGGTCTGAAGCGAGACTATCATAACTTACTCGTCCGCTTATAACATCATTCATAAGCTGTTCAATACTTTGCTTATTCCATCCCCCGTTACCATGTGCATCCGCAATTGAATGTCCACTGGGGTCTATAAATCTTAACGGGTTATTATGACCATACGTATACCGGTTGAGACTCAACGGATTATCCACTTGCCCCTTATACGTATCCTCCGTGATAAACCGCCCCACACTCGGATCGTAATACCTCGCCCGCAGGTAGTACAGCTTCGTCTCCTCATCGTAGATTTCCCCGCTGTACTGGAACGGGTTGGACATCCCCTCCGTTGCGTCGATCACATTACCCCAGACATCGTACTCATACTGGTTCAACGTGTTCCCAGAGGCGTCCCGGATAGCTACCACATCTCCGTGGCTGTTGTGCTCGTAATACCCGCCTTTGTTGGCCGTTTCATCCTGGCGGTAGAGCAGTTGGTTGCCCCAGATGGTGCGAGCTTTCACGTTTCCTTCTCCGTCCAGCTCCTCGATCACGCGACCGTTGAGGTAGACGTAGCGGGTCATCTCCCCGTTTACGTCCTTGGTGGCCCGCAGTCCGCCGCTGTAGTAGGTGTACGCTGCGTTCGTTCCGTCCTCGCCAGCAAAGGTGCGCAGTCGGTTGAGTACGTCATAGGTAAAGGTCCCGGACGGTTCTGCGATCTCGGCAATCTCAGATGCCTCTGCCCCTGCGGTAGACAGACTGTGCGTTTCTCGGTTGCCTCTCGCATCATAGGTGTACGCTTTGCTATCGGATGGCGTTTGCTCTTCCACCAAGCGGTTCACGCGGTCATAGCCAAAGACGGACTGCCTTCCGTTTGTCTCTTTGCTGACGATGTTGCCAAAGCCGTCGTGGCGCAGCGATTCTGTCCAGCCGGTGCTGTGCTGTACCTGCTCCACTTCTCCAAATGGGGTAATCGTCCGTTTGTTGTAGCTGCCGCCAGGATACGTTACCGTGTCGGTCTCACCTGTTGTATCAATGGTGTACTGGTAGGTGATGGTGCCGGTCAACGGGCTGGTTACGCTGGCTAACCGCTCCTGGTTGTCGTAGTTGTAGCGTACAGTCGTCCCGTCCGGGTAGACCAATCGATCTACCAGATCGTCCAGATCGTTGATGTTGGCAGGATCGATCTCACCGTCCGCCGTCTGATAGTGAACCTGGTAGGTGCGGCCAAAAGTGGTAAATTGATTCATCCGGTGAAACCCATCGTAGCCGTAGGTGATGGTGTGACCGTAGCTGTTGGTATCCTCCAACAGGTTGCGGCTGTCCGGATCGTAGGTTTTATTTTCCCAATAGTCTACCTCACCTGACGTTCCGAAGATATACAGACGCTCCAGTTCGTAGAAAGGCGTATACTGGTACCAGTGCCGGTTGCCGGCTTTATCCTTGTACACTTCCAGATCGCCGGTAACCGTGTAGCCGAAGAACTCTTCCTGATCGGCGGCGTTTTTCTCTTTCAGCTTCCACGACAACGTGTTAAACTGCTGCGTCCTGGTAAGCTGGCCGTTTTCGTAGACGTGCAGCAGATTGCCTAGTGCATCATAGTGATAAGCATACTCGTTCTGCTCCGGATCCGTCAGGGCAACGACATTTCCGCGCAGATCATGTAGATATTTCCACACGCGAGTCTGATTTTCCTGGTCGCTGACCTCTTTTTGCACGGGATAGCCAAAAGGGTTGCGCTGGTAGGTCGATTTCTGTTTTCGCTCGCCGACCAGTGTCTGTGCCACTTCGGTTTCGAGACGTCCGTACCGGTCCAGGTATGAGTAGGTTTGCAAACCGTTGGGGTACGTTGCCTGCTCGGCGGATACAGGCAAATAGCTGCCGGCTGCCGGATCGGTCTCTGCGTTTGCCCGGCGGTATTCGGTGATCCCTCGTGGGTTTACTTCAAACCATACACTGCCATCGGACCGGTAGTAGTATCTCGTTTTTCGCTCCTCGCTGGCATACGGGAAGGTCTCAGAGAGGTGCTTGCCATCGATCGTATAGGTGTTGTAGAGCAGCGGCCGTTTTTGTCTGTCGGTGCCGATCTGCTCCACGTATTCCACGTCGCCAAACGGTGTGTAGATGGTCGCCAGATAGCTGTCATCCGGGAGATGCTTCATAACCAGCCGCAGAGAATCAACGTAGTTGTACGTAGTCCGGCGGGTTTGTCTCTCGGACGTTACAAACTTGTCAGAAGTGATCCGATCCAGCAAATCATAGCTGTACTCTGCACGGCTTCCGTCCGGATACGTTTGCGAGACCAAGCGATCCAGAGCGTCGTATCGAAAGCCGAGCTGGATTGTCCGCATGCGATCAGGGGATGTCTCTACCTCCATAGAGAGATTGGTCACATGCAGTCCCTTTTCATCATGGGTGAGTTGGCTAACTTTTTCCTTTGTCCCATCCGCGCCAGATATCGTTTCTCGAATCGAGCGGAGCAATGTGGGGGTATTTGCATCATATGTGTACTCCCGCTTGATTTGGTCTGTCCCTTCCAAACCAGGGTAGGCTGCCGAGATGGTTTCTGTTTTGATCAGTCTGGTTGTCGGATTGTACGTGTACTGCTCACGCTGCTTGATCGTTTGATCGGCTGACATGCGTACCTTTTCCAGCAACAGACGATCCCAACTGATGGAGGTATCGTAGGTCCAGGTGGTCTTGTTGTTGAGCGGGTCCGTTTCTGAGGTCGCATCTCCATAGTCGTTATAGGTATACTCCGTCTCGTTGGCATATTTGGCTAGCTGACTGCTGTCTACATGGGAACGTTGATCAACTTCGGGCCATAAGAGATATTGATACACCTCTTGATTCCCCACGCCTTCCAAAAACTGATATGCGTAGGTCGGTTTGATATCGTCATCTCGGTAGGCATAGCTGGTGTACCCTACGTCAACGTAGTGATATTCTTTGCCTGATTCAGTAGAACTGAATCCTCCACTGGATGCCTTCTTTTTCACCAATCGAAGCAGTGGATTGCCATCCTCATTTACTTGGTAGGTTCGTTCAAACAGATAGGCGCTGCTTCCCGTAGGCCTCTCTTCTCTGACGACTTTGTCCCCGTCGCGTCCGACTACCTCTGCCAGTCGCGGGATTTCCGCTTTTGGCACCTGCCACATCTCGGTCGAAACACTATTGTAGGTACGATGATAAAATGTTTCTGTAACCGGTTCGTCCGGATCTACCGGATTGGGGCGCATCGGCGTATACGAGTAGCTAAACTTTGTCACCGGATGATAGCTCACGTACGACAGTGCATGGCTGTCCTGATACAACCTGACGACTCCCCGCTTCCATGGATTCGGCTCAGAGGCATTATAAGAGCTGTACCGGTAATGCAGCGTCAATCCCTGCACCGGGTATTGTGCCTGCTGGAGCAGCAGATACTTGATCCTTCTGTTCGAATTATCGTCGCGCCTGACATATTCGCTGGATTCGACTGCTTGACCGTTCTCATCCAGATAATCGATTACTTCCTTCCCTCTTACTTCCGGGAGGCGATAATCCTTGATCATATTAAACGGCGCTCTTCCATGCAGATTGGGGTCAAAATACGTGTAGGAGGCGACCGTTTTAGGTGAAGTCCCTTGATCAACGTTTACCGGGACTTCCTGTACACGATTCAACTGATAATAGTATTCAGGACCATCCTCCACTTTCTGGATATCATAGTGAAGATGTTTCAACAGCGTTTGTTTTGTCTCGTCTGCATATACCTTAACGTCTGTAATCACCCCAAGTTCCGGATCTTCCTCCAATACCACCAAGCGACCGATCGTGTCGACGATCTCTACCGGGCCGTCACCGTTGTCCGGCCAGCGGTATACAATCTGATCACCCTGCTGATTTATCTTGGTAACGGAGAGAATGTCTCGATTAAGTGTGTCGTATTTATATACGTAGGTTATTCCATTAATTTCAAGCCTAGCTGCGTTAAATCGATCCCAAATATTGATGCCATAATACGGATAGTTGCGCCATCCAAGGGCACCATCACCATCTAAATAGGTCCAGTCATCCAAGCGTATTCGATACGTTCGGTCACTGACGTCTTCCTCTTCTAAACGGTACACCCATTCGTCATCATCACTGTCAATCTCGTCACGGATCGCGTCAATGATCTTGTCCACTTTGACAAACTCCGGTACGTTGAACTTCCAACCATTTGCAAAGTCAATTTCCTGCCCCCGCGCGGACAGATATGTTTTGTTTTCTGTAAGACTTGCCAGTCCAGGGGATGTAATCTTGCTGTCCAGCGAGTTGTAGCGACGTTGGAGCACGAGATCCATCCCGTTCTTTCCCTTCAAAACCAAATCTGTCTCCAGAATGTTTGCCGTGTGGTACAGCTCATCTACCGGATTTTCCACCGTATTTCGCAGATAGGTGAACTTTTGGTTTTCTTCCGTATATTGCAGTTCGGACGGATCGGTGACGACATTTTCCACCACCTGATCGATACTCTCCTCTGCTTGACTTGCTGCTGCATCGGTAGCTTGCGATTTGTCTTGCTTGTCTGTTTGTTTCTTGTGTTGCTTCTGCGCTTGCATCTGTTTCCACGTCTCGTAAGCACAGGCTGCAGCTGGTGTGTACTCGGCGAGCAGCGCTTGTTGATCGGCAGGCAGTTGTTCGATTTGCTTCATGACGTCCTCGTCATCCCACTGGTAGGTTTTATTCACCTCCGCTTCGGTTAACAATTGATGCAGATCGGTATAGAAATAGGAGGCGAGTTGGATCGTCTTCCGTTGAAAGAGAGAAGCAATCTTCTTCCCCTTTTCAGCAGGTAGTTGTGTCCAGATCATTTCTTTGTTCTGTTTTGTTTCATCCTTGATCCGATTGGCTACCTGCGTTTCTTTTTCCTTAAGCTGTTGCAGTACCTGTTCTTTGGTATCCGATCTTGTCTTTGACGCGATCGCGAAAGCTGCTGGATTACTGTAGTCGGGTACGCCTTGCTTAGCGGCTACCGCAGAAGAAACCAGCGAAAAAAGGACTGTCAGCAAAAGAACTAGACTAATCGGCTTTTTATACCGTTGATTCATTTCAATCCCACCCTTTCTCCACCATTATTGATTTTGTCTTGTCCGGTTCAGCAGATTTCCGTTGTCATCGTAAGTAAACTGCGCGATCGTGACACCATCCTGTTGAACCGAAGAAAGCGTGCCGTCTGTACCGTACTGATACTCATATAAGGCAAATACCGGAGCAACAGTTAGGCTTCCCGCTGCGCTTTGTCCCTCGGCTCCACTTAGCTTCACGTAGTAAGAACTTCCTTTTCGCAGCAAACAGTTGATTTCCGGTGTTAACGTGCCGTTGGAGGCCGCATTGGTCGCGACCAGCTTGCTCAATGCAGCATCTTCGTACACCTGCAGTAGAATGTTGTTAGCCGAGCCCAAGTCCAAGCGGTATGTCCCGGACTGGCCGGGTGTAACCTCATAAGCAACTGCATCTCCCGCTGCCAGCGAGTAGCGGACCGTGCCGTCGTCTGTCCCGTCACCATATCCTTGTCCGATCGAGAACCAGACACTTACAGCCTGACCATTGGCTCCAGCTGCACGAATGTAATATTCTTTGCCTGCCAACAGGTGGTAGTTGATCGCCGACAAGCCTGTATCGGTGTCTGCGTCATCATTGGCGGCCAACTGATGAGACAACGTCAGGTCGTCGTAGAGGTGGAGCGTCGTGTCTGCCCCTCGCCCCGCATCCTGGTGATCGGTATAGAAGCGATAGTAGGCTGTTTTCACCGGCCTGAACCGGTAGTATGCGGCTTCGCCCTGAGCAGTCGACATGTCGACCGGGGAGTTCCAGGCAACAGTTGTCACTTCTGGATGACTATAAGAGACGGTCAACCTGGTGGAAAACGGCCCATCTTCCGTCAAACTGAACAGCAGCAGATAATATGTCTGTCCCGCTGCCAAGTCGGCTGTTACCTCAGAAAATGTGGTGCCGCCGCCAGCATCGTCATTATAGGCGATCATGTGCTTCGCATTTGGGTCGGCAACAAGCAGCAGCCAGGTATCATATTCGGGGCCAGTACCGCCAGCAGGACCGGTCTGAAAGGTGTATACTCCTGATTTGCTCGGCTGAAACTGAACCACGCTGATCTGGTCGGTCAACACTTCAAGATCAGCCGGCTCCATGCTAATGACCGGATATTGAACGGTTCCGATCTCAAGCAGATAGCGATCTTCTACGCTGTAATCGCTGTAGATAGAGAAAACCGCGATATGATAATGCTTGCGATCATCCAGGCTGATAGTTACCTGCTCAACGTTGCTGTCTGCATCACCGGATTGATCGATTAGATTGTACTGCTCGTCAAACACCGCTAAGTTGTAGCGCTTGCCAGATGGTTCCCGTAGTGTGATCATCACGGTGCCCTTACCAGCTGCCTGTAGGGTATAAAAGTCGGTATCGTTTGAATGGATCAGATAAGCGTCATAGTGGTTGCCAGACAAAACAGAAACCGCCGTATCGTACATCTCGCCTGTACCTGAAGTGCTATCCGCTTCCACCATACGGTTTTCTGCTGTCAACGCCTGTTGTTTTTTCATCTGAGAAATGGTTTCACGAAGTTTGGTTATATCCAGCCGTTCCTCTTTTTTTGCAAAAATGGTTTGGAGCCGACTGTCTGGGAGTCTGTTTGTGTTGGAATGACTCTTTTCTGCTGTGTGGATCATCGACGCTACCGGATTTGCAAAAACTAACGTGAACATCAGCAGCATCAACAGCAAGTAGGGAAACAAGTGATTGCGATTCATCCTTATAGCCTCCTTTTTTTATTGATCTGTTTTTTTGTATTCCCTGCTGTGGTCTACACGTGCCAGGCGGTGACCTTGCACCCGATCTGCGCATGTTCTCGAAAAACAATCGAATGATCATCTGTCTCCCTCCTTTTATGGAAAACAAAAAGGGCGCCAGAACATCCCCGTCTATGGGTGATGTCTCTGACGCCCTCCGCTTCTCGGTCAGGCTTTTTCAGTTTTACTGAGTAAGATGCCGGAATGAACCGGATAGTCATGATCTGTCTACAATGATCTGTCTACAGATGAAAATCTTCCTCAGCTATTCATCCAATCACATTTTGTGGTTGACACATGCCGCTTTCTTTTTATTTTAGTCACATTTTGTGATCTGTCAAGCTGGAACCGCGCCTTTACATCCGCTCTTCATGTTGACAGATCAGACATGTCACCTCAGCCAACACCCGCTGTCACGATGCCGAGAACTGCTCTTCCTCCGTCGATCCCGTCAGCGCCGTTGTCGACGAACTGCCGCCAGCGATCACTTGTGATACTTCATCAAAGTACCCCGTTCCCACTTCACGCTGATGCCGCGTAGCTGTATAGCCGTGCACTTCACTGGCGAACTCCGCCTGCTGCAGTTCAGAATAGGCTGCCATCCCGTAATCCTTATATTTGCGCGCCAGTTCAAACATGCTGTAGTTCAATGCATGGAACCCGGCCAGAGTCACAAACTGGAACTTGTAGCCCATCGACCCGATTTCCTCTTGGAATCTGGCAATCGTCTGTTGATCCAGCTTTTTCTTCCAGTTGAAGGAGGGAGAGCAGTTATAGGCCAAAAGTTTCCCAGGAAATTCTCTATGAATCGCCTCTGCAAAGCGTCTTGCTTCTTCCAGGTTTGGCTCAGATGTCTCGCACCAGATCAGATCAGCATAGGGAGCGTAGGCGAGTCCACGGGCGATCGCCGCATCCAGTCCACCCCGCATCCGGAAAAAGCCTTCCGAAGTACGCTCTCCCGTCAGGAATTGGCGGTCTCGCTCATCGATATCACTCGTTATCAGGTATGCTCCGTTGGCATCTGTTCTCGCTACGAGAACCGTCGGTACCCCCATCGTATCGGCGGCGAGTCTGGCAGCGATCAAGTTTCTCACTGCAGCCTGCGTGGGGATCAGGACCTTGCCCCCCATATGTCCGCACTTTTTCTCCGATGCCAGTTGATCCTCGAAATGAACCCCGGCAGCACCCGCTTCAATCATCGCTTTCATGAGTTCAAACACGTTCAACGGCCCGCCAAAACCTGCCTCTGCATCAGCTACGATTGGGGCAAACCAGTAGGTGTCTCCAGTGCCTTCCGATTGTTGGATCTGATCTGCTCGCTGCAGGGCCTGGTTAATCCGTTTTACAACATGCGGTACGCTGTTGGCCGGATAAAGGCTTTGGTCAGGATACATCTGTCCGGACAGATTAGCGTCCGCAGCAACTTGCCAGCCACTCAGGTAAATCGCTTTGAGACCCGCTTTTACCTGCTGAACCGCCTGATTTCCCGTCAGTGCTCCCAATGCCTTGATATGGTGTTCCGTCTGCAGCAGATGCCAGAGACGCTCTGCTCCCAACCGGGCCAATGTATGTTCAATCTGCACGGAACCGCGCAATTTGACGACATCTTCGGCAGAGTACGGCCGTTCAATTCCCTTCCATCGCTCAGACTTCCAACTCTCTTCTACTTTTAAGATCTCTTCTCTTTGTCCCATTTTGATTCCTCTCCTTTTTTTCTGGATTTGTGCGGTCGAAATCTTCCCTCTGCTTTTTCTGTTATGTAACTAAAATTATGTTAAATAACTGTAGTATAACAGAAAAAACAGCACAAAATAATCGCCCCCCTCTGTCACTCTGGGCGTCGGTCCAACCTATTCCAACAAACCGGTACCACTACAATGTGCGCAGAGCTGATGACCATCTCCGCCACAGTCAAGACAAGGACGACCACCTGCGTCATACCCCCTGCCGCGACAACCAGGACAGTCTGTCTCTCCGTTGCCGTTGCATCTGATGCAATTCATCTCCACTCCTCCTTTCCAGCCGCTGCTTCTCCCACTTCTGTCCTCCCTCTTTCTCTGTATTAATACATTTATTTATTTTGTGTTGTTATTATATAACACACTTCCAGGATTGTTCAACCTGTTTTTTGATTTTTTCCAATAAATAAAGAAAAGGCACAGAGAGACTCCGTACCTCAGATGGCAAACGACCACGTTCTTTCAGGGCAAGATCTTCTTTCAACTACCAGCCTTGTCTACTCTGGCTGATTTGGCGTTGCTCTCCCCACTTCAAATGGAGAATAGATACCCTCATATGCTAGATGCAGCGTCATCCCCAGCTTCGCATGATCAAGATTGTGACAGTGATCCATCCAGATTCCCGGATTGTCAGCCCGAAACGCAACCTCATATGTTTCACCTGGCGCAACATTTAGGGTGTCGGTCCACCAAGGGCTACCCGTTACTGCCCGACCGTTGCGACGTAAGACCAGCATGTGATGTCCGTGCAGGTGCATGGGGTGATCCATAAAACTGCGATTTACAAAGGTGGTTTTGGCTAGATCCCCTTCTTGTACCATCAACATTGGTGTATCAGGAAATACTTTCCCGTTAATCGTCCACAGCATGTCGAACTGGCCATCGTAAAAACCCGGTCGATTATCAAACACCATAAAAAACTCCCGGTCAAACTGGCTGTCGATGTTAAATGGAGTTGAAGCTAGGGCGCCGTAAGCAGCTGGGTCAAATACGGAAAGCTCCCCTACATCCGCCTTCTGGATGCTCCCATCCTGGCTAAACACCATGCCGATCTCGCCCACCGTATCACCCAAAGCAGTCAACTGGACAGGTGTCTCCGGCATGATAAAGGTGATATCATGCCGCCCTCCGCCAGCAACAAGCATTTTGGCGTTGCGCAAATCAGTTGGCTGCACAATGTCATTTCCGTCGATCGCCGCTACTTGAAACCTCGTACCTGTGAGAGCAAACCATTTGGACCAGTTGTCGGCATTAATCAGGCGCAGTCGGACAGGTGTACCCGGAGAAACTGCTTTGCCCTGCAGTCTATCGGCCGTCCCCAGGCTGGGTACCATCTTATTTTCTGTCGTGTCCCATTGGTGGAAAACAATAGGTATATCGAGCCATTCAACCGATGGCTTTGGCTTGTTTGGCTCAATGACCAAAGGGCCAAACAACCCCTTTCTGACCTGTTTCGACGATTGCTGGTGCGAGTGGTACCAATACGTCCCCACTTGATCGGCTACGAACCGGTAGGTGTACGATTCACCCGGTTTGACAGCATTTTGGGTCACTCCTGCGACACCATCTTCGCCATTGGGAATATTGAGGCCATGCCAGTGAACCGTAACCCCGTCCTCAATGTCCTCATTAACCAACGTTATCTCTACCAACTCACCCTGTCTGATGCGCAGCTCGGGTCCAGGTATTTTTCCATTAAATGTCCACGCCTCCACCCCCGCGCCCGAATCAAGGTACAATGTTTCCTTACGTGCCGTAAGCGTGAAGCGTCGATCCGGAACCCCGCCGCGGGGGCCGGTCAATTCCGTCACACTGATCAGCGATTGGACCGTTGAGGAGTGTGGAGTTCCATCATGCTGGTGACCGCTATGGGAGATCGGTGTTCCTCCCCCTTCGTCGTTCGCCTCTCCCATCATCCACATGCGATCGGGAAGCCGACTGTCCTGCATAGACCAGTACACCGCAGACGATAAGCCAATACTGATAACAAACAGGACGGCGACGCCGCGCAAAACCCGGGTTTTTACCCCTGAGACTACCATCGTCCCTTCGAAAAAGGCGTCGCTTCGTCGCGCTTGCCGCATCAGCAGGCAGAGCGTACCTGCCGCGAACAGACCAAGGAACGTAAGAAACGCACCCCAAACAGGAGGAGTGATTTGGTAGAAAACAGTAGAGATACCGAACAGACTGGCCAGTGTCGCAGCCTGCACGGGTACAATCAACGAAGGAGCGGACAGCTTGCCGCGTTCTTTTGCCTGCAGCGGTTGATCCCCCTCAGACTTGATTTTGTGCGGCAGTCTGTGCAGCCAGGGAATGATCCTGACAGCGACAATAGCTGCAGATGGGAGAAGAAAAGGAAACAAACCAACCACCCCTGTAACGGCAAACCACCATCCGAAGGAAGACCATAACTGCCAAATCATATAGACCTTGCTGAATACCGCCAATTCTGCTGCGTACAGCAGAACCAAACAGACAACAATCCGGATGAGAAGCTGTTTTCGCGATTTGCTGCGAGCTAATCGCCCAGTTGCAAAGGCCGCACTTGCCCATAAGATGAACAAAACCATAGTAAGTATCGTATCAATCCCAAATAACGCCTCAAACATCTAACCTCCCCTTTCCCTACGACGGGTTGGTATTCTCACCAATCCTTTTGTTATACTTTCATTAGATCGCTAAACTTTTAACTTCTTACGTTGTCATTTACTTACTAACTAAGATAACTGGAATCGAAATAGAGGTGTGTCGCCATGTCAAGCAAGGAAAAACTGTTGTCCTCCCTGCTCGTGCATTCCCGTAAGCTTAGCACGGGAACTGTGTTGTTTCATCAAGTGATCGCCGACTGCCTCGGCCTCAATCCGACTGACCACAAGTGTCTCGACATTATCCTTCGGACTGGTGCACTCACGGCAGGTGAACTGGCTGAACAAAGCAATCTCACGACCGGCGGGATTACGGGAGTGATTGACCGGTTGGAGAAGGCAGGGTACGTGGTTCGTACGAAAGATCCCGCTGACCGCAGGCGCGTCATCGTTCAACCTGTTGAGGACAAGATACGAGAAGTTTCCATGTTGTTCTCCTCCCTTACGGAAGCGTCCACCTCCCTATTTTCACAATACAAAGTGGAGGAACTCCGTCTGATCCTCGATTTTCTGCAGAAAAGCCAGCTCGTGCTTGAGCAGGAAACCCGCAAGTTAAAAGAAACTCACTTGTTGTGATTACTTGCCGTATCTTCAAATGTGAGGGCCTGCATGCAAGACCAGTTGCAAAAAACTAGGCTACAAGCCAGAATCGCCTCTTGCTCTGTTACCTAGCGTAAACAATCCGTCATTTCGCTACTACCGTCTTAAGCTTGATTCCAGCTCCATCCGAAGACGGAGCAGTCAGATATTGCTTTGACAGCCGAAGGATGAACCAAACCCCTGGCACGAAAAAACTCCCCTGACTACGATGCCAGGGGAGCTTACCTATTTGGTACCGATGATTGGTACGATGTCATTAGTATCCATATATAGGTGATCATTATAGATATAGGCGTTGCTGTTTCAGCAGAAAGAGCCTTCACATGGAATGCATCACACCTGCTGACAACTTGAAAATCACTTTTTGGCGCTTCGTCTGCCCTGCTATCTAGCCGAGATCCGCTCGATTCCTCCCATGTAAGGCCGCAACGCTTCGGGAATCAAGACACCCCCGTCAGCTTGCTGGTAGTTCTCCAAAATCGCAGCAACGGTCCGGCCAATGGCCAAAGCAGAGCCATTTAGCGTGTGAACAAACTCTGGCTTGGACTTGGTATCACGGCGGAAGCGGATATTGGCCCGGCGCGCCTGGAAATCCTCAAAGTTGGAGCAGGACGAGATTTCCCGATAGGTATCATAGCTTGGCAGCCATACTTCCAAATCGTACTTTTTGGCCGCTGTAAAACCGAGATCTCCCGTACACATGCTCATGACCCGATAGGGCAAGCCCAACAGCTGCAAAACCTTCTCCGCCTGAGCAACCAGCTTCTCTAATTCTTCGTACGAATCTTCCGGTTTGACGAACTTGACCAATTCCACCTTGTTGAACTGATGCTGTCGAATCAATCCGCGTGTGTCGCGACCTGCCGAACCGGCCTCCGAACGGAAACACGCGCTGTATGCGGCAAAGTTTCGCGGCAGCATCGCGCCATCCAGAATCTCATCGCGGAATAGATTGGTCACCGGCACCTCCGCAGTCGGGATCAAAAAGTAATCGGGTCCCTCCAGCTTGAACGCGTCTTCTTCAAACTTGGGCAGTTGGCCTGTACCCGTCATACTGGCTCGATTGACAATGTAGGGGGGCAGCAGTTCTTCATACCCATCCTGGTCAACGTGCAGATCAAGCATAAAGTTCATCAAGGCACGCTCCAGCCGCGCACCCAATCCGCGGTAAAAGACAAAGCGGCTTCCCGTCACCTTGGCTGCTGCCTCAAAATCGACTATACCTAACTGCTGTGCCAGCTCCCAGTGCGGCTTCGGCTCGAAATCGAACTTCTGCGCTTCACCCCATGTACGGGCCACGACGTTATCCTCTTCCGATTCGCCGACCGGTGTACTTTCATGTGGCAGGTTAGGCAGACTAAGCAGGATCTCATGCAGCTGCTCATCCAGCTCACGCAGTTGTTCATCCAGTGCCTTGATCCGCTCGTTTACTTCTTTCATCTCGGCAATCAGATGATCTGCATCCTGCTTGTTCCGCTTTAGTGCAGCCACCTGATCGGAGACCGTATTGCGCTTGTTTTTCAACACTTCTGCTTCCTGAATCACCTGACGGCGATTTGCATCCACTTCGGCAAACTGGTCCAGAGCGGAAATGTCTTCGTTTCTGTGGGCAAGACGTCGTCTCACCTCATCCAAATCATGTCGCAATACCTTTACGTCCAACATCGTATCATCCCTCCCATGCTACACATACACAAAATCTTCATGGACAAAAATAAAAACACCCATCCCCGGTAAGGGACGAGTGTGTAAACCCGCGTTGCCACCCTTTTTGACAAATGAATGCTTTTTTTAGAACATCATAAAAAGCATGCATCTGCCCTCTTGTCGTGTTAACGGCACGTTGCCGGGTGAAGTTGTCTCCCTCACCACTCCGAGATGGATTCCTCTGCCCGCAGGGACGGTTTCCACCAGCCACCGACTCTCTTGACCAACGAATGCAGAGTACTTGTTCTCGTCTTCGCTTTGACAATCTTCTTTTCTCTTATTATTTAACTATACTACTTATCTTATGCGGGTGTAAAGGTGAAGAAGATTACGCTTTCGGGGGGCAGGTTGCTAACATGGAGTCTACGAACATGGTGTCATCTCATCTCTGACCATCCTTGGGCAACATTTCCGTTCCCAGCAACAGAAACGTGTTGTTTGGACAAGCAGGGCACCCCTGTCGCTTCAGTTCCTCAATCGTCGCGTACATGCCCTGTGCTCCTACGAATATCGAGATACCGCATTGTTTGCATTGGTAGGTGCGCATGGTTCTTTTCAGTTCCCCGGTATACAGAGCATCATCGTAGTCAGCTATTACATGAGGAGACGTCTCTTCTGTCGTTTTCAAGATGATCATCTGCCCTCTATTGCCGATCATCTCTGCTCCTTCGTACTGGTTAAACTGCGGGATAATCTCACTGACCATCAACCCCATCTGCACCAACGAACGCTGCATGGTCAGACTGAAGCCAGGAGACTTGTGAGCAAAAGAGAAAAAGATGGGCAGACCTGTTTGGTGCTTGAGAGCGCTGATCCCGCGTGACAAAAACAGCATCATCCCTTGCAGCGTATAAGGAGGATCGGTAAAAAAGGCGTCAAACTGTCCCTGCATTCCACTGGGGAGAGGACGCCGCAAATCTGCGCGGATGCATCTGATCGGCAATTGTTCTACTTCTGCGATCTCTTCGATGTGCCGCAGAATCCGCTTATCCACATCGACAACTGTAATCGTCGTTTTCTGACGTTGGACACGGGGAAACAGTTGTTTCAGCAGAAAGCCAAGCGAGACGCAGACGAGATCATCATCTCCGAGACACAACACGTTTTTGCCGATTAGCGCGTCATGCTGCAAGCAGAGAAGAGCGCGGCGCAAACTGGTATCCACCGTGCATTTTGACTGATCGATCCGTACGTCAACGGAAGGCCGAGCGGAAAAATAGGGAGTCAAACGAGATTGCATCTCTTTTATTATGGGAGAGGTTCCAGTTTGATCGGCCATCAGCTCACGATACAAACGATGATTCATCCCCATAAAGCCCCATTCAGTATCCAGGTATGCTTTGCATGTGACCGTACAGTGGACACCACGCTTTTGTTCCAGCAGGCCTGCTTTGATAAGCTCTTTTTTCACGGCAGCTGTTACCGGAACCGGCAGCCGTAATGTCCGGGCCAGTTCTTTTGTAGAGATACCGGGTCGAATATAGCAGGCAATAATAAGCTGTTCGAGAGCTCCCGGCCCTTCCTGCAGCGAAACACGGGAACTGATTTCTTCTAAATATTGTTTCATGGTGATCAATCCTTTCATGATCGGACAATCTCAGCCAACGTTGGCAGGCTGGTCTTGCCCGGTTGATTGATCCCACCATCTTCCTAACGGATGCAAAACAAAAACAGGCAAAGAATGGCGTACAACGTCGCCATTCCCTGCCTGTTATCACATCGAAAAGCGCCTTGCCCATCCTTTCGTTGTCTATCGCAATCGCAAACAGATCCGTTCCGAAAGAATAAAAAAACGTGCTGAACCAGCACGGATGGCGCCAAAGAGGCAATCATATCGGGAGAAATGGTGAGATATCCGCTGTTCCTATAACGAACGAGATGAGGCATTTTTTCCATCACAAACAGACTGCTCTACAGCAGCATGCTTCCCTGCAATGGAACGGGTCGCCTCCTCTATGCAATTCCTGCTTCGTTAAGAACAATCGCCGACATCAACATCTCTCCAGTCTGGAAGGATAAGGATATTGTAAAAAAACAAGCGCCGTCTGTCAAGGCTCCTTTGCCATAACCAATGTAAAACGTGTTATATGCGAGCATAACTAGCTCGATTTCTGCAATTCCACTGGTTTCATTGTTAGTATTTCTGTATCTTTCAAAAAGATTTTGGAGAGGTAAGGCTTTTTGTAAGTCACCTCAATACTCTCTCCGACCTGATACTGCCTATAGGATACGTGAGAAGCTCGAGCTGTTAAGTTTTCGTAGTTCATTAACTCGTCATTATTGTCACGCTGCTCCTCCATTTTATCAACAATGACTGCTGTGCTGGCTAATATGGGATCAAAATACCCATCCCTAATTACATAACCTGCGGCAAGGAATAAAGCTATAAAAAGCCACCAAATAGCTCTCCGAATGCTTTGTTTATCAAAGGTCACAAAACAAACCTCCCTCATGCACTGGGGAAAACAGCTACTCTCCCCCGCGCCACTCACCTTGTCTATCTTCCGCCAATTCCCGTCCTGCAGAATGAGGAAGATGAGCTTGACGAAGGCAGAGCTGAAAAAGTATGGTAATCGTAAAGCTTGGGAAGCAAAAAGGAAGCCCGCGATTGTATGGTCACGGGCTTAAAGTCATCTAGAGTGAAAAACATCTTTGCTATGCGCGGTATTCTTTTACCATCTCAAGGAAATACCTGTGGAAACGGTAATCCTCCGTCAATTCCGGATGAAACGCACAGGCCAGACACAATCCCTGCCGGGCCGCAACAATTTTCTGATCGTACTTGGCCAGAACCTGTACCGATTCCCCAACTTCCATGATATACGGTGCCCGGATGAAAACGGCTGGAAAGTCTGGTCCCACATCAGCGATCGGCAGGATGGCTTCAAAACTATCCTTCTGCCGCCCAAAACCGTTCCTCTCCACTTTGATATCCATTACACCGAGGTGTGCTTCTGCCTGTCCACTGATCCGATTGGCCAAAAGGATCGCACCGGCACACGTGCCGAACAGCGGCTTCTGTTCCGCCGGAAACTGGCGCACGTCCTCCATGAACCCATATTTGTGCATCAGTTTGCTGATCGTGGTGCTCTCCCCGCCGGGGATGATCAGCCCGTCCACTTCTTGTAACTGCTCTCGTTTTTTGACGGCGACGGCTTCCGCTCCCGCTTGCTCCAGCATGCGCAGATGCTCGATCACCGCTCCTTGCAGGGCAAGTACGCCAATCTTCATCTTGTTCACCTTACCAGCCGCGCTCTTGCATGCGGTCCGCTTCGCGAAGCTGGGAAATCTCGATCCCCGTCATCGCGGCGCCAAGGCCTTTGGAGACGCTCGCAATCAATTCGTAATCGGTATAGTGAGTGGTTGCTTCTACAATCGCACGGGCGAACTTCTCCGGATTCTCCGATTTGAAAATGCCAGAGCCGACAAAGACTCCGTCTGCACCCAGCTGCATCATCAGAGCAGCGTCAGACGGTGTGGCCACACCACCGGCGGCGAAGTTGACCACAGGCAGCTTTCCGTTCTTGTGCACATACTCCAACAGGTCGTACGGTGCGCCAAGATTCTTTGCCTCCGCCATCAATTCATCGTAAGACATGCTCTGCACGCGGCGGATCTGAGCCTGTACCGTACGCATGTGACGTACCGCTTCCACGATGTTGCCCGTACCTGGCTCCCCTTTGGTACGGATCATCGAAGCCCCTTCCCCGATACGGCGCAGTGCTTCGCCCAGATCGCGCGCACCGCAGACAAACGGTACGGTGAAATCTTTTTTGTTGATATGATATAACTCGTCCGCTGGGGTCAGCACTTCACTCTCGTCAATATAGTCCACACCCATCGATTCCAATACACGAGCCTCGACGAAATGACCGATCCGCGCTTTGGCCATGACCGGAATCGATACGGCGTTCAATACTTCTTCCACAATACCCAGGTCTGCCATGCGGGCTACACCACCGGCAGCACGGATGTCAGACGGGACGCGCTCCAGTGCCATTACGGCTACCGCACCCGCTGCTTCTGCAATTTTTGCTTGTTCGGCGTTAACCACGTCCATGATGACGCCGCCTTTTTGCATTTCTGCCATACCCCGTTTGACACGTTGTGTACCTGTTTCAGCCATCTTGATATGCCTCCCACCGGAATGTTCTATACTCTCTTCCAGATCAATTGAGATGATCCCTCTGAATATGTCTATTGTAAACCATCTGCTGTCGTAATGACAACCAACGTACTAGGAATTGATACCATTCCAATCTTTAGTCTTAACCAATCACATCGTTAATAATATTGGCGAGAAACTGGATAATACTCCTGAACAGCAAGCGGATCCAGCTCGCTTCTTCTACATCCTGCGCTGCTACCAGATCGGTACCCAGGTTCGCAAAGTCATCTGCTTGCAGGTAATCTGCCTCGGTCACGCCTTGTTCCGCGTACACCACTTTGCCAATCGCTTGTCCTTTTTTGATCGGCGCCGTCAGATCGCTTCGGTATGTGACAGTGGGAGTCAGTTTGCCTTCCTCACCAATCTTGGCCAGAACAGTTACTTGGTCACCGGTCACGGCGGGTACGGTCAGCTCAACACCTTTCTTTACTTCGGCTGTCTCATGCCCTTTAATCGCCTGCTCTTTGTCATGCTTTTTGACCAGCTTGTAGTTGCTGAATCCGTAATCATACAGCTTTTTGGTCTCGGCAAAGCGCTTCATATCACTGCTCGTTCCCATCACGACGCTGATCAATCGTATCCCGTCTCGGCTAGCCGTACCGGTAAAACAGTATTTCGCTTCATCGGTGTAGCCCGTTTTAAGCCCGTCTGCACCCGGGTACTCGCTAGGAAGTCCCGGCAACATCCAGTTGTAGTTGGCTTTCTCAAAATTCTCGCGAAACTTTAGCCGTGGAATCTTGGAATATTCCAGCGCTTCCGGGAAATCGCGAATCAACGCTCGGGCAAGTATGGCTGCATCACGAGCCGACATCACGTTATCCTGGTCCGTATCCGGCGAATACGGCCCCAATTCATCAGCCGGCAGCCCGGTCGATGTTACAAAGCGGGAATTGGACATTCCCAGTTCTTTTGCCTTCTGATTCATCATGTCGACGAAGTTTCGCTCACTGCCGGCTACCTTTTCTGCCAGCAAAGCCGTCGCGTCATTTGCGGAGACGACCGCCATCGCTTTGTACAGTTCCTTGACCGAGTGCTCTTCTCCCATGTTCAGATACACACCGGCAGAGTCTGGTATCCGTGCGATAAAAAAGGCATACTCACTGACAGGGACCATTTCTTCCCAATCGATTTTCCCTTCCTTAATTGCTTCCAGCACCAAGTATTCCGTCATCATCTTGGTCATGCTGGCCGGCGGCAGCGGAAGGTTTTCATTATTCTTATACAAGATCTTGCCTGTAGAAGCCTCCACAAGAATTGCCGACTTTACCTCGAGCTGCAGGTTAGGCTGCGCCTCAGCAGCCTCAACATCAGGCATCCCCGACAACAGCGAAGAAGAAAACAGGGCGACGGCCAGAACAAATAGGGCGAGTCGCTTTGTGCATCTTTGCCACATCATGGTATCACTCTCCCGGTCGTTCGCTTTCTACTTTGATATCTTTTTGGACTTTCGCGTTAACACAACCATAAGTTTACCACAAATGATTGTCCGATCAGAGCCTTTCTCGGAAAGGGATTTTTTTACATAAAACAACTCCCTTTCCATGGTTGGAAAAGGAGCTGCTGATAAATTAAGAAATCGAGTAGTTGGGTGCTTCCTTGGTGATTTGCACATCGTGAGGATGGCTTTCCCGCAGTCCTGCACCCGTGATGCGGATAAACCGCGAGTTGTTTTTTAGTTCTTCAATCGTTTTGGTTCCGCAGTAACCCATGCCGGAGCGCAGCCCTCCTACCATCTGATAGACCACGTCCGCGAGCGGCCCTTTGTAGGGAACGCGTCCCTCGATCCCTTCTGGAACCAGTTTCTGTTCGTTTTCCTGGAAGTAGCGATCCTTGCTTCCCGCCTTCATCGCGCCAATCGATCCCATGCCGCGGTAAACTTTGAAACGACGGCCTTGGAAGATCTCAAACTCCCCAGGGCTTTCTTCCGTCCCGGCAAACAAGCTGCCGATCATCACAGCAGAAGCACCTGCTCCGATCGCTTTGGCCAGGTCACCGGAAAATTTTATCCCGCCATCGGCAATGATCGGTACGTTGTACTCACGTGCTACGGTCGCACAATCATAGATCGCAGTAATCTGCGGCACACCGATACCGGCCACCACCCGGGTCGTACAGATCGAACCTGGACCGATCCCCACTTTGATCACGGAGGCTCCTGCCTCAATCAGATCACGAGTTGCTTCACCGGTTGCCACGTTGCCGGCGACAATCGTTAGATCAGGGTATTGTTTGCGAAGTTCTTTCACCGTCTCAATCACACCACGGGAGTGACCGTGGGCTGTATCGACGACCAGCATGTCCACGCCCGCTTTCACCAGTGCTGCTGCACGGTCAAACGTATCGGCTGACACGCCAATGGCTGCTGCGCATAAGAGACGCCCCTGCTTGTCCTTCGCAGCATGAGGATACTGGATTGCTTTCTCAATGTCCTTGATCGTAATCAATCCCTTTAGGACATTGTTTTCGTCAACCAACGGCAGCTTCTCGATTTTATGCTGTTGCAAAATCAACTCAGCCTGCTGCAATGTGGTGCCAACAGGTGCTGTCACCAGATTTTCTTTCGTCATCACTTGAGAAATAGGTGTGCTGAAATCGTGGATAAAACGAAGATCGCGATTGGTGAGGATGCCGACAAGGTGATTCTGTTCATCGACAATCGGGACGCCGGAAATCCGATACTTGCCCATCAAAGCGTCAGCGTCGGATACGGTATGTTCAGGAGTCAGGGAAAATGGATTGGTAATGACGCCGCTTTCAGAGCGTTTTACCCGGTCAACTTCACTTGCCTGCTGTTCGATCGACATATTTTTATGAATGACACCGATTCCACCCTGTCTTGCCATGGCGATAGCCAGCTTCGATTCCGTAACGGTATCCATTCCTGCACTGATCAGCGGAATGTTTAACTTGACCGCATCACTTAACGTGGTCGTCACGTCAACGTCCCGCGGTAGTATTTCTGATCTGGCCGGGACTAGCAATACATCGTCAAACGTTAACCCTTCTTTGACGAATTTATTTTCCCACACAGTAATGATCTCCTTTCGCCCCAAAAATGTTTTATCGCAAGTTTAGCAAACGGCTTAATTTACTGTCAAGGAACGCTTATATTATTCGGATCTGAGGGGAAAATATGCATACCCAAACGCGAAATAAAGATGATTTCTCTCATAATCACGAATATTCTGTCATAATAGGGGTGATCTTCTTGTGCTCTGCTTGGGATCCGTTTCGCTATCTGGAGACAGAGCCGACTGCGCGTCATTTTTTGGCTGAGCGATACGCTGCGGCAGGACTGGACAATCCCGAGCGCCTGGCCTATCAGCAGAGTCATCGCTTTATGTACACCTGTATCCAGGCACGCACCTATTATTTGGCCTCGGCAGAGGGCGACCTGCTGATTCAACCGCTGCTGCTCTTTTATGGGTGTGTGAACCTGTTGAAGGCGCTCTTGATCACGAGGGAGCCCGATTATCCGCAGAACAGCCGCATGCTGCAGCACGGGGTGACGACTCGCAAACGGAAAAAAAGCACCTATCAACTGCTGCAAGATGAAGTGCGTCCACAAAAGGAGGGACTGTTTCCCCAGTTAGCCCACTCTCTGCGACTGACGATCGTGCAGGATCGCTATACGCTTGACTACTTGTTCGCCTCATTGCCTGAACTGGTGAGTGACTACAGTCAATCAGGTTTTACGAGTGCGTGGAAACCGATACAAGCCATCTTTTCATCACCTGGAATGCAGCTGTTGTTTCCACATGATAGCAGTGGGCCGCTTGCTTATTCGACGGACACGCTAGCTGCTTACTTGAACCGGGTATCGCCACCCAACGTGCATTTTTACCCGGCCCAAGAGGATCTGAAGTCCGACAAGACTGATTCGTTGACCCAGCCTGACCGCCAAGCGACCAGAGCGATCCACGCTCAAGGTCCGGAGGGGGTCCGCTTACAACAGCACCCCCTCCTTGCAGCCCATTCGGCAGATCGTTATCTTTTCTGGAACGGTTCGACAGATCAACTGCCCCTTCCCGGATGGGCAGCCCATTACTTGCTATTGTATGTCTTGAGCATGCTCTGTCGATATGAGACAGAGTGGTGGGGTGAATTGGTCTTATCACGGACGATGGCAGAAGTGTATCAGGTGCATCGTTTTCTCGCCATACACCGCCAATTGTTTCCCTTGTACGTGTACGAGAGATTGACCGGGGAGGAGCGTTATTTCCTCCAGGCGCCTTCGCTGTAGCTGTTTCCGGCGTCCCAGATCAGATACTGATCCACTCCCAACTCTTGACCGGCGCGAATCTGGGCCAAAACCTCGCGGGGACCATAAGGGATATGGCCGCGTACCCAGGTTGCCGTAAAATCCTGATACCAAGGGCGTATGATGGCTGTTGGCTGATTGTTGGCTCTCAGTTTTGCATCTTTCTCTTGAGCGTCAAGCAATCCCTCACGGATCGTTTCGTACGGCTTCGCATCGGGGACAGGCAGTCCGTATGTCCCGTTAGCGTAGTGAGATGGATACATCATCGGGCTGATATAATCGACGATCGGTGTCACCAGTTCCCATTTCTGCCCGATTGCCATGTCATCGGTTACAGATGGCACCAGTCCAAAAATGTCGGCGGAGACGTACACATTGTACGGCTCCAGTTCTTTTTTGGCATAGGCAAGAAAATCGGCAATTACCTGCTGTTTGGGTTTGCCGTTCTGATTGTAAAACGCCACTTCCCGGTCAACTTGTTTCCCACTTGTAGGAAACCGGACGTAATCGAACTGAATCTCTTTAAAGCCTTTTTTAGCTGCTTCTTTGGCAATCGCGATGTTGTAATCCCACACATCTTTACGGTACGGATCGATCCACATCACACCCTGCTTGTCACGCCAAATGCCACCGGTCTTTTTTTGCATCGCCCATTCCGTTTTTTTGCCTGCAAGGAAAGGGTCCTTAAAGCAGACGATGCGGGCAATGGAGTAGACATTATTCTGGTGGACCGTATGAATCAGTTTATCGACATCCTGGATAAACGTCGTCCCGTCAGCACCAGTCTCATTCACCATGGGAACCTCTGATTGGTACGTGATCCGCCCCTCATCTTCCTTCATATCGATCACCATGGCATTCAATTCGGTATCATTCACCAGATTCAGCAATTTTTGAAAATTGCTGTTGCCGGCCGACCACCCTGTTAAGTAGATTCCTTTTGCCTTAACCGGAATTTTCATCCTTTCCACCTGTTGAGGCGAGTACAGCAGACTGCTTTCATTCCAATCCGCGGCTGGCAGCGCTGTTTCCAGCTTGTTTGGCTGGGTAGTCTTTTCCGCTGCAGCACCACTCTCATTTGTTGGTCCGCTTTGTTCTGTGGCGGTCGGGATGAGGGAGCATCCCGCCAATCCTACCATAAGCAACAGGGAGATTGTGGTTGTTGTTAACTTGATGGTTCTGTTACTATACCCGGTCATCCCGTCCCAGTCCCCCTACAGATGATGATCAATCGTAATGGTTCGCCGAAATCTGACGTCCTCCGACATCTTTAGTATATCATGATATCCCGTGGTTGTTGTCCACCACTGAGTACCTCTTTTTGCAAACAGAAAAACCGCCAAGAATATGGCGGTTTCCCTCACATCACTTGTCTGATAAACAAGTCCTTCGCTTCCATCAAGTTGACGATGCCGCTACTCGTCTCGATCAGCGGTCGGGTGGGATGATTCTGATCTGTAAAGACAATCTTGCCGACTCTTCCATCGCTTAACTTTACGACGGTTCCAACAGAGAACCGGGTAATTCCGTTAACAAACGTATGCACGATCCTTGGATCCAGTTTGCCAAAACTGTCCCGCAGCAGTTGTTCCACCACCAGATAAGGGGAGGTTGCCTCCTGATGAATCCGATTGGAGCACATCGCATGGTATACGTCAGCCACCGCCACAACTTTGCTGTACAGGTGAAGTTTTTGCCCGGTCAAGCCAAGCGGATAGCCGCTGCCATCCTCTCGTTCGTGATGCTGCAGGGCGGCAAGGGCTACTCCTTCATTCAACCCTGTTGCTTCCCGAATCATCTGATAACCGTATACGGTGTGGCGTTTCATCTCTTCAAACTCTTCTGCGGTCAGTTTTCCCGGTTTCCACAAAATCTGAGGATCTATCTTGGTCTTGCCGATATCAACCAGGGTACCGGCCAGCGCCACCTGCATCCATTCTTTCTCTGGCATCTGCAGCCATTGGGCCAGGATAAAAGAAAGGAGCCCAACTGCGATGGAATGTTCATACAAATACTGTTCAGCATTGGTTACCTTACGCAGCGTAATAGTAATGTCCGGATGTTCCTTTCCACTTTCCAGCAACGGGGTGATGGCCTTTCGTACCTCGAGCACCGGAATGGGCGAGCCGCTCTCGATGTTGCGCATCAGATGGCGAAAAGTCTTCACCGTTTGGTCGTAGATGGTTTCCAGGTCTTGTTTCTTTGTCGGTTTGTCGGCACTCGGCTGTGACGTCTTCTCTTGGCCGTCTGCGCTTTTTTTCCCCTCAACAGCCCCTGTCTCATTTGTCTCTTCAATCACGATCTCATAAATCTGAAAAGCTTCCAAAAACTGACGTTCGTGCTCCTCGATCACAGTTCCTTTCGCAAAAAGCAGTCCGCCAAGTGGAGTGTGCACATCTTCCGCCAACCTTGCCCTTGGGGAAATCTTCTTAACAGAGACAATGGGCATCGGACAAACCTCCCGAGACATTCTTGTTTTAATAGTACTCTTTTACCAATCATGTGACAATCGTTCAATTTATCTGCTAAAAAATAGGAGCGGGGTCCTAGTAAGGATCACCCGCTCCCTGTTCACCTACGCCTCATCTTCCGGATCAACTTCGTCGGGCTGCTGTTCATCCTTGGCTGCTACCTCTTCCTCCGGCTCAAGATCGTCATCCTCACTGGCGGCAACCTTGGCCACGGAGCCTACTTCTTCGTTTTCCGCAAGACGGATCAACTTGACGCCCTGTGTATAGCGTCCCATCGTTGATATTCCTTTTACTTCCAGACGGATAATAATCCCGGTTGTGGTGACGATCATCAGGTCCTCGTCTGACTCGACCACTTTGAGTCCAACCACCTGACCGCTCCGTTCGGTCACATTGTGCGTCTTAATTCCTTTTCCACCCCGGCTCTGCAGGCGATACTCGGCAATCGGCGTTCGCTTGCCGTATCCTTTAGCCGTAACAATCAGAACGTCGGCATTCTCCTTGACCACATCCATGTCGATGACGTCATCATCTGGATCAAGCGTAATCCCTTTGACCCCGGTTGCGCCGCGTCCCATGGTGCGGACATCTTCCTCCCGGAACCGGACTGACATGCCCTTCTTCGTACCCATGATAATCTCTTGATCTCCGTCGGTAAACCGAACGCCGATCAATTCGTCATCCTCGCGCAAATTGATCGCAAACAAGCCCACTTTGCGGACGTTCTCATATGCGGAGAGTTCGGTCTTCTTCACCACACCTTTCTTGGTAGCGAAGAACAGGTACCGATCTTTGCGGAATTCCTTGACCGGGATCACCGTGCTGACGTGTTCGCCCTTCTCGATCTGAATCAAGTTGATGATCGGGGTACCTTTGGCAGTTCGGCTGAGATCCGGGATCTCATATCCTTTCAGACGGTATACTTTCCCTTTGTTGGTGAAGAACATGATGTAATCATGGGAATTGGTGATGTGCAGGTGTTCGACAAAGTCGTCTTCTCGCGTACCGATTCCCTGTACGCCTCGCCCGCCTCGCTTCTGGCTGCGGTAGGTGGAGACCGGCAGACGCTTGATATAACCGCTGTGCGTCAGCGTGATGACGACGTCTTCTTCTGGGATCAGATCAGCGTCTTCGATGCTGTCTTCATTGATCGTGATCCTGGTCCGGCGCTCGTCTGCGAACTTCGCTTTGATTTCGTTCATTTCTTCGCGCACGATCGCATAGATTTTGCCTTCATCGGCAAGAATAGCACGGTATTCGTTGATTTTAGCCAGCAGCTCCTGGTACTCGTTTTCGATCTTTTCCCGCTCCAGTCCGGTCAGGCGCTGCAGACGCATGTCGAGAATAGCCTGTGCTTGATCGTAGCTGAGACCGAATTGGCTCATCAATCCTTCGCGTGCTTCCTCAGTGGTCTGGGAAGCGCGGATCAGGCTGATGATCTCATCGATGTGGTCCAGCGCAATCCGCAGTCCCTCCAAGATGTGGGCGCGAGCTTCTGCTTGCCGCAGATCGTATTCGGTACGACGGCGGATGATGACGCGTTGGTGTTCCAGATAGTGGTACACCAGGTCGCGTAGGTTGAGCACCCGTGGCCGGCCTTCTACCAAGGCAAGCATATTGACGCCAAATGTACTCTGCATTTGGGTATGTTTAAACAGATTGTTCAACACGACTTTAGGGATCACATCGCGGCGCAGTTCGATCACGATCCGCATCCCTTTGCGATCTGATTCGTCTCGCAGATCGGTAATCCCGTCGATTTTCTTTTCGCGCACCAGTTCGGCGATTTTTTCCACTAACCGCGCTTTGTTGACCTGATAGGGGATCTCGGTCACGATGATGCGTGCTTTCCCGTTCTCTTCTTCGATCAACGTCTTGGCTCGCATCACAATCGAGCCCCGACCGGTTTCATACGCTTTGCGGATTCCGCTGCGACCAAGAATTTCGCCGGCAGTCGGGAAGTCCGGTCCTTTGATGATCTGCATCAATTCCTGAATGGTAATGTTCGGATTGTCGATCATCGCCGTAACGCCGTCGATCACTTCACCCAGGTTGTGTGGCGGAATGTTGGTAGCCATACCGACAGCGATACCAGACGCACCGTTCACCAGCAGATTGGGGAAACGTGAAGGGAGAACGACCGGTTCTTCCTTGTGGCCGTCGTAGTTTGGCGTGAAATCAACTGTTTCTTTTTCAATATCCCGCAGCAGTTCCAGAGCCAGCTTTGAGAGGCGCGACTCCGTATACCGCATCGCCGCTGCCGGGTCGCCGTCGACGGAACCGAAGTTGCCCTGGCCTTCCACCAGGGTATACCGAATATTAAAATTCTGTGCCAAACGAACCATGGTCTCGTATATGGCAGAGTCACCGTGCGGGTGATAGTTGGCCATCACTTCACCGACGACGTGAGCCGACTTACGAAACGCTTTGTCCGGTGTAAGGCCCATATCGTGCATAGCGTACAGGATACGGCGATGGACCGGTTTTAATCCATCACGCACATCCGGCAGTGCACGGCTGACAATGACACTCATCGCATAGTCGATGAACGAACTGCGCATCTCCTGGCTGATATCTATTTTTGGAAACTGAGGTGTAGCTTCTGCCATAGACGATAACCCTCCAACTGGTTTTCAACAATACGTAATTATACCATATTTCAAGTAAACTAGTCCAAAAGCGGACATGGTACAACCCGTATCAACGATGGTTTGGCAATCCCTACTCAAAAAAGAAAAAAGCTCAGCCGGGATACAGGTCTATTGATGCGTGCATACCCTCACCGGCTGAGTTTTTCTACTGGAAAACCCCTAGATATCCAGATTGCGTACGTTGAGCGCATGCTCCTCGATAAACTCCCGCCGCGGTTCCACATCGTCACCCATCAGCGTCTCGAATACCATATCCGCGTCCATCGCATCTTCCAGACTGACCTGCAGCAGTGTGCGGCCATCCGGGTTCATCGTCGTCTCCCACAGTTGTTCCGCATTCATTTCACCCAATCCCTTGTAGCGCTGAACAGACGGTTTTGGCGTCGGTTTCAGCGTACGCAGGATCTCGTCCCGCTGCCGATCGTTAAACGCATAGTGCAAGGCCTTCCCCTGCTTGATGCTGTAGAGCGGCGGCTGTGCAATATAGACATAACCGGCTTCGATCAAGGGACGCATGTAGCGATAAAAGAAGGTTAGCAAGAGCGTCCGGATGTGCGACCCGTCGACATCTGCGTCCGTCATAATCACGATCTTGTGATAGCGTGCTTTGGAAATGTCAAAATCCTCGCCAATTCCCGTTCCCAGTGCAGTGATGATCGCCCGGATTTCGTTATTGGCCAAAATCTTGTCGAGACGCGATTTTTCTACGTTGAGCACCTTTCCGCGCAGCGGAAGAATGGCCTGGAAGTGGCGGTCGCGTCCTGACTTGGCGGAACCTCCCGCCGAATCCCCCTCGACCACAAACAGTTCGCTCTCCGAAGCATCCTTGGACGAACAGTCGGCCAGTTTTCCAGGCAGCGCACTCACTTCCAATGCGCTTTTCCGTCGGGTAAATTCCCGTGCTTTCCGGGCCGCTTCCCGGGCCCGTGCCGCCATCAGCGCTTTCTCCACAATCTTTTTGGCGACGGACGGGTTCTCCTCCATAAACTCCGTAAATCGGGCGCTAAAAACCGACTCCGTCACACTGCGCGCCTCCGAGTTGCCCAGTTTTGTTTTGGTCTGACCCTCGAATTGCGGCTCCGGTATTTTGACCGAGATGATCGCCGTAATGCCTTCCCGGACATCTTCCCCTGACAAGTTGGGGTCTTTCTCCTTGAGAAAGTTAAACTTGCGGCTGTAGTCGTTGATCACACGCGTCAGCGCCGTTTTAAACCCGGCTTCATGAGTACCGCCTTCGTGCGTATTGATGTTGTTGGCAAAGGAGTAAATGTTGCTCACATAGCTGTCGTTGTACTGCAGCGCCACTTCGACCAGCAGTCCGTCTTTTTCTCCTTCGCAGTAGATCACATCTTCATGCAGACTCTCGCGGTTTTTGTTGAGATACTCCACGAACTGGATAATCCCGCCTTCAAAGTGGAATTCTTCCGTCCGTTCCTGTTCCGCCCGCTCATCATGCAGTACGATGCGCAGTCCTTTGTTTAGGAAAGCAAGTTCCCGCAGCCGCTTTTGCAGCACCTCGTATTCAAACTCGGTTGTCTCCGTAAAAATCCCAGGGTCAGGCTTAAAGGAAACGATCGTTCCCGTTTCCTCTGTCTCCCCTACCACTTTCAGATCCGCTTCCGGAACACCGTGGTTGAAGCGCATAAAATAGACATTGCCGTTCTGCTTCACTTCCACTTCCAACCACTCGGACAAAGCGTTCACCACGGAACTGCCTACGCCGTGCAAGCCGCCGGACACTTTATAGCCTCCGCCGCCAAACTTTCCTCCGGCGTGAAGCACGGTCAATACGGTTTCAACCGTTGATTTACCCGTCTTGTCATGAATACCTGTGGGAATCCCGCGACCATTGTCTGTCACGGTGACCGTATTGTCGGGACGAATGTAGACATGAATCTCGTCACAGTAGCCAGCCAATGCCTCGTCGATGGCGTTATCGACGATTTCCCACACCAGGTGGTGCAGCCCACGGCTGCTGGTAGAGCCGATGTACATTCCGGGTCGTTTCCGGACAGCCTCCAACCCTTCCAGTACCTGTATTTGACTCGCGTCGTAGTTCTGATCTTTTGCCGTAAGCTGTTCCACTACTCTGTCAACTCCTCGAAATCAGTCTGCTCAGCTGGGAATGGATCCAAACTGTTTACGTACTGTGCGCGTCGTTTTAAGGTAAGGGAAGAAATCGGGGAACAATAAATGGCGTCCTTGGTAATCACGTACGATTTGGTCTCTTCTTGATTAGTATCGACAAGTCTTTTAGTTTTTCGGTCATCCTCAAGGAACTTTTTTGTGATTTTTGAGGTTTTCACCGATTGATGATCGACAATCGAGATCACATCCTTGATGCTGACCACTGTATCTCCACCGATGTGCAAAAACATACTCTATCACCTTACCTTTCCGTGAGGATCGTGCCTGCCTGAACGTAATAGCGATCCGCCTGCTGCAGCACCTGATGCTTTAAGCCTTCCACTCCCGTGCTGGTGACAAACGTCTGCACTTTCTCCTGAATCGTTTCCAGAAGCAGCGTTTGTCGATGTTCATCCAATTCAGACAATACGTCATCGAGCAGGAGAATCGGATACTCTCCCACCTCTTCTTTGATCAACTCGATCTCAGCCAGTTTTAGCGACAGGGCGGTGGTCCGCTGCTGTCCCTGAGAGCCAAACGCCTGCACATCTACACCGTTAATGCGCAAGGAGAAATCGTCACGGTGCGGACCGATCAAGGTGCTTCCACGCATTTTTTCCCGCTCGAAGATTTCTTCCAGAGAGGCAAGAATCGCCTCACATCCCTCCGTGTGGTCCATCCCTTCCACTACTGGTGACGTGTTCTCGTAGTGCAGGGTGAGATTCTCTCTCCCATCGGTAATCCCTGTGTGGATGCTGTTGGCCCACGTCTCCAGCTTGCGCAAAAACTCAAACCGCTTTTGTAATAATTTTACCGCTAAATCGGCCAATTGGGTATTCCAAATCTCAATCATCTCTCTGGAATCGCTTTTTTTCATGGCCAGGTCTTTGAGCAACTGGTTTCGTTGGGCGAGGACTTTGTTGAAGTTAGTCAGGTAGTACAGATACGTGGGTGAGACCTGCCCGATTTCCATATCGAGAAATCGGCGGCGCTGCGCCGGTGCCCCTTTTACAATCGCCAGATCCTCAGGGGCAAACATGACAGCATTGATTGCACCAATATACTCACTCAATTTCCGCTGTTCCAGGCCATTGATCTTTGCCTTTTTCCCTTTCGTCGTCAACTGGATCTCTAAACGAACAGATCCGTAGCGTCGTTTTACTTCGCTACGGATTGTCGCATATTCCGCCTCCCAGGCGATCAATTCCTTATCTTTGGAGGTCCGGTGTGACTTCGCCAATGCCAAGACGTAGATCGACTCCAGAACATTTGTCTTTCCTTGCGCATTATTGCCGACAAACAAGTTGATCGGTTGATCAAATGACAGCGACAGTGACTCGTAGTTGCGATAGTTGGTCAACGACAAATCCCGTAAAAACAAGGCAGCTCCCCTCTCACTCGCGGGTGACTTGATACGTGCCGAAACCTTCGATCTCCACACGATCTTCCGGGTAAAGCTTTCGTCCCCGCCGATTGTCCGCTACACCGTTTACTTGAATCGGCACTTCCTCCAGGAACGCCTTGGCCATACCCCCGGTATCGATCACACCGGCCAACTTCAGAAACTGGCCCAGTGTAATGTAGTCGGTTCGGATCGAAACGATGTTCATCAGTACTCCCTTCCGCGCATCAATACGTGCGCACTGGCAGGATTAAGTGCAAGATCCAGTCATGCTCGGTCGGCTTCAACACGAAAGGACTCATCGACCCGGTAAAGCTAACTTTGATCTCCGCGTTCTCCATGGAGCGAAGAGCATCGATCATGTACTTCGCATTGAACGAAATCTTCAGTTCTTCCCCGCTAAGTGACTGGGGCCGAACCAGTTCGACCACTTTTCCGATCTCCGGAGCGTTTGAGGAGATTTCAATCGATTCTCCATCCATAGTGGAAAGGCGGACTACATTTGATTTGCCTTCCCGGCTTAACAGGGAAGCCCGTTCGATCGAATGCAGGAAATCCTTGGAATTGACCACCAACTCGGTTTTGCTGCCTTGAGGAATAATCCTCGAGGTATCGGGATAAGCTCCCTCCAACAGCCGAGAGTAGAACAGAATGTGGTTGGCTCTGACCATGATCTGGTTGTCGCCGACTACGATATCGACCGGATCTTGGTTGTCATCTAAAATTTTAACCAATTCGTTGCAGCTTTTACCCGGTACCACAACATTATGAAAGTGAAGATCAGGAGAACATTCGACCGCTGCCTTTCTGCTGGCTAAGCGGTGGCTGTCTGTCGAAACAAACGTAAGCTGTCCTTGCTCCAGCGACCACATGATCCCGGTAAGAATCGGTCTCATCTCCGAAGTGGAAACAGCAAACACGGTTTGTTTGATCAGCGTCTTCAGCAAATCACTAGGGATGCTGAGCACCTTTTCTTCCTCAAGCTGCATTAACTGGGGAAACTCATCGGCATTCATCCCATTGATCGTGAACTCCGATTGCCCGGAACGGATCGTTACCATCAATCGCTCATCCGCTTCCAGTTGAATCTCTTCATGCGGAAGTTTCCGGACAATCTCACCGAAGATACGTGCTGTCAGGACAACACTTCCCGGTTGATGAACGGTAACTCCCCACTCGTCTGCCTCTTCTACAGGAATATGGACTTCGATCGAGATATCGGAATCACTGGCTGTTAAGGTAAGGCCTTCCTCGTCCGCCTTTACCTTGATCCCTGTCAGGATCGGCATCGTCGTCCTGGTCGATACAGCTTTCATTACATGAGATACGGCAGTCGAGAGCTTTTCTCGTTGAACGGTAATATGCATGTTGTTTACCCCCAGTACAAGAAGGATGTCTACATTGGTCAAGTGGCATAACGGGTATGTAATCGGCATTACATGTAAATTAGGTAATCTTATATATAATTTATTTTTTAAAAAAGACAGAAGTAGTAATAGTTGCTGTGAATATGTGGATATCCATGGTCAAGCTGGACAAAGAGAGCCTATACACATGTGAGTAAGTTGTGTACAGGCTTTCTCCGGTTGTTCACAGGTTAGTTGCTTTTCAATTTTTCAATCAGCGACTGAACGGTTACTTGCAGCTGCGGATCTGTCAGCAGAGCCTTGGAGATTTTTTCGTGGGCGTGGATGACGGTTGTGTGGTCTCTGCCGCCGAATTCGTCACCGATCTTGGGCAGAGAAGCATCCGTTAGCTCGCGGGAGAGATACATCGCGATCTGCCGCGGGTAGGCGACAGATTTGGTCCGCTTCTTCGCTTTAAAATCTTCCAGTTTGAGACTAAATTCTTCTCCCACTGCACGTTGAATGTCCATAATCGTGATGACGCGGGGACGAGAGGAAGGAATGATATCCTTCAATGCCTCCGCCGCCAGGTTCGCATCGATATCGCGGTTTATCAGGGAAGAATAAGCGACTACGCGAATGAGCGCACCTTCCAGTTCACGGATGTTCGTATCGATTTGATTGGCGATGTAAATCATCACTTCGTTGGGAATATCCAGATTTTCTGCTTTTGCCTTCTTGCGCAAAATGGCGATTCGGGTCTCCAGATCCGGCGGCTGAATGTCGGTGATCAATCCCCACTCAAACCGCGAACGCAGGCGATCTTCCAAAGTCGGGATCTCTTTGGGAGGCCGATCGGAAGAAATCACAATCTGCTTGCTCTCTTCGTGCAAGGCATTAAAAGTATGAAAAAATTCCTCTTGGGTCTGTTCCTTACCCGCCAAAAACTGGATGTCGTCAATTAATAAAACGTCAACACTGCGGTATTTGTTGCGAAAATCGACCGTTTTATTGTCGCGAATCGAGTTGATAAACTCATTCGTGAATTTTTCGGAGGAAAGGTAAACCACCTTGGCCGATGGATTGTGTTCCAACACATAATGACCGATTGCGTGCATCAAGTGGGTTTTGCCAAGTCCTACACCACCGTAAATGAACAGTGGGTTATACGCTTTGGCCGGTGCCTCCGCGACAGCCAGCGATGCTGCATGGGCGAAGCGGTTGCCGGAGCCGATGACAAACGTATCGAATGTGTACTTCGGGTTTAGGATGCTTGGTGGCTGGTCGTCTCCAACCGATGGCTGAACAGGCGTCTTCGGGTTGGGAGCCGGAATCTCGTCCGTCAGTCCTAAGTCGGGATCTTGGGGAACGACAAACTTTACTTTCATATTGATGCCGGTCGTCTCATAAAGTGTATCAGTGATCAGAGGCGAGTACCGGGATTCAAGCCAGTCGCGTGCGAATTCATTGGGCGCAGACACGATCAGTGCATCTTCCTCCAGTGTGGTCGCCTTAGTCGCCTTTAGCCAAGTATCAAAGCTGGGTTTGCTAAGTGTTTTTTCGATCTTTGCCAGCACTTTTCGCCAAAGTTCGCTAACGGCGGAGTCCACCAAGGATCCCTCCTCTCAAGTGTCGTATAGTCCCATCAACGTGATCCGTAGATCAACAGGAGCTGTGGATAAGCTAAGGCATACAAGTATGATATCGGCGCAAAAAGTGAAAAAAATAAGACATTTATTCGCAACCATGTGAATAATCCATACACAAGATGCAATATCTGTCCACAAAATTATCCACAGACTGTGGAAAAATAGATGTGTCGTATCACTTGTTCACGCTTCAAAACACAAACATCATATCAAATAAAATGAGTGATATCAATGGTTTTTTCCTACTTATCCACAAACACAACCACTTGTGTAAACCACTCATACACACCCCTAGATTTTGTGTACAAATTGTCGATAAGCTTGTCGAAATGTGGATTGTGAATAATTTCCCTTATCCACAGGCGCGGGAAATAATTGGTTGGGGATAATTTGTTCGGTTGGTTGGAAAGCGGTTCTCTTGACTTTTTGGCCAATCCTTTTTATAATGCGAAAGAATGCCTATCGTGTGAAGCAGAATCATTTTATCGATGCTTCCTAATTAGTAGAAAGGCTCCATGATTGTCTGTAGGACGGAGGTGTACAGGAAATGAAACCAACGTTTAATCCAAATACTCGTAAGCGGAAAAAAGACCACGGGTTCCGTAAGCGTATGAGCACAAAGAACGGTCGTAAGGTCTTAGCGGCCCGTCGTCGTAAAGGAAGAAAGGTATTATCCGCCTAGGCCACAGAATCGGTGGCCTTTTTTTTCTATAAGTAGGATTGTTCGCCCCCGGTACATAGGAAAAAAGAGGCGTAAACTGGGCATACTGGGTGGATGCCGTTCCCTTTTTTTACTATAATGTTTTTGTTAGGGGTTGTTCGTCTTGCATCGCTCCCATCGGCTCAAGAAAAACGAGGAGTTCCAGGTTGTGTTTCAGAAGGGAACCTCTTCGGCAAATCGGCAATTCGTCGTGTACACGCTGCCGAAAGAGGGACAAGCCGATTTCCGCGTCGGCATATCGGTCAGTAAAAAAATAGGCAACGCCGTTACGCGAAACCGAGTCAAGCGCTACATTCGTGAGGCGATCGCCAGCCTGGAACAGCAGATTGTTGATGAGTACGATCTGGTCATCATTGCTCGTCAGGGGACGGAGAGTTTAGCGTATGACGAACTGCGCAGATCACTCGTTCATGCACTGAAGCGGGCGAAAGTGATCATGCGTTCTTTACATAAGGAAAAAAGGTAGAGAGAGATGCGTAGACTGGTGATGTGGCTTATTCGGGGTTATCAGTTGTTTATCTCCCCATTAAAACCGCCATCGTGTCGATTTGCGCCAACCTGTTCTCATTATGCCTTGGAAGCGATTCAAAAACATGGCGTATGGCGGGGTGGCAGATTAGCTGTCGTGCGCATTGTCAAATGTCATCCTTTTCATCCGGGCGGTGTTGATCCGGTTCCCGAAAAATACAAGAAGTAACACGAGAATATTGATATCGCACAAAAGGAGGCATATTCCTTTGAATAAACGGATTCTCAGCCTTGTCATATTGGGGGGGCTGATGCTGCTCCTGTCCGGGTGTAATGTGACAAATCCACCCCCGATCAGTGAGGAATCGGAAGGTTTTTGGGATCAATTCTTCGTCTGGCCGCTGTATTGGCTGATCCGGGAGTCCTCTCTATTGCTCGGTGACAACTACGGCTTGGGGATTTTGGTTGCTACCATCATCATCCGGCTGATCGTTCTTCCGCTGATGATCAAACAAATTAAGAGCTCCAAGAAAATGCAGGAGTTGCAGCCAGAGATGCAGAAGATCCGCGAGAAATACAAGAACGATCCTCAAAAGGCACAGCAGGAGACGATGATGTTGTTCCAAAAACACAACATCAACCCGCTGGCTGGTTGTCTGCCGCTGCTGGTCCAGATGCCGATTTTGATTGCCTTTTATCACGCGATTATCCGGGCGCCGGAGATCAAAGACCACAACTTCCTCTGGATGGCACTCGGTCAGCCTGATCCTTACTACATACTGCCGATATTGGCGGCGATCACTACGTATCTGCAGTCAAAAGTGATGGGTGCGGTCATGCAGAACAACCCGCAGATGCAGATGATGTACGTGTTGATGCCGATTATGATTCTGGCGATTGCTGTCACCCTGCCGTCTGCACTTTCGCTGTACTGGGTGTACGGCAACCTGTTCACGATTGTTCAAACGTATTTCCTTTACCGGGACAAAAATACGCAGTCAAGTCCTAAAGGGGGAACCGCTAAGTGAAAAAGGTGGTGGCCACGGCAAAAACGATCGATGATGCCGTCGAGAAGGCGCTGCAAGAGTTAGCTGTGCCGCGCAGCAAGGTATCGATTCGCGTACTGGAGGAGCCAAGCAAGGGATTGTTTGGGTTGATCGGTACGCGGGAAGCGAAGGTGGAAGTGGAGTATCGGCATGATCCCGTTGAGGCAGGGAAGGAGTTCCTGACAGAGGTCTTGCAGAAGATGAACGTGAATGCTCGGATTGACGTTCATCAACAGACTGAAGTTGTCTTGTTCGACATTGTCGGCGACAACTTGGGAATGATCATCGGCCGCCGCGGACAGACGCTCGACGCCCTTCAGTACTTGGTGAACATCGTCGGAAACCGACAGAAAGAGCAGCACGTCCGGATCGTTTTGGATGCTGAAAACTACCGCAGCAGGCGAAAAGAAGCGCTGGAAAATCTAGCTGAGCGGATTGCTAGAAAAGTGGTGCAGACGAGACGAAATGTACGACTGGAACCAATGTCGGCGGCAGAGCGGAAAGTGATTCACTCGTTTTTGCAAAATCGCAATGATGTTGTGACATTTAGCGAAGGGGCCGAACCCCACCGATATATCGTGGTTGCACCAAAAGAAGCCTGAAATGGCTTCTTTTTCTATGTTAACTTTACACGAGGGTTCGTTAAAGAGAGCGGGCAGCGGGAATAGCCTTGTATGGACAGGCTATTTTCTTTTTGTATTATGGGATAGGTCGATCTCTTTTGCGTATTACTATTCGTATTCCCTGCTAAGTAAGGAAATCGATCAGAAAATGACGGTCCAATTAGGTCAGACGATTCAGGGAATTCAGACGAAGTTGACCGCTCACACCAGGGTGGTGGAATCGGTCGCTCGAGCCGTGGAGGCCACATGCTGCAGAATTCAGCCTGTCCGATTATCAAGCGATCCTGAAAAACAGTTTAACCGTGAATGATGACACGTTTGGCATGGGCGTATTTTTCGAACCGTACGCCTATCAACCAGAGATCAAATACTTTTCCACCTATGCTTACAGAGATAAAGATGCCATCAGTGCAACAGAGGATTACAGCGATCCGGCATACAATTACCCCAGTTGGGAATGGTACCAGATCGGAAAGAATGCTTCCAATGGCATTGGCTATACGGATCCTTATTACGATGAAAGACTTGACGTCACCATGACGACAGCCGCTGTGCCCATATTTGATCCGAACAAGCAATTCCTCGGCGTGGCGACAGGCGATATTGATCTCAGCACCATTCAGCAGATGATTGCAGAGATTCGGGTAGGTGACAAGGGGTGGGCAGTGCTGCTCGATTCCAAAGGAAACTACCTGGCTACCCCTAATGCCGAAAAAATCATGAAGCGAAAACTGGCAGACGAAGAGAATCAATCGTTGGCTGCGATGAGTGAGATTGTCTTTCAGCAGGATAGTGGACAGACTGCTTTTGAAGACGAACTAGGGCAGCATAGAGTCTACTTTCAAAAGATTGACGACCTTGACTGGGTATTACTGCTCACGATTCCTGAAACGGAATTGTTCGCGCCGGTTCAGTCTCTTTTATACAAACTGTTGGTTATCTGTGTGATCGGTGTCGCGGTGGTTGTCGTGGTGATTCATCTATACAGTCGTTATCTGACCCGGCAGATCGGCAAGATCAACGAACACTCTGCGGCTTTGGCCCAAGGCGACTTTACCAAGACGATTGATGACCAGTCGGCGGACGAGTTTGGGCAAATGGCCAGAAACTTTACTACGATGACCGAACAACTGCGCTCCATACTGGGGAAAGTGATGCTGAATTCACACCTGGTCGCCTCTACAGCGGAGCAATTGGCTGCTGGTGCCGATGAGACAGGCAAAGCGACGGAGCAAATCACGCGTTCTATCCAGGAAGTGGCAGTAGGTTCTGAAAAACAGGTGTCCAGCGTACGTGCTGCCCAGCATGCTACTGCGGAGATTTCCAACGGGATGGATCAGGTTTCTCATCATGTGCAGTCTGTTTCCGAATCGTCTGCTGTCGTTATGGACAAGGCAACGAGAGGACATCAGGTGGTAAAACAGGCAGTGGAACAGATGAGTTTGATACAGGAAAAGATCGGCACATCCGCAGGTGTGGTTCATGTTTTAGGAACAAAGTCAAAAGAAATTGAACAGATTATCACGCTGATAACCACCATCTCCAGTCAGACCAACCTGCTCGCATTAAACGCAGCCATTGAAGCAGCCAGAGCGGGAGAACAGGGACGCGGATTTGCCGTCGTGGCTGACGAGGTGAGAAAACTGGCAGAACAGTCCAATGAAGCCGCCAGCCAGATTGGCGACCTGATTCGGGAGATCCAATTGGATACGGCGAGGGCGGTGGAAGCGATGACGGACGGTACGACAGTCCTTGATGACGGCATCGAGAAGGTGAACAGTTCGGGGAGAGTGTTTGCGGAGATCGTCAGCGCAACGGAAACACTGTCTACCCAAGCGGAGGGAGTTTCGTCCATCGTCCGCAACGTACACGCGCAAACAGAGATTATGGTTCAATCGATGGAAGAAGTGTCCGGGGTATCTGAACAGTCAGCAGCCAACTCGCAAGTGGTGGCAGCGGCAGCGGAAGAACAGAATGCTTCCATGGAAGAGTTCCTTGCAGCGACCAGTACGCTGTCCAAAATGGCTGAGGAGCTGCAGGAATCGGTGTCGATGTTTACGCTGGAAAAGCGGGGTTAAGGGACAGGGTTCATAGTGGATTGGCAATGGAGACTCAAATAAATAAGCGGCAGGCTTGTCGGTTATTCGGGGTGCGCGACAAGCTGCCGCTTCTGTTTTACCTAACGGGCAACCATTTACATAATTAGGTCACCAACTCATCGGTTGCTGTTTTTTAGCGCCTTTACGTGTTCCAGGATCCGTTCCTGTTGTGCCAATCCTTGTTCTTGTCGTTCCTTTATTTCTTTCAGCAGTTCAACCTGCTCGGACCGCAGTTCATTTGCTCTCTGCATTGCATCTAGGTTACGCTGCTGGGTTTCTTTCGTTTTCGATGCCAGGAATAAGAGGAACAGTACGATAGCAGTTAGAGATACCAGTTCAAACAGTGTGTCCATGGTATAGACCTCCCTTTTTGTTACCGTGGCCATTGTTTACATGATCTTCGGGATCACAATTCGTTATCAATACCGTATACGGTCTTCACTGGACCGACGATTGGGACAAATGATACGGGCATCTTCAACAGGTATAAGCGAAGCTGTCCATCTTCTTTGATCCATTCGATTTCCGCATCTGTTTTCTCTGTTGTGCCATTGACCTGTACTTCCAGCCTCAGTTTTGTTCCATACCGGATCAACTCGGGGGAATCTCCGGACAAGCTTTTGGCTTTGTAGATTTCCTCTTGTTGTTCGTAGGGGAGGATGCGGACCAATTGAACGTTGCGGATCTCTTTGACCGTATGGTTCCAGTGGTATCGATTCTTGTCTTGTTCTTGAACAGGCGAAGAGATGTACATTTCATAAGTATCTCTGCTATCCTTGTCAAAAATATCGCGGATCAACTGATTGGATTGCAGATAGACAGCCCGTGCCGTTTCTTCATCAATCGATTCGCCAAGCTGACTGTTTAAGAACATCCACAAGCCGAGAAAGACAAGCAGGAGAAGCAGCGAAATCATAACAATCAGCAGCAGTGGTTTTTTTAGCTGTTTGCTGCTCGGTAAATCCATCTAGTTCGCCTCTCTTTATTGAAAATGACTAACGTCCACTAGGTTGAGGGTAGAAAAGGAACAAGAACGACCAAGATGAACGACAATACCAACAGAGTATCAAATTCCGACAGAACGGTACAATCCCGTATAGGGGAGAATCTTTTCTCCTAAGGCGCTTGCACATGTGGATTAGTGGATAAGTCGGTTTTTTTGGCGATCTCAGGAACATACTGTGAATAAGTGCATGGCGGCAACCTGCTTTGAGAGGTTGCTTTTCTATTTACCTGTTATTTCAAATGGCAGTGTGTTATGCTAGATAGTTAGAGGATTACTCCAAATGGAGTATTTGAGGTGACATTCAATTGGAAATGGACACGATTGCCGCAGTCGCGACGCCAATGGGAGAAGGCGGAATCGCCATCATCCGGGTGAGCGGTCCTGATTCGATCGCGATTGTGGATAAGGTATACCAAGGAAAAGAATTGTTATCCACTGTGGATACACACACCATACACTACGGCAGGCTGGTTGATCCGAAGAGCGGAGAGCTGGTAGAGGAAGTGCTGGTCTCTGTGATGAGGGCACCGCGTACGTTTACTCGAGAGGATGTGGTGGAGGTAAACTGCCACGGTGGGTTTGTCTCTGTTCAACGGGTACTGGATCTGCTGCTGGAAGCCGGTGCCCGCTTGGCTGAACCAGGAGAGTTTACAAAACGCGCCTTTTTAAATGGACGGATCGACTTGGCGCAGGCTGAAGCCGTCATTGATTTGATCCGGTCTAAAACAGATCGGGCGATGAAGGTGGCACTCTCGCAGGTAGAGGGGAAACTCTCCACACTGATTCAGTCCTTGCGGCAGAATCTGCTGTCGGCGATGGCGCATATCGAGGTAACGCTGGATTACCCGGAACATGATGTGGAAGAGTTTACGCAAAATCTGCTGCTTACCAAGTGTGAAGAGGTGAAGACGGATATCGATCGTCTGTTGGGCACTGCACAGCAGGGCAAGATTTTGCGGGAGGGGCTATCGACGGCAATCGTCGGACGTCCCAATGTAGGAAAGTCGTCCCTGCTCAATAGCCTCGTCCAAGAGGAAAAAGCAATTGTTACTGAAATCGCCGGGACGACGCGAGATGTGATCGAGGAATACGTCAATGTCCGCGGTGTGCCGCTGCGATTGGTCGATACGGCCGGCATCCGGGAAACAGAAGATATCGTGGAGCGCATCGGCGTAGACAAGTCGAGGAAGATTCTGCAGCAGGCTGATCTGGTCCTGTTGGTGCTGAACTATAATGAACCGTTGCAGAAAGACGACTACCAGCTGTTTGAGGCGGTTCAAGGGTTACCGGTCATCGTGATCGTCAACAAAACCGATCTGCCGCAGCGTTTGGAGATGGAGGAAGTAAAACAGCGCTTTGCAGAGCAGCCGATCATCTTGACCTCTGTGAAGGATCAAACGGGTATCGAACAGTTGGAGGAAGCGATTGCCCGCTTGTTCTTTAGCGGTGTCGTGCAGCAAGACGACTATACTTACGTGAGCAATGCCCGTCATATTCACCTTTTGCGGGAAGCACGCCGGGCGATCGACGATGCGATCGCCGGAATTGAAGATCGGATGCCGATCGATATGATTCAGATCGACATCAAACGTGCGTGGGAGCTGTTAGGCGAAGTGATCGGTGAAAGTGTAGGGGAGGATTTGATAGACCAGATCTTTTCCCAGTTCTGTCTGGGAAAATAGGAGGGAAAACAATGAAATCAACATATGATGCTGGTTCGTTCGACGTGATTGTGATTGGCGCCGGACACGCCGGCTGCGAATCGGCACTGGCAGCGGCGCGGATGGGCTGCAGTACGCTCCTGTTAACCATTAACCTGGATGCGGTTGCGTACATGCCCTGCAACCCCTCGGTTGGTGGACCGGCCAAGGGTCACGTCGTTCGTGAGATTGACGCGCTGGGCGGGGAAATGGGTCGGAATACGGACAAGACCCATATTCAGATGCGCATGCTCAATACCGGCAAGGGGCCGGCCGTTCACGCGCTGCGGGCCCAGGCTGACAAGCACGCATATTCCCAGACGATGAAGCAGACGATTGAGCATACCCCCAATCTCATCATGCGCCAGGCGATGGTAGAGGAATTGATTGTGAATAACGGGATTTGCGAAGGAGTCATTACGCAGACCGGTGCTCGTTATCAGGCAAAAGCGGTGGTCTTGACCACCGGTACCTATCTGCGCGGAAAAATTATTCTTGGTGATTTGCAGTATGAGAGTGGCCCAAACAATATGCGGCCTTCGGTACGATTGGCTCATCACCTGATGGAACTTGGGTTTGAGATGGTTCGCTTCAAGACGGGAACACCGCCACGCGTTCACAAAAGCACCGTTGATTTTTCCCAGATGGAGATCCAGCCGGGCGATCCCGTCCCTCGCGCCTTTTCCTACGAGACGACGCAGTTTATCATGGATCAGCTACCCTGTTGGCTGACCTACACCAATGAGCAGACTCATGAAATGATTAACAGCAATCTGCATCGTGCCCCGATGTATTCCGGTATTATCGAGGGGACGGGGCCGCGCTATTGTCCTTCGATTGAAGACAAAGTGGTTCGATTTAGCGACAAGCCACGTCACCAGGTATTTTTGGAGCCGGAAGGGCGGGAGACAGAAGAAATGTACGTGCAAGGGCTCTCCACTAGCCTTCCGGAAGACGTCCAGCTATCGATGCTGCGCACGATGAGTGGGATGGGACAGGTAGAGATGATGCGGCCGGGTTACGCGATCGAGTACGATGCGATCGTTCCGACACAGCTATGGCCATCACTGGAAACAAAGCGGATCGAAGGGCTGTTTACGGCTGGCCAGATCAACGGAACATCTGGATATGAAGAAGCCGCTGGTCAGGGCTTGATGGCCGGAATCAATGCTGCACGCAAGGTGCAGGGGAAACCAGCGGTTATTTTGGGACGCGAGCAGGCATACATCGGAGTATTAATCGATGATTTGGTTACCAAGGGAACCAATGAACCGTATCGACTGCTCACCTCACGGGCGGAGTACCGTCTGCTGTTGCGTCACGATAATGCTGATCTTCGGTTAACCGATATCGGATATGAGATCGGTTTGATTAGTGAAGAACGGTATGCTCGTTTTGCTCGCAAGCGGGAGATGATCCAGCAGGAAAAAGAACGGATCTTAAACATTCGCGTTCGACCTGACAACCCGCTGGTACAGGAAGTGTTGCGGGAGGCGGGAACACCGGAATTGACCGAAGTGATCGAACTTGCCCAACTGCTTCGTCGTCCAGAGATGACCTATCAGCATATCCAGCGCATCTCTCCACCACCGACAGAGATACCGGAAGAGGTAGCAGAACAAGTGGAAATCCAGATCAAATACGATGGATATATTCGCAAATCCCTGCAGCAAGTGGAGAAAATGAGGAAAGTGGAAGAGAAACAAATCCCGGAGGACATCGACTACAATGAGATCAGCGGCATGTCCAAGGAAGCACGCGAAAAGATGAATCAGATCAGACCGCTGAACATCGGTCAGGCATCGCGGATCTCAGGCGTCAATCCGGCTGATATCTCGGTGTTGATGATCTACCTTGAACACTATAACCGCGTTGTTGCCAGCAAAGCTGAGTAATCAGGCAAGAGGCACAAGGAGAGGCATGATGGGAAAAGAACAATTTGCGCCACGACTAGCTGAACAAGGAATCTCGCTTGCACCGTCTCAATTGGAACAGTTCAACACGTACTACCGTCTACTTGTCGAGTGGAACGAGAGGATGAACTTGACAGCGATCACGGCTGAGGATGAGGTGTACCTGAAACACTTTTACGATTCCATCACAGCTGCTTTTTATTTCTCATTTGCGAACGTTACGACAGTGGCAGACATCGGGGCTGGAGCAGGGTTTCCCAGTCTGCCGCTGAAAATCTGTTTTCCGCATTTGCGTGTCACGATCGTCGATTCCCTGCAAAAGCGAATCGGATTTTTGGAACATTTGGCAAAAGAACTAGGTTTGGACGGAGTGACAATGGTTCACGCCCGTGCTGAGGATGCCGGTCAAAACCCGCAACTGCGTGAGTCGTTTGATCTAGTGACAGGACGTGCGGTGGCCCGGTTGAACATCCTCGCAGAATACTGTTTGCCCTTTGTACGGGTAGACGGACATTTTTTGGCGATGAAAGGGGCCAATGTGTCGCTTGAAATGAATGAGGCAAAAAAGGCAATCAAGACACTTGGCGGCAAAACGGTCAAGGTAGAATCGTTTGAGCTTCCAGACGATGCAGGAGAGCGGAATATCATCATCATAGAAAAAGTGGCGTCTACTGCCAAAACATATCCGCGAAAGGCGGGAATTCCTGCAAAAAAGCCCCTCTGCTGAACCAGATGAGACAGGGTATGCCTAAGGAAATTGTATCTCCCGAAAACAATATTCATAGAAGAGTTTCTTCCCATTTTTAAGCAGGAAGCAGGTTTTAACGGCATATAGATACTGATACAGTGTGTAGACAAAACCAGGTTATGGCAGGAGAGTGTCCCCTTGCAGCGGAATGGTTTTTTTTCGAGCCAGTCAAGCAAAGTCTGTACAAAGTAGTGGCTTTCAGGCGCAGCCAATTGTAGAAAGATGCCTTAGCACTCGTTGCTTTGTGCAGGCGGAGTGGGCCACCATTACGCTTATCGGAAGTTGGCAACGAAGTGAGCAGAAGCAAATGGGATGCTCTGATCCATGCTTTTCCCTTGTCTACGGTCTAACTGATACACTCTTTTGGAGTTACTTGAGAGGGGTAGAGACCACATGAACTCATTATTTGAGACCTTTTTTCCGCCGGAATTGCCGACGATCTTGCTGCGACTAACCCTCGCTTTTATCGCTGGGGCTATTATGGGACTGGAACGAGAATGGTTTTATCGGGATGTACACCGTCAAAAGGCTGCCGGATTTCGGACTTATAGTTTGGTTTGCTTTGGATCCTGTTTATTTGGGCTTGCTTCGATCTATGGCTTTTCTTCAACTGGTGTAAACAATGATCCGGGGCGGGTGGCAGCTCAAGTAGTCACCGGAATGGGTTTTCTGGGAGCGGGCGCTATCTTGAAGTATAATGGAGAAGTGAAAGGGTTGACCACAGCTGCAGGGATGTGGGTGGCATCGGCGATCGGTTTGTTGTTTAGTGCAGGGATGTATGTAACAGCGATCATCGCAGCCTTCTTCGCATACTTGACACTTGACTTTCACCGTCTGTTCCCTCGGTTTTTTTCCTTTTACATAGATGATGAGGATGAGGAAGGGGATGTGGCCAAAGAAGAAGGTCAGAAAAAGAAACAGCAGCCAGGTGGATCGTGAAGCAAACGAAGACGGATGTTTCACGTGAAACAATTGTTCAGCTGTACGCCAACCGGGCTTGTTTTCTCGTTGACGGGTAATGGAGAGCAGTAGGGGTTTTCAGATGAGATGAGGCGTAGGCAGAACGAGCTTTCTTTCGATTGCTGGAGGCGGATAGATCGAGTTCTTCACTTTCCATTGAAAGCACATAAGAAAAAGTCGTAAAAGAATACAAGTTTCTCAAGTTCATACTTCATATATCGATTGCACTTTATCAACGGTGATTGTTTACCGACACATTTTAAGAGAAGGAATTAATCGTCAAATGCAGAATAATTTCTTTCAGATGGAACGTTTAGAAGTGGGGGATTTGGTATGGCCGTGAAAGATCAGTTTTCTCGCTTGTTCGGTTTTTCGGATAAGGCGGAGAACGAAGAAATACGACAAATACCTGTTGATGAGATAGTGCCTAATCCCTATCAACCTCGAACGATCTTTGACGATGAAAAGTTGGAAGAGTTGTGTCAGACGATTCGGACACACGGCTTGATCCAGCCTATCGTGGTACGCATTCGCGACAATCGATTCGAACTGATCGCCGGGGAACGCAGGTGGCGGGCAACGAAAAAGTTGGGCATGGAGCGTATCCCTGCGATTATAAAAGAATTTAACGATACGCAAACAGCTTCGATTGCACTCATTGAGAACCTGCAGCGGGAAGGCTTGACGGCAATCGAAGAGGCATTGGCTTACCAGAAATTGATCGAACTGCACAATCTGACACAGGAGAGTCTGGCACAGCGACTGGGCAAGGGGCAATCTACGGTCGCCAACAAATTGCGCCTGCTGAATCTGCCACAGCCGATTCAAGACGCGTTGGCAAGCCGCGCTATTACGGAGCGCCACGCACGAGCTCTGATCCCGTTGAAAGATGGAGAACTGCAGTTGCGCACACTGCAAGATATACTGGAACGAGACTGGAACGTAAAGCAGACGGAACAACGGGTCAAGCAGCTGTTGGAGTCCAAAGATCAACCGGAACAGAAAGAGCGGAAGCCGCGCCTCAAAGCATTTTCCCGTGATGCGCGCATTGCGATCAATACGTTTCGGCAATCGATTGATATGGTCCTGAAGACAGGTTTGGCTGTGGAAACCGATGAAGAGGATCATGAGGAGTACTATCAGTTTACCATCCGGATACCGAAGCGGAAAGAAACCTGATCCTGAGACGGACATTCGGTTCCATTTACCCATTGATCGGCTGCAAAAGAGATATGGTATGTATATAGGGAGCTGCTCATTTGTGCCTGTATGAGGGTACTCCCTGCTGCGGCGAACTCCGCCGCATTTCTTTTTCTTCCGGGGTAATCTGTACGGTGCGCTGATGGCAGAGTATCATGCTACTTTTTCGGATATGATTGATGTAAAATAGAGCCGGGTGTTGATACGCATCCTGATAGGTGGGGCAGATTTTGTAAACGAGGTGGAGAAGTTGGGGAAAGTTATTGCGGTTGCAAATCAGAAAGGTGGCGTAGGCAAGACGACAACAGCAGTTAATCTAAGTGCGTGCCTTGCTTCTCTGGGAAAAAAAGTACTGCTTGTCGATATTGATCCGCAGGGAAACGCAACGAGCGGAATTGGCGTAAATAAAGCAGATGTCCGCTACTGTATTTACGATGTTTTGATCAATGATATCAATCCCTTGGAAACTACTTTGCCTACCGGGGTAGAAGGGTTGAACATTATTCCTGCAACCATCCAACTGGCCGGAGCAGAAATTGAGCTAGTGCCTACACTGTCTCGAGAGGTCAGGCTGAAGAAAGCGTTGGAAGTGATCAAGGATAAATTTGACTACGTGATTATTGATTGTCCTCCATCACTGGGCATTTTAACCGTCAACTCCCTCACCGCATCAGATTCCGTACTCATCCCGATTCAGTGTGAATTCTATGCTTTGGAAGGGTTAAGTCAATTATTAAATACGATTCGGCTGGTACAAAAACACCTCAACTCTTCGCTGGCTATTGAGGGTGTCCTGCTAACCATGTTGGATGCGCGAACAAATCTGGGAATACAAGTAATTGAGGAGGTAAAGAAATACTTCCAGGAAAAAGTGTACCGCACCATTATCCCGCGTAATGTGAGATTAAGTGAGGCACCTTCCCATGGACAAGCGATCATCAGTTATGATCCCCGTTCCAGAGGAGCAGAAGTGTATACCGATTTGGCAAAGGAAGTGGTCGGGATATGAGCAAACGATTGGGCAAAGGATTAAGTGCATTAATTCCACCCAATATTCTGGAAGAGGGGGACCAGGTTACGGAAGTAGCAGTGGCGGAAATTCGCCCCAACCCCTACCAACCCCGTAAGGAATTCGATCCGGAAGCACTTCAGGAACTAGCCGAGTCGATTAAAGAGCATGGGATTATTCAACCCTTGATCGTTCGCAAAAGCATAAAGGGTTATGAACTGGTGGCAGGGGAACGCAGACTGCGTGCTGCCAAAGAGGCCGGCCTGGCAACTGTGCCTGTCGTGATTAAAACGTATAGCGATCAGCAGTTAATGGAAATCGCCTTGATCGAGAATCTGCAGCGAGAGAATCTCAATCCGATCGAAGAGGCGGAGGCCTATCAAAAGCTAATTGATCACTGCTCCTATACGCAGGATGAATTGGCACAAAAAGTGGGCAAGAGCCGCCCACATGTAGCCAATATGCTCCGTTTGCTCCATTTGCCGGAACGAATCCGCAAACTGGTATCCACTTCTGCACTCTCGATGGGGCATGCCAGAGCGATTCTCCCTGTCGAAAATCATGATCTGCAATGGCAGTTAGCCAATGATGTGATCAAGCAGGAGTTAAGTGTACGTCAACTGGAAGAGATCGTTAAAGAGTTGAGTGTTTCACGTGAAACAAAAGGAAAAGGGAAAAAGCCAGTCAAAAAAGAACCTATGATACATCAGATGGAAGAACGGCTCCGCTCTCGTTTTGGCACATTGGTGCAGATTAGAACCGGGGCGAGAAAAGGGAAGATTGAGATAGAATTTTACTCCAACGATGACTTGGAGCGCATATTGGAACTTCTTGAAAGTTGAGAGAGAAAAGGAGGGAAAAACATGCAGGTGATTTATCTGGATAATGCCGCCACAACCTGGCCGAAGCCTCCCCGAGTCAAAGAAATGATGGCCGAAGTGATTGATCAGTATGCTGCAAACCCCGGCAGAGGCGGCCATGCCCTAGCGATGAAAGCGAGCAAAACACTGTTTCGGACACGCATGCAGGTTTCACGGTTGTTTGGGATCAAGAACCCGAATGACCTCTTTTTTTACTTGAATGCTACGCAAGCCTTAAATCAAGCCATCAAAGGATTTCTTAAAGCGGGTGATCATGTGATCACTTCCTCTATCGAACACAACTCAGTACGCAGACCGTTGGAGTATCTGCGCCGGGAAAAGCAGGTTGAGATCAGCTACGTACAGCCGCGTGAGGATCAGCTTTTTTACGCGGAGGATTTCGCCAAAGCGATTCGCCCTGATACGAAGCTGATTGTAACAAGCCACGCATCCAATCTAACAGGATTGATCCTGCCGATCGCTGAGATAGGAGCCGTAGCGCGTGCAAATGGAATTGCTTTCCTCGTTGATGTTTCCCAAACTGCTGGAATATTGCCGATCAATGTGGAAACGATGGGAATTGATATGCTGGCCTTCCCTGGACACAAAGGTTTGTACGGTCCACAGGGAACAGGGGGATTGTACGTAAGAGCTGAGATCGAACTTGATCCGTTGATTCATGGTGGGACGGGCAGTCAATCTGAAGCTGTTGATCAACCTACGACCAGACCTGACCGCTTTGAATCAGGAACAGTAAATACGGTTGGATTGGCCGGCTTGCTGGCAGGTGTCGAGTTTGTCATGGAAAAAGGAGTAGAGAATATCCAACGCCATGATTGGGGGCTTGCCAAAAAGACACTTCAACTGCTGCAAGAGATTCCGGGTGTTGAAGTGTATGGGCCTGATTTGTCTGTTGAGAGAGTCGGTGTGGTTGCCTGTAATGTAAGCGGTGCTGACGCCTCGGAAGTTTCATTTATCTTGGATCAGCAGTACGGCATTGCTACCAGAGCAGGGTATCACTGTACACCACTGGGTCATGAAACAGCCGGAACGATCAACCAGGGGGCGGTACGCGTTAGTTTTGGGGTGTTTAATACGGAACAGGACGTAGAGCAGTTTGTCAAGGCGATGAGAGAGATTGCTGCAGCGTTTCATTCCTAGAGGCACGTTTCGTCACAATAGAGAAGCAAAGAAGCAAGAGATGAAGAGAAAGCAGATGTTATCTTAAATGTTTTCGTACAAGTTTACACAGTTGATTCGTACTTCTATACGACTTCGTTGTGATCACAAAAGGGAAGATCCTTCGTCCGCCAGAGCTAGAAAGGTACGGGTGCAAGGGCCTGTCCAGTTGCGGTTGCAGTTGCCGAAAGAGCTGCGGCTCTGGCCATCACTCGTCAGCCTTTGCCAATGTATGGCGTCCGCAGCGGCAGGTTGAGCGATAAAACGAAATAGGAATTTCGCTCAGGATGATCCAGCAATTTTGGGGGAATGGAACGATGTTGACGGGTACCGTCGTGAATGCAGCAGCAATCCTGATTGGTTCGTTAATCGGGCGGTTTTTGTCAGGCATACCGGAAGGGACTCGCCAAACGGTGATGCAGGGCATTGGACTGGCCGTCATTTTGTTAGGGCTGCAAATGAGTTTTCAGACAGAAAACATTCTGCTGGTGATTGCCAGCCTGGTGATCGGTGCGGTAGTGGGGGAAGCGATGCGAATCGAGTATCGTCTGCAACAGGCGGGACGATGGCTGGAACAAATCATCGGGAAAGGGAACAAGGAAGGCAGAATTGCCACCGGTTTTGTTACAGCTACGCTAGTTTATTGCATCGGAGCGATGGCGGTTCTGGGATCGCTGGACAGCGGACTGCGAGGAAACCACGACATTTTGTACACAAAAGCGATGCTTGACGGATTTTCCGCTATTATTTTCACCTCCACACTGGGGATCGGAGTAGCTTTCTCGGCGATTCCTGTCTTTCTCTACCAAGGAGCGATAGCCTTGCTGTCGACGCAAATCTATGCCTTGTTGGGGCAAGAGATGCTTGACTCCATGTTGGTAGAAGTGACAGCCACCGGTGGCCTTCTGATCGTCGCGATCGGGTTGAATATCCTGGAGTTGCGCAAAATCAATGTGGCCAATATGCTGCCCGCTATTTTCATTGCTGCTGCCGGCGTACCTTTCGTGAGGTTATTGACAGACTGGGTTTCGTTCTAAGAGGCTTAATGGTCAATTGCGATGGTTCCTGACGAGGCAGCAGCACACAGATAGGCAGCTTCTTCTAATAGCTTTGTTTCTGATTTGCGGGCAGTTCCGGGGCGATGGCATCGGGATTGCCCGAATGGTCCTTCCCACAGATGATTGAAGTGAGAAATAATGCCTTAGCGATCACTTCAGACATCTGCATCACAACAAAAAGCCGGGTGTTTTGCAGCACAAAGTACTCCATAAACCCACCTACATTGACGATGCCCGTGATATGAAACGAGCCGACTGCGGGAAGTTCCTTTTTTACGCCTGCTCCTGGCTTGAGTGGGCCGTCTGCTACGTTAATCGAGCCGACATTGGTGTACTGACCGAGGCAGGCATCAATCGCGATCGTTACTCGATCAGGATGCCGTTGTTCGATCATCTCCAACTTTTCCTGCAGGTTTACAGCATGCACGGGTTCTTCCAAAGTGCCATAAACGTGAAAATGTTTTGGATAATAAGCTTGCAATTTACTGCCGACGAGCGGACCGAGTGAATCTCCGGTTGAACGATCTGTACCGATGCAGATGATGACGACATCTTGCTGATCAGCTTTTAGCCGCAGCCGACGTGTCAATTGACGAGATAGCTGTTGGACAGCTGAATCATCCCGATACTCAACCTTAAAGGGAGGAGACGAAAAGCCAGGGTGGTCGTCTAATTGATTCATAGATACCTCCGAAAAAGGAATAAAGTATTCACAGTATATGTCCGTACGAGATTTCTTATACCTGTGCACGTCAGCAACGGAGGAAAGGAAGGACGGCAGATAGAGAAAATGGAAGGATAGCCGATGAACTGGCAATAAAAAGGGGAAAGCGGTACAATATGATAAACTTTCATCTGCCAACAGCTTAGAAAGAAGCCTGTATCTGTAGAGGTTTCGAAACACCGCTGGGCATCGCTGGACGGTCACGTAACACTTTCATGTCACGTGGAACCAGTCAGCGTGGGTGGAGAGATCTTTTGCGGATGATGGATTGTGTTTGCAGTGGAAAGGGGGAGTGGATCCGTGGAAGCAGGCGATACGGTGTTGATTGCATTTGACTCTACGCAGCAGGCGCTGCGGGCCGAGATGCTGCTGGAGTACGCAGATATTGAGATTGACACCAGGCCAACTCCAAAAGAGATTACTGCAGGATGTGCTCTTTCCATCGAATTTCCTTTTGCACAATATGGGCAAGCCAGAGAGATTATTCGTAGTGAGCAGGTAGAAATTAGAGGATACTTTCGCCTGTTTAGCGGGTTGTACATACAAATTGACGAGAGTGGACAGAGGAGTGAACCCTAGTGGAGGGAAGTAATATCTTCATATCCATGTTTGATAAGGCAATGGACTACTTGACCGATCCAGACCTATGGTTGACCATCGGTACGGCTCTGCTCAGGATCGTGATCATCATCATCGCTGCATGGATAGCAGTTGCGATCGTGAAGGCGGCGGTCAACCGGATATTTCAGCAGCGTGAGGGGAGCAAGCTGAAGTTACAACAGCGGCGTGTCGATACCCTCCGCGTTCTGGCCAACAATGCTGCGCAGTATACCATCTACTTCGTAGCCATCTTATTGGTACTAAAGGAGCTGCACTTCGATTTGCAGCCGATCCTGGTTAGCGCCGGTGTACTAGGACTTGCCGTCGGGTTTGGGGCGCAGAGTCTGGTTCGAGATGTGATTACCGGATTTTTCATCATTTTTGAAGACCAGTTCGCAGTAGGTGATCTGGTCACGATTAACCAGCTGACCGGTACTGTGCAGGAGATTGGCCTCAGAATTACCAAGATCAAGAGTTGGACCGGCGAAATACACATCTTCCCCAACGGCAGTATTAATCAAGTCACCAACTTTTCCGTGCAAAACTCGATTGCCGTCGTCGATGTATCAGTCGCTTATGAAGAAGACCTTGAGCGTGTGCAGCAAGTCTTAGCTGAAGTGGCCAAGCGGGCAGAAGAAGAGAACGAGGACATCGTGAATCAACCGGAAGTGCTGGGTGTCCAAGCATTTGGTGCTTCCGATGTGATTATTCGTGTAACCGCTGAGTGTAAACCAACAACACATTTTGCGATTGCTCGGAAACTGCGCGCCATGATTAAGGAAGAGTTCGAAGCACGAGGAATCGAAATCCCCTATCCAAAAATGGTTTACATGCAGCCGGGAAGTCAAAGTTCACAAGGGTGAGGGAAGGGAAATGGAAAGGAAACAATTTGGATTAGGTGACATTGTGCAAATGAAAAAGCAGCATCCCTGTGGAACAAATGCTTGGAAAGTGATTCGTATGGGGATGGACATCCGGATCAAATGTACGGGATGTCAGCACAGCGTCATGCTGCCCCGACTGGAGTTCGAGAAAAAGATGAAAAAAGTACTTCAGTCTGCCCAACAGAGTGACCAACCGGAGCAATAGTCTTCCAGAGAGGAAGCACGGATGTCAGAGTCAAGGAAACAACCCGTTGAAGAAAAAATGAATGCGTTAAGACAAAAGAAAAGATGAAACAACAGCAAAGACGAAAGAAAAAAAGAAGAGGATGCGCCATTTGTGGGTCGCATCCTTTTTTTGTGGGGGGAACGCAACAAGCGCAGAGGGGTTTGCGCGGTTACGTTCTGCTTTCCCGTGGGGGAGAGTCGGCTTCTTCCCGGTTGAAGAAACCTGACGATCTGTAGTGAGGATTAGTCTTCAGAAGCACCAACGATCACGAGGAGAATGAACAGCACCAGCACAATCGCAAAATCGTCAAAATCGCCGTTAAACAGACCCACGAATGAACACCTCCTCTCCTAGGTTCACTAACTATGCTATGTATCATGGGTCAGAGCGGTATGGGCAAACGTCCAAAATCGGGAGAAATATCATTGTCCACAGCAAACGAGGGACGATTGAGGAGGAAATATAGAGTTATGCACACGTTATCCACAAAAAATGTGGATAAAAATAAAGGTTTGCGGCTATGTTGTGGATATTGGATTCGGGATGTGAACAGACCGGAACAAGTTCTCCACAATATTGTCCACAGAACTATGGGAGACACCTGTGTCATGACGAGGGAGGGAGCGATTTGCGAACAAGGTTTACCATTGGGATGGCGATTGTGATAGCGATCTCGTTAATCGTGTCGTCTGGCTTGAGCGATATGTTCATACCCGGTCTGTCAGTTGCCGAGACCGGAAAACAGGAAATGCCTCAATACAACAGCAGGGAGGAGATCCCTGAGAAGTACAAGTGGAATCTTCAGCATATCTACCCTGACCAAAAGGCGTGGGTGGCTGACAAGCGAAAGCTGGAAAAACAGATCAATTCGTTTGACCGGCATCAGGGAACGCTTGCCGATTCTCCTGCTGCGTTAGCCTCTGCATTAGAGGATACTACGGCGATCAGCCGGCTGTTCCAAAAACTGTACGTCTACGCCAAACTGGGGTTGGACGTGGATACGACCAATCCGGAGCGGCAGGCATTGTTTGATCAGGCAGACAAGCTAAATGCGCTTGTTTTGGCAAAAACAGCATGGCTCGGTCCGGAGATCCTCTCCATTCCCACAGAGCAGATAACGCGCCTGATGGCAGCACAAGAGGTGGCTCCCTATCGACGCTTCCTACAGCAGATCCTGCAAACGGAGCAGCACAGCCTGCCGACAGAAAAGGAACAACTGCTAGCCAAAACGGTACAGATGGCCCTCATTCCCGAAAAGGTATACTCGGCGTTCATGACGGAAATCCCCATGCCCAAGGTTGTCGATGAAGAGGGGCGGCAGCGGCCCCTTACCAATGTCAGCTTCCCTGTATATCTGCAGAGTCCTGACCGCCAGCTACGAAAATCTGCTTTCACTGCTTACTATCAGACGCTAGCTACGTATCAGAATACGTTTGCCGAGACTCTCTCCGGAGAAGTGGAAGCGAACAATCTGTATGCCACTGTCCACAACTACCGTACAGCATTGGAGGCTAGTCTAAAGAGCAACGAGATACCAATCGAGGTATATGAGCAACTGCTTGAAACGGTAAACGAACATCTGCCTCTGCTTCATCGCTACATGGAACTGAAAAAACGAAGCCTTGGGGTAAAGGAAATGCATATGTACGATGTGTATGCCCCTCTCAGCATGACAGATGAACCGTACATTCCCTACGAGCAGGCTAAAGAGATGGTGCTGCAGGGGGTAGCGCCGCTGGGGAGAAAATACGTCGACGCGTTGAACAAAGGGTTTGTCAGCCGCTGGATTGATGTTTATCCCTCTGCCGGCAAGCGATCCGGCGCGTACCACTTGGGCTCTTATGACACCCATCCCTACGTGTTTCTCAACTATATGGGAACCAGTGACGATGTGTCCACACTGGCACATGAGCTAGGACACGCGATGCAATCGTATTACACGAACCAAAACCAGCCGTACCTCTACGCTGACTATCCGATCTTTACGGCAGAGGTAGCATCTACTCTCAACGAAATACTGCTCTTTGAAAGCAGGTACAAGCGAGCTGCAACCAAACAGGAAAAAATTCGATTGCTGGATCAGTTTTTGGAGAGCTTTCGCACCACATTGTTCCGGCAGACGCAGTTTGCAGAGTTTGAAAAGATGATCCATGAAAAGGATCAGGCAGGAGAATCCTTAACGGCAGATGCAATGAAGAGGATGTACCACGATCTGAATAAAAAATACTACGGCCCGCACGTCGTCTCCGACAGCGAGATTGCCATGGAGTGGGCGAGAATTCCCCATTTTTACCGGAACTTCTACGTGTACCAGTACGCCACTAGTTTTGCCGCTTCGGTTGCCCTGGCTGAAACGATCACCAGGGAAGGAAAGCCAGCCGTTAATCGGGTGCTTGATCATCTGCTCTCCGCAGGCAGTTCAGTCCCTCCACTGCAGATCCTTCGTGCCTCCGGTGTCGATATGTCGACGGCAGCCCCGATCAAACAGGCGATGGTCGTATTTGAGCAGAAGTTGGCTGAACTGGAACGACTGCTGAACGAGAAGTGATTGGTCGCTTTTTCGTAGCATCTCTCTTTTTCTTGCAATCCCCTTTAACTATCGGTATTATCCAAAATAGCGACAAGGATAAGGAGTGTACCGATTTATGCGATCTTGTGGGATTGTAGGCCTGCCTAATGTCGGCAAGTCGACGCTGTTTAACGCGATTACGCAGGCTGGGGCGGAATCCGCCAACTATCCGTTTTGTACGATTGATCCTAACGTAGGGATTGTGGAAGTGCCCGATCCGCGCCTGAACAAACTGGCAGAGATTGTGGTTCCCAATAAAATCGTGCCAACCGCATTCGAGTTTGTCGATATTGCCGGTCTGGTTAAGGGGGCAAGCAAAGGAGAGGGGCTGGGCAACCAGTTTTTGTCCCACATCCGGGAGGTAGACGCGATTGCTCACGTGGTGCGCTGTTTTGAGGATGAAAACATCACCCACGTGGCGGGCAAGGTAGATCCCTTGAGCGACATCGAAACGATCATGCTGGAGTTGATTTTTGCCGATCTGGAGTCTGTAGAGCGGCGCATAGAACGGCTTGGCCGCAGAGTAAAAGCGGGGGAAAAGGAAGCCAAGCAGGAGTTGGATGTGCTGCAGCGGTTGAAGGATGCATTTGAGCAGGGACAACCGGCGCGCAGCGTTTCGCTTGATGAAGAAGAGGCGAAGCTGGTGCGCGACCTGCATCTGCTGACGATCAAGCCGATGCTCTACGTCTGCAACGTAGCAGAAGACGGCGTGCTGACGGCCGACGACAATCCGTATGTACAGACGGTTCGCAGCCATGCGGCCGAAGAAGGGGCGGAAGTCGTCGTGATCAGTGCCAAGGTGGAGGCGGAAATCGCTGAGCTGGAGGGCGAGGACAAGCAGATGTTCCTGGCAGAGCTGGGGCTGCAGGAGTCAGGGCTGGACCGGCTGATTCGCGCCGCCTACCAACTGCTTGGTTTGATCACCTACTTTACGGCCGGGGTGCAGGAAGTTCGCGCCTGGACGATTCGCGAAGGGACGAAGGCACCACAGGCAGCAGCCGTCATCCACACTGATTTTGAGCGGGGATTTATCCGTGCGGAGGTGGTGGCGTACGACGACCTCATCGAAGCCGGATCGGTCAGCGCAGCCCGTGAGCGGGGCAGATACCGGCTGGAAGGAAAAGACTACGTGGTGCGGGATGGCGATGTCATGCATTTCCGGTTCAATGTGTAAAAAGGTTATCTTGCCTCATGTTTTTCAATTTGATATAATGCAAAAATGCGAGTATTTATTGGGTGCATGCTAGATATGCGTTACCATGAGGCACTCGCTCCTTGCCCGAACAGGGCCGTATAGTCCAAAAGGAGGTGAACAAGGATGCGCCAATACGAAGTGATGTACGTATTGCGTCCAGACCTTGAAGAAGAGAAAGTGAAAGCGAACGTAGCTCGCTACAGCGAGATCGTGACGAACTACGGCGGAGAAATCACCAATCTTCAAGAGTTGGGAAAACGTCGTCTTGCGTATGAAATCAAGAAGTTCCGTGATGGTTATTACGTGTTGATGAACTTTAAAGCAAATCCGGACGCTGTGGCGGAAGCTGAGCGTCTGATGAAAATCAGTGACGACGTCATTCGCTTCCTCTTCGTAAAAGAAGACGAGTAGAGTCGTCACGGGGAGGGGTAAACCTTGTTGAATCGAGTCATTCTGATTGGTAATCTAACCAGAGATCCAGAATTGCGGTACACTCCGAGCGGCGTAGCCGTCACCACATTTACACTTGCCATCAATCGTCCGTTTACCAATCAAACGGGGGAGAGAGAGGCGGACTTCATCAATGTCGTCGCTTGGCGTCAGTTGGCTGATCTTTGTGCCAATTATTTGCGAAAGGGCAGACAAGCTGCTGTTGAAGGCAGATTGCAGACGAGATCATATGACAACAAGGAAGGCCGCAAAGTGTATGTGACGGAAGTAGTTGCGGAGAACGTCCAATTCCTGGGGGGCCGGTCCGGTGGAGAAGGAAGCGGATACGATCCGGCTTTCGGCGAATCCAAATCGACTGGCAAACGGAATGATCAAGGTTCCTTCGACGACCCCTTCGCTGATGCAGGCAAACCGATCAACATATCGGATGACGACCTGCCGTTCTGATGAAGCTGACCATTCGTCTCACGTTATGAACCTTTCACATTCCTGAATAAAGGAGGGACTGAGATGGCACGCAAAGGACGCCCTAACAAGCGTCGTAAAGTTTGCTACTTCACCGTGAACAAAATCACGAAGATCGACTATAAAGATACCGATCTCTTGAAGAAGTTCATTAGCGAACGTGGTAAGATCCTGCCACGCCGCGTTACCGGCACATCGGCCAGATATCAGCGTATGCTGACAGTCGCGATCAAACGTGCTCGTCAAATGGCTCTGTTGCCTTATACGACTGAATAATGAATACGAGAGAAGAGGGGGGCACAGTACGCTGCCCTCTTTTTTCCTACGTTTTGAAATCCTGCAAGGGAGGAGTATCGCTCCTATGCCCAACCGAACGAGGCAGCTTGCTGAGAACGCTTTAATGCTGGGGATTTCTGCTGTTTTGCTTTTTTTGGGTACATATACATTTATCAGTGGGATTGCCCTAACGGTGGTTCCTGTCCCCTTTATCTTGCTGGCTGTGCGGCGGTCTATCCGTGATATGCTGCTGATTGTCGGGACTTTTGCCATCCTTGGGTTGATCTTGGCAGGACTTGGCGGCATCCTGTCAGCCTTTTTCATGGGATTGGCTGGTACGACGATGGGTATCCTGTACAAGAAGCGGGGTACGGCATTTGCGGCCGTCGTCGGTGGAGCAGGCGCTTTTTTGGTTTCAACAGTCGTATCCCTAGCCATCTCTACATTTGTTATGGGGATCGACATCACCACGGAGCTGCGGCAAGCAAGTGAACGTTTGATCAATGGAGAGCTGCCGTTTCCTCTGCCACCTGGCATGACGGAAGAACAGTGGAAACAGGAGATTCAACTGCAGGTTGCTTTGATCCTGTCTTTACTTCCTTTTCTTTTTGTCATGGCAAGCTTTATGATGAGCATCATCAATCACTGGCTGGCACGAGTTGTTTCCAAACGGTTGGCCAGGCCGCTGCCGGCGTTAAAGCCGTTTCGGGAATGGAGTTTTCCGCGTTCTCTTTTGTACTATTACTTTCTGTCCCTACTCCTGCTGCTGTTTTTCCGCGGAGCGATGGAAGATACGTATTGGGGAGACGCGATTCTCAATGTAAAAGTGATGCTTGATGTGGTTTTCGCCATACAGGGTTTAAGCTTTTGCCTGCTGTTTCTTTCCTTAAAGAACTGGAAATGGGTTACTCCGGTGCTTATCGTATCTCTATTTATTTTTCCGCTTCTAACTAATATACTTAGCTTAATAGGGATTTTTGACCTGGGTGTAGGTTTACGCAAAAGACTGGAAACAAGAAAGTAATGAGGAGCTGAGGATATGCCCAAGTTCCTTTTAAAGCGTTGGTACGGGCTGCATATGGTTTTAGCGCTCAGCTTCTGTCTGTTGCTGTTGACGATCCTGACAATGTACCACTGGATATACGGGGCTATCGGCATTGTCTGCGTGATTGGTCTGGTCCTTTTTTCGCTCTATCTGGAAAAGGGATTTCAGCGTGACCTGCGGATGTATTTGGCGACCATCTCTCACCGTGTAAAAAAGGCAGGGGAAGGCGTCATTCAGGAACTGCCGATCGGGATTGTCCTCTACAACGAAGAGAAAGCAATTGAGTGGACAAATCCGTACATGCAAACCATGACAGGGGAAGAAGTTCTAATCGGCAAGACACTTTCTGAAGTATTTCCGGAACTCAAGTGGGAGCCGGAACAGGAACAGGTAGAGCTGATTCACGATGGAAAAGTGTTTGAGGTTCTTGTCCGTCCGGAAGAACGCTTGCTTTACTTTACAGAGATAACCGAATACAAAGAGCTGCAAAGCCGTTACAATCGCGAGAAACCTGCGGTGGCCATCATCCATATCGACAACTTGGATGAAGTAGGTCAGGTGATGGACGACCAAAGCCGTACACAGCTGTCGACCAGCGTTGCTGGTGTCATCAACGAGTGGGCACAAAAGCATGAGATCTACTTGCGTCGTACGGGAGCCGACAAGTTTCTCGCCGTGATGGATCGTGAAACGCTCAGCAAAATAGAGGAAGGGCGTTTTGATATCCTCGACGTCGTACGGGAAATGACCGCAGACAACAAGATTCCGATAACCCTAAGTATCGGGGTAGCAGCCGGGGGCTCTTCCTTTGTCCAGCTCGGCCAGATTGCCCAGTCCAGCCTCGATATCGCACTGGGGCGCGGCGGCGATCAGGCGGCGATGAAAGTAGGCAATAAGCTGACGTTCTACGGCGGAAAGTCAAACGCCGTAGAAAAGCGAACACGTGTGCGTGCCAGGGTGATTGCCCACGCACTGCGCGATTTGATTCACGAAGCGGATCACGTGATCGTGATGGGCCACAAAAATCCGGATATGGATTCGATTGGCGCATCGCTGGGCGTTTGGAAGGCTGTCCGGTTGCATGATAAACCGGCTTATATCGTATTGGATGAAGTGACACCGGCTATTGAGCGGCTCATGCAGGAAGTGTATGCCAATGAGGAAGTGGCCCAAGCGTTTGTGACACCAGAGGAATCGCTTGACCTTGTCACCAACCGCACACTATTGGTCGTCGTTGACACACATCGTCCGGCACTGGTGATTGAGCCGCGTCTCCTGCAGGAAACCAGCCGCATCATGGTGATCGATCACCACCGACGTGCCGAGGATTTTGTCAACGATCCGGTACTGATTTACCTGGAACCGTATGCCTCGTCGACGGCCGAATTGGTCACAGAGCTTCTGCAGTACCAAAGTGACCGGATTCAGATCGAAAATCTGATTGCTACCGCTCTTCTGGCGGGCATTGTGGTTGATACGAAAAGCTTTGCCTTTCGGACCGGCTCCCGCACCTTTGAAGCGGCCTCCTTCCTCCGCCGGAACGGAGCGGATACCTCTTCTGTGCAGCGGTTCTTAAAAGAAGATCTGGATCAATTCGTACGCCGTGCAAGGATCGTGATGAACACCGAAATTTTTCGGGAGAAGATGGCGATCGCCATTGGCAATCCGGACGAAGCGTACACCCAGGTGGAAGTGGCTCAAGCCGCGGAACTGCTTCTCACCCTATCAGGGATTCACGCCGCGTTTGTCGTAGCAAAACGGGGTGATGGAGCTGTGATGATCAGTGCCCGTTCGCTTGGCGATATCAATGTACAGTCGATTATGGAACAAATGGGCGGTGGCGGCCACTTGACGGGTGCTGCCACGCAGATTGCCGACATCACCATTGACGATGCTGTATCGCAGCTAAAAGATGTACTGGAAGAAGCGGCATCATAAAACAACTGAAACAGCTAAAACAACTGAAACACGTAAAACAACCCAAATACGCAATACACCTGAAGCACCCAAAACACAAAACAATCAACCAAAACACATAAGACCCCTAGTGCACCACATCTGCCGCCCACGATCGGCACCAATAAAGTGGGCCTGGTGGATGTAGGATAAGCCATAAATTTCAGAAGGAGGAATGACGGATGAAAGTGATATTCCTCAAAGACGTGAAAGGACAAGGCAAAAAGGGAGAAGTAAAGGACTTGTCAGAAGGATATGTACGCAACTTTTTGCTGCCGAAAGGACTCGTGAAGGAAGCGACCGAAGGCAACTTGAAAACGCTGGAGAAGCAGCAGAAAAGCGAGGAGCGGCGCAAGGAGCAGGAGAAGCAGGATGCGCAGGAGCTCGCCAAAAAGCTGGAACAACTCACGGTTAAGCTGACGGGCAAGGCTGGAGAAGGCGGGCGCCTGTTTGGCGCTGTGTCCAGCAAGCAAGTGGCACAGGCGCTGGAGCAGCAGCACGGTGTGCAGATCGACAAGCGCAAGCTGGAGATGGAACCGATCCGGGCACTTGGCGTGACTCAGATCAAAGCAAAGCTGCACAATGAAGTGACGGCCACGCTCAAAGTACACGTAGTGGAAGAATAGACCGAATATTTATGAGGCAGTGAGTGAGGGGTGTGACGTGAGCGACCTGTTCTTGGACCGAGTACCGCCGCAAAATACTGAGGCCGAACAATCTGTGTTAGGTGCCGTGTTCTTGTCAAAGGAAGCTCTGCACACGGCGTTGGAAATTCTCGGGCCACAGGATTTTTATAAATCGGCTCATCAGCGAATCTTTCAGACCATGCTGGATCTCTACGAAAAAGGGGAACCGGTCGACCTGGTCACCGTAACCGCCGAACTGCAGGATCAGAAGGTCCTGGATGAGGTAGGCGGAGTCACCTATCTGACCAATCTGGCCAGTGCAGTGCCGACGGCAGCCAATGTCGAATACTATGCGCGAATCGTCGAAGAAAAAGCGTTGCTGCGCCGTCTGATTCGCACCGCGACGCAGATTGCCAACGACGGCTATACACGCGAAGACGACGTTGGAGAAATCATCGCTGACGCAGAACGTTATATTCTCGAGTTATCGCAAAATCGCAACAGCGGAGGCTTTATCCCGATCCGTGATGTTTTGATGGAAACCTATGAGCGGATCGAGTTTCTCAGTCAGCGGCGGGGAGAGGTAACCGGTATTCCCTCCGGTTATCCCGATCTAGACAAGATGACTTCCGGATTCCAGCGATCCGACCTGATCATTCTCGCGGCTCGTCCATCCGTCGGTAAGACGGCTTTTGCGCTCAATGTGGCTCAAAATGTTGCCGCTCGTGCAGGGGAATCTGTGGCGATCTTTTCACTGGAGATGGCAGCTTCCCAGTTGGTGCAGCGGATGCTCTGCGCGGAAGGCAATATTGATGCGCAAAAGATGCGGACAGGCTGGCTGGAAGAAGACGATTGGCAGAAGCTGACGATGGCGATCGGGACATTGGGGAAAGCCCCCATCTACATCGACGATACACCGGGTATCACGGTGCAGGACATTCGTGCCAAATGTCGACGCCTGCAGGCGGAGCGAGGGTTAGGCATGATTCTGATCGATTATCTGCAGTTGATCCATGGTCGCGGGCGTGGCGAAAACCGGCAGCAAGAAGTATCGGAGATCTCTCGAACGCTGAAAGGGATCGCCCGTGAGCTCAACGTCCCGGTGATCGCACTGTCCCAGCTCAGCCGTTCCGTCGAACAGCGGCAGGACAAACGACCTATGATGTCCGACATTCGTGAGTCGGGGTCGATTGAGCAGGATGCGGACATTGTCGCCTTTTTATATCGCGATGATTATTACAACCGTGAGTCGGAGAGCAATAATACGGTTGAGGTCATCATTGCCAAACAGCGGAATGGCCCTACCGGAACAGTTGAGTTGGCTTTCTTGAAAGAATACAACAAATTTGTCAGCCTGGATCGACAGCATCGTGAGTTGGCGGGATAGAGAAGCCTGTAATAGCATCGGTACTTCAGCGTGCAGACAAGGCGCCGAAAGGCTAAGGGTCTGCACGCTTTTTTCATGATGAAGCGAGATGAACCCATCCCAAAACATTCGGGATTTGCGGGGTTCCGGGCAGCTTCATGCCGCGTGCCTACGCTCTCTCAACGGAATTCTTTCGCACGGATAGCAGTGATACGCAGTTCCATACCTAGCGTTCGCTTAACACATGCTGCGTAGGGATAGAGACAGAGAGGGTGGTAGGTGATTGCACTGATAACCTGCTGCAGCATGATGATGAGTTGCAGTATGATGAGCAGCTGTAGCGTGATGATCAGCACAATGATCAAGAGCAGCGGCACATCGTGTCAGAGTGGACGATTGTTTCTGTCATAACCGAACGAATTACATTTATATTATATTATTGTTCGGTTTTTGTTTGACACTGTATGTATGGTTTAGTACACTTAGATTGGTCGTTTTGACTAAAATAGGAGGTGCGTTGCGATGTCTACCGTCGTTGTCGTCGGAACCCAGTGGGGCGATGAAGGGAAAGGAAAGCTGACCGACTATTTGGCGGAAACTGCAGAAGTGGTAGCTCGTTATCAAGGTGGAAACAATGCGGGACATACCATTATCTTTAACGGAAACAAATACAAGCTTCATCTGATTCCATCCGGAATTTTTTATAAAGACAAGGTTTGTGTCATTGGAAATGGTATGGTGATTGACCCCAAGGCGCTGGTGGCAGAGTTGGAATACCTGCACAATGCCGGTTTTTCTACGAACAATCTGAAGATCAGCAATCGCGCCCATGTGATTATGCCGTATCATATCAAACTGGACAGTGTAGAGGAAGAGAGCAAGGGAGCCAACAAGATCGGTACGACCCGCAAAGGGATCGGACCGGCGTACATGGACAAGGCGGCACGGATTGGCATCCGCATTGCTGATCTGCTCGACCAAGAAGAGTTTGAGCGCAAGCTGGCGCGCAATCTCGCCGAAAAGAACCGTGTGCTTGAAAAGCTGTACGAGACGACCGGCTTCGAGTTGTCTGAGGTTCTGGAGGAATACCTGCAGTACGCGGAAATCATCCGACCTTATGTATGTGATACATCGGTTGTCTTGAACGATGCGATTGACCGCGGAAACCGTGTCCTGTTTGAAGGGGCGCAAGGTGTGATGCTGGACATTGACCAGGGAACTTATCCGTATGTTACCTCTTCTAATCCGATAGCCGGTGGGGTGACGATCGGATCTGGTGTGGGACCGACCAAAATCCATCAGATTATCGGGGTGGCCAAGGCGTACACCACTCGTGTCGGCGACGGACCATTCCCTACCGAACTGCACGATGAGACGGGTGACCACATTCGCGAGGTTGGCTTTGAATTCGGTACGACCACCGGTCGTCCTCGCCGCATCGGTTGGTTTGACAGCGTCGTGGTTCGTCATGCCCGCCGCGTCAGCGGGATTACCGGTTTAGCGATTACCAAACTGGACACTCTTACAGGCATTGACACCCTTCGCATCTGCACCGCCTACACATACAACGGACAGGTGATCGAAGAGTTTCCGGCGAACCTGAACATCCTGGCGAAGTGCCAACCCGTCTACGAGGAGCTTCCAGGATGGACAGAGGACATTACCGGGATCCGCAATATCAACGACCTGCCGGACAACGCCCGTCATTACATTGAGCGTATTACGCAGCTTACGGGCATTCCGCTTTCCATCTTTTCCGTCGGTCCTGATCGGGAGCAGACGGTCGTCGTACGCGGGATTTACGGCGGCTAAATGCACAAAAAGAACGATCACAAAAAAGCAGGCTGCAGACCATAGCATAGCCTGCTTTTTTCTTAGAGTAGCTCTTTTCCGGAAGGAGCAACTTTAGTCGGGTTTCAAAAAAAATCAGAACGGACACGCACCACCTGTGATCTTCTGGGCATATGGTATCCCATACTTAACGAAATCGAGGTGTTTGCGATGGGATTTGATCAAAAAGCGTTGAAACTGGTGGGCAAGAGAGTGGAAGTAAAAATGTTCAATGGCCTGGTTATCAACGGCACCATGTCCCACGTCAGCAAGGGCTATGTTTGTTTTATTACTCGTTTTAAACAAGCAGATGAGGAAAAAACCACGTTTCGCCGACTGTCCCTGCGAGATGTTACGTCAATGGTTGAAGTGCAAAACGGCTAAGGCAAGGGAGCAGCGGTAGAAGTGGTGGGTAAGAGAGCAGAGGAAAAGAGGAAGGCCCCCTCATAATCGAGGGGGCCTCACACCTCACCGCCAAGCGATCGGATGAGCTGAACGGCTTCATCTCCGCGCTGCTCCGGTACGACGGCAGTGAGCAGAATATTGGCTCCGCCGCTGTCCTGATCGCCGTCAGACATACCGCTCGCACTGGGGTCGGCGGCAGCCATCACGCTGGCATCTCTTCCGCTGGGAAAGTCGGCTCCCAATGTCAGGGCTCCCAGACTGGGGATTTGTCCGCTGATCGGATTGATCACTTGCTGCACGTCTTCGCCTGGATATCGATCAATCGTTTCCACCTGAACCGTCTGAAAGCCCGCTTTGCGAAGCTGTTCCGCTGCCCGTTCCGCTTCGTCTACGCTGCGGAAACCGGCCAGGATGTTACGTTCACTCATGTAAAGACCCCTCCTAAGCTAACAAAAAAATCCATAAAAGTAGTATGATTCGAGCCGGGCGATTCTATTCGACGGCATTTTACACTTGATGAACTAGTCTTTTTTATGGTAAAGTCGATATAGTTGGTTTTTATAGGCAATTCGTTGCGATCACAGCACCAGTAATCAGGAAAAAAGGACGAGTAATGAATAGTTAGAATATTCGAATAGTCCTAGTTTTGTAGAGTCACAGGCTTTCAGGAGGGACGATCGATGGATTTTGCCAAGTGGAAGGCCTGGCTGCAGCGGCGAGTAAGCCCTTTTTTTCGCCATATAGGGCACCAGGTGAAGAACATTGTCATTCAAATACGTACATACATACAAGCACACAAGAAACAGACGGCTACCGTTGCAATTGCTGCCACAGTAGGGATGTCAGGTGCAGCATACGCTGATTATTACTACGAGTCCAATATCATCTCCATCTACCATGTTTACGTAAATGGGAAAGAAATCGGTGTAGTCAACAGCCCTGAGGTCATCGAGAAGTGGACGGAGGACAAGCTGCGAGAGGAATCAAGCAAGCATCACGGCCTCACGCTAAAGATGTCGGATTATATCACCTATAAAGAAGAGCGCATCTATAAAGGCGAGTATGACAACGAAGCGGCCCTGACAGCCTTGTCGCAGATCGCCGACATCAAGGTGGAAGCGGTCAAGATCGTTGTTGACGGCAAACTGGTTGGGTACGCTGCCAGCCCTGAAGACGCGAAAACGGTGTTTAACCATCTAAAGGAAAAGTATGTGAAACCACCTGCTGCAGAAGAGAAAAAGCAGACTGTGCAAGCAGCCTCCATTGAGGCAACGCCCGCTTCAGCAGGGGTGACAGGAGCGGACGCTTCGATCAAGGAAGTCCGTTTCAAAGAGCAGGTAACCACTGAGACAGATTCGGTTCCCGCCGCACAAATCTTGTCAGTGGACAAGCTGGAAGAACTGCTCTCCAAAGGAACGTTTAAGGATGTTATACATACGGTACAAGAAGGCGACTGCATCACCTGCATCGCCGAGAAGTACGGCATCACCTCCAAAGACATATACGCAAACAACCCGGGTATCACCGAGGATACCGTTCTCCAGTTGGGACAAAAGATCAATGTGACAGCGATCAAGCCGCTGGTTACCGTACAAGTTGTCGAAGAGCTGGAGCGCGAAGAAGTGATTGACTATACGGTGCAGACGCGCAATAATGACCAAATGCCCCAGGGTGACACGAAAGTGATCCAGGAAGGGCAGGAAGGCAAGAAGCGGGTACGCTACCAAGTGATCAAGGAAAACGGGCAGGAAGTGGCACGTGAGGTGCTAGAGCAGGAAATTCTATCCGAACCGGTTCCCAAAATCGTGGAACGCGGCACCAAGGTTATTCCTTCACGTGGGACAGGCCGTTTCTCGTGGCCGGCCAAAGGCTACATCAGCAGCGGTTTTGGAATGCGCTGGGGGCGCATGCATCAAGGGATTGACATCGCCGGATCCGGTTCGATTCGGGCTGCGGACAACGGTCGTGTCGTCAGCGCCGGATGGAACGGCGGCTACGGCAATGCCGTCATCATTGACCATGGCAACGGCTATCAGACGTTGTACGGCCATATGAGATCGATCAGCGTCAAAGTGGGCCAGGTCGTGTCCAAAGGAAAAGTGATCGGTGTCATGGGTTCGACAGGAAACTCCACAGGTGTTCACCTCCATTTTGAGGTACGCAAGAACGGCAGCGCGCAAAATCCGCTGCGCTACCTCGGACGCTGATTCGTGGACCGACCGCCACATTGAACCAGCAATCGAACCAGCATTACGAACCAGCATTACGAAATGTTAGAACGAAACGTTAGAAGCAAAGACCGTCCTGAACCGTCAGGCACGGTCTTTTCCTATTTGTGGTCTGCTCTCTCGGAGGCAGGAAAACGCCCACCGTGAGTGGAATCCAATAGAGAGGATAGAAGGGGTGAGTGCGATGGCCAAACTCCTGGTCGTAGATGATGAAAAACCGATTGCAGATATCCTGAAGTTTACGCTGGAAAAGGAAGGCTACCAAGTGGTTTGCGCCTACGACGGAGAGGAAGCACTCCTGCTGGTGGACCACGAGAAGCCGGATCTGATTCTGTTAGATGTGATGCTGCCGAGACGTGATGGCATGGATGTGTGCCGTACCGTTCGGCAGACCCATGATATGCCGATCATTATGCTGACGGCCAAAGATTCTGAGCTGGATAAAGTTGTCGGCCTGGAACTAGGGGCCGATGATTATGTTACAAAGCCGTTTAGTGCTCGTGAACTGGTGGCCCGCATCAAGGCCCAACTGCGTCGACAGCAGCCAAAGGCAAACGAGACGGATACTCGTTTTCTCCGCATCCACGAATTGGAGATTGACCTTACCTCCTATACGGTCGTGAAAGCGGATGAAACACTCGATTTAACCCATCGTGAGTTTGAACTGCTGGTCTACATGGTGCGCCACCAGGGACAGGTACTGACCCGTGAAGGACTGCTGCAGGCCGTCTGGGGGTTTGACTATTTTGGCGACGTGCGGACGGTTGACGTAACCATACGCCGACTGCGGGAAAAAGTAGAAGACGACCCGAGCCAGCCCAAGTATATTATCACACGCCGCGGATTGGGGTACGTCTTTCGCAATCCTGCAGCGGGAGGGCAACCGTAATGTGGCGGTTTCGCCTGTTCAAGACGATTCAGTGGAAGATCGTCGTCATGTACATCCTGCTGATTCTGCTCGCTATGCAGTTTATCGGTGCCTATTTTGCCAGGGAAGTAGAGACGTATTACATCAATAACTTTTCCGAGACGCTGAACGCACAGGCCACGATGCTGGCTGTCGCGTTGGAAAAACACCTAGACCCATCGCAAGAAAAAAAAGAAACAACACCGCAGATGATCAAAAGTGACATTGACAACCTCATTTACAACATGGTGGCACTTAACGGAGCCCAGGTGCAAGTGATCGACCAAAACGGGACGATCGTCAGTACGACGGAATCGGAGCAGGCTATTGTCGGTCAGCGCACCTCACAAAACGAAGTGACGATCGCCTTGATGGGGACCCGCAACGAAGGACTGCGAATCGACCCTTTTACCGGAGACCGGGTAAAGGTGTTGGCGGTTCCCGTCAAGCGGGGCAACATTGTTTTTGGGGCTGTGTACATGGTCGTGTCGATGGAACCAACATATGAGACGATTCGCAAGATTACGAGCATCTTGGCTACCGGAACCGGGATCGCCTTGTTGATGACGGCAGCGCTCGGCGTCGTATTGGCCCGGACGATTACAAAGCCGGTCAAAGAGATGACATTGCAGGCAACCGCAGTGGCGGATGGCGATTTTAATCGGGCCGTACGCATCTATAGCGGTGATGAAATCGGTCAGCTGGGAATGGCGTTTAACTACATGACCACGCGACTGAAGGACGCGATCCTGCAGCAGGAGGAGGAGCGGGAAAAACTGTCGCAGATTTTGGCCAATATGAGCGATGGTGTGATCGCTGCCCATCGCGATGGACGGATCATCCTGATGAATCGTTCGGCGGAAGAGATGATGCAGGTACGTGCCGTGGAGGTCATGTCGGCCAGAAAGACGCTCTACGATGTGCTCCGACTCCCTCCTGAGGAGGAGCTGCCTTTGCTGGGGCAGAGTGAACCACTCACCATGGAGATCATGACACCCAATCGGGAAGTACTGATGCTGCGCGTAGCCTTTTCCCCTCTTCAACAAGACAGCGGGAAAAAAGGCGGGATTATCGCCGTGCTGCAGGATGTCACGGAGCAGGCCCGGTTGGATCAGCAGCGACGGGAGTTCGTGGCCAATGTGTCGCACGAGCTGCGCACGCCGTTGACCACGATCCGCAGCTATGTGGAAGCACTGCTGGATGGAGCGGCGGAAGATCCCGAGCTATCCGGCCGGTTCCTGCAGGTGACGCTGACGGAAACTGATCGGATGACACGGTTGGTCAACGATCTGCTGCAGCTCTCCCGCTTTGACTCACAAGGTGTGCGGCTGCACTTGAGAGCTGTCTCGCCTGCGGAGTTAATCCGTTATGCCGTAGACCGTTTTTCCATGCACAGTGAACAGCAGGGAATCGACTTTTCTATCAAGATGAGAGACGAAGAGCTGCCGCACGTATACGCCGATCAGGATGCGATGAGTCAGGTGCTGGACAACCTGCTGTCCAATGCCATCAAATATACCCCCACGGGTGGCTCCGTCACTCTGCAGGTAGAGGTAGATCATCGGCAGCGGCGGGTCTACGTCTCTGTCACCGATACCGGGATTGGCATTCCGAAGCGGGATCTGAGGCGTATCTTTGAACGGTTTTATCGGGTAGACAAGGCGCGTTCGCGCAGCCAGGGCGGTACCGGACTAGGACTGTCGATCGCTCGCGAACTGGTTCAGGCGCACGGTGCGGACATCTCGATTACCAGCGAACTGAATCGGGGAACCACTGTTACGTTTTGGGTGCCGTTTGCGGACAAGGAGGGAGGGGCATGAGGCGATACAAGGAACGGATCAAGTCCGTCGTCCTCAACCTGCTGGTGCTGCTCAGTTTTGTCTTGACCGCCCTGCTGTGGAACAACCAACCACAGTTTGAGATGATCGCGCCTGTCACCTACGTGGAACCGGAACCGATCGGCATTACCCGGGAGCTGGATGAATTGATCCGACCGGAAGAAATCGTGCTTCACTACGGGCAAAACCGGCATACCAAGGCTAGCCCGGTCGATCCTCAGTACACGATGGTGACCAGCCAGATGGATAAGTGGTACTTTTACGATTTTCACCAGTATGTCTTTCCCGCAAGCAAATGGCGGGAGCTGATGCAGGACCATGTGGGAATGGAGATTCGCTACCGTGCCAGCATCCCGATTTCGGTGGTGCAGGAGTTGTTTACGTTTCGCGGGGAGATGAGCCGGGACGTGACCGAGATTGATCGTCTCTGGCTCTATCTGGAGGAGAGCGAAGATATCGTCTATGCGCTGTTTATCTCCACTGAGGAAAAAGAGGTGGTGCGGGCTCGAACTGTGGTGAGTCCCAAAGATTTGCGCGACTCTTATCTGAAGCTGGGCAACAACCTTCCCGAACAGTTCCTCAAGGTGATGGAGGCCGAGATGTACGAAGCCCCGCAACTTCGTACCTACTGGCGCATTTTTTACCTGCCCAAAGAGAGCAGCGTGATGAGGAAATACCGCTACAACTATCTGCCGATTACGGAACAGGCGCTGACGGACGCCTTTTTCCTCGATCCCACCCTTGTGCGCAGAATCATGGAGCGGGATGGGACGATCATCTACACGGACGGCAGCCGCTCGATTCAGCTCCGTCAGGAACAGCCGATGTTCACCTTCACCGATCCGGCCTTGCCGGAGCGACGAGGGGAATTGACGCCGGCCGAGAAGCTGCACAGTGCCGTCGGCTTTATCAACCAGCATCTGGGCTGGACAGATCCGTACTATCTGGAACAGATCCATGAGCGGCCGGGTGAGGGGGACGTGATCACCTTCCGCCAGTACATGGGAGCGTATCCTCTGGTCTCCGACGAGGGAGGAAGCCCGGAGGCGCTGACGGTTACCTCTGATGAGGGACAGGTGATTTCCCTGAAACGGACGCTCCTTGATTACGACATGTACATTGATTTTGAGGAGTTTGCTGTAATGTCCGGGCCGGAGTTGTTTGCCTATGCCAGAGAGCACGAGGTAGACCTGAGCCTTGTCCACCACGCTTACCTGGCGTACCGGCCGAACCTCTATGTCGGCTACATCGAGCTGACACCGGTCTGGGTACTGGAGAACATAACCGGTGAAAAGGTATTGATCGATGCGCGGTCACAGCAGACAGAAGGGAGCGGTCAGAGTGGACTGGAGTAGGGCAAAATCGATCCTGATCGGGGCTTTTCTGCTGCTCGACCTGTTCCTCGGCTATCAGGTGTATGCGTCGCGAACCCAGCAGTGGAGCGATGTGCAGCAGGTTCAAAAGGGAGCGGGTGACATCGAGCTGCTGCTAGACCAACGCAACATCGCGCTGAAAGTGGAGATTCCCGAAGAGGTACGGCAGATGCAGTACGTTCACGTAGAGTATCTCAGTACCGACTCGTTCGGCAAACACCCGCTGCCGACGGATCAGCACATCACGATCAGTGACTCGCTGATTACCGCCCGGTTTGATCAGCCGATCCAACTGAATGACTCCACAAACGCCGCCGAGCTTTTGCGCGAGCTGCAGAAGCGGGTGATGTACGCCGATCAGTACCAACCGGACAAGTATTACACGGAGCGGGGTCTGCTCAGGTACTGGCAGCAGTATGAGGGTCTGCCCATCTTTGTGGCCCCGCTGGAGTTGTTTGTCCAGAGGGAGTCAGTCATCGGTTATCAGCAATCTTATCTGCGCATACGCAATCATGGCAGCGGCCGGCAGGTCATCTCGGCCTATACAGCGCTGCGGTCTTTGCTGGAAAAACAGCTCATCCGAAACGGGGAGACCATCGAGGATGTGACGATGGGCTACTATGGGCATGAATACGATGCCGATATTCAGGTGTTGGCCCCGATCTGGCGGATCATACACGATGGCAAGATCGATTACGTCAACGCTTTTACGGGTGCAGTGGAGCGGCCGCTGGACGACCGTGCCTCCAACTGAAGAGCTAGCGAAGGATAGAGAGGAAGTAGGGGATGCAGTTTGCGATTTAGTATATTGGCCAGCGGAAGTACAGGAAACGCGATCTACATCGGCACCGATCGGATGTCGTTGCTGATCGATGTCGGCATCACAGGAAAACAGGCGGAAGCGGCTCTCAAAGAGATTGGGGTCCATCCGGGGGATCTACAGGCCATTCTGGTCACCCATGAACACGTCGACCATATCAAGGGGATTGGCGTGATGGCACGCCGCTATGAGATTCCCATCTATGCCAACGAAAAGACCTGGCAGGCGATGGACGGACAGATCGGCCGCATCAGCGAGAAACAGCGTCAGCCGTTTGAAGTGGGCGAGATGCGGGAGTTTGCCGATCTCACGGTGCAGTCGTTCGGGATCTCCCACGATGCGGCCGAACCGATGGGATTCTGCTTTTACCATGGCAGCAAAAAGTTGAGTGTGGCCACGGATCTCGGCTATGTCAGCGATCGGATCAAAGAGACGCTCCGCGGCGCCGATGCTTATATCTTTGAGGCCAATCACGACGTGGAGATGCTGCGCATGTCGCAGTATCCCTGGAGCGTCAAGCGGCGCATTCTCAGTGACGTCGGCCACCTCTCCAACGAGGCGGCCGGTGAGGCGCTCTGTGATCTGCTCGGCGGGCGCTCAGAACGCGTCTACCTGGCTCACCTGAGCAAGGAGAACAACCTGATGGACCTTGCCCAGCTAACCGTAAAGGATGTTTTGGAGGAAAGAGGGCTGCGCGTCGGTGACGACGTCCATCTGCGGGAGACATACCCGCACCGGCCTACGAGAATGGAGGAGGTGTAGGGGACACACTGTCCTCTGGCGGTCGATTCGGTCGTTTGGTAGAATCGGATTGAGGATGGCTGCTCGGTAGCACGCGCCCGTCCACAACCGTCTGTTGATCCAGGTGACGTGCTTTCGCATGCAGTTCTTCGTGCGAAAGCACGTTTTTTTCGATCAGGAGTTCAATCAGGGCATCCAGAAGCAGTGTATTGTGGTAGTCGGCATCACGCAGGTCAGCCAGCTTGGCGGCCAGATTGATCTCTTGCAGCGGGGAGTAGCGTTTCATTTCTATCAATCCTTTCCTATGTGGTCAGTAGTCGGATCTTTCATCCGGTAAAGTAGAGACTGAGAATCTACTACCAGCTTATCCGCCCAGACCGGCAAATATGCTTAACAAATATCGTGTCGCGCAGCCCATTCCACAACCTTTCCATATTTCTCACGCCACTTTGCCAAAACGATTTTGTATACTATAGTTGACAAATCGTATAGATGGGGCAAAAAGCTGTTACCCTAGTAATACAAGAGGAAGGAGAGAGAAAGCATGGGTTTTTACGATGATGACATGTATCAGGTGCAGCGAAAAAAACGTCGTGATAGTGGCATCGGTCGGCTGATTCTCACCTCGATCACTTCCGCGGTGATTGGCGGGCTGGTTGTTCTGTTGATGCTGCCGACGCTGTCCAAGGCTGGCTATATCTCGATGATCCAACCTAATCTGGCCTTTGCCAAGGACGAGGGGGATGCTGTTACCGCCGCCAACACAGCCAATACCGTCGTTCAGCCTGTCTCTCTCAGCGTCGAATCCGCTACCGTGGAGGCAGTAGAGAGAGTAGAAGAGGCGATTGTCGGTGTGATCAACATCCGGCGGGTAACCAACTTCTGGACCCAGCAGACCGGAACGGTAGAAGGCGGTCAGGGATCGGGCGTCATCTATGAAAAGAAAAACGGCAAGGCACACATCGTGACCAACTACCATGTGATTGATGGGGCTGAGCGAGTGGAAGTCTCCCTGCCCAACGGAGATAAGGTAGAAGCAAAAATACTCGGTGCAGATCCCTACACGGATATGGCCGTACTGGAGATTGACGGCTCTGCCGTGACGACCGTAGCTGAATTGGGCAACTCTGATACGCTGAAAGTAGGCGAGCCCGCTATCGCCATCGGCAATCCGCTGGGACTGGAGTTTTCCCGCACGGTGACCCAGGGGATCGTCAGCGGCGTCGACCGCTCCATGCCGGTCGATCTCAACAGCGACGGCGAAACAGATTGGGAACTGGACGTGATCCAGACCGACGCCGCGATCAACCCCGGCAACAGCGGTGGGGCTTTGCTCAACATCCAGGGACAGGTGATCGGTATCAATACGCTCAAGATCGCCCGAGAGGATGTAGAGGGACTCGGCTTTGCGATTCCGATCAACGACGTGAAGAAAATCACCAAGCAGTTAGTGGAAGACGGAAAACTAAAGCGTGGCTATCTGGGAATCGTACCGCGTGATCTAACCACGATACCGCGTTACGCTTGGAAGCAGGAGCTGCACCTGCCGGATGAGGTCAAAGCAGGCGTGCTGATCTGGCAGATCGAAGAATTTACGCCAGCGGCAAAAGCCGGACTGCGTCAGTACGACGTGATCGTCAAGTTGGATGATCAAGAGATCACTAGCGGTGCGCAACTGCGCAAGTACCTGACTTTGGAGAAAACAGCCGGACAACAGGTAGAAGTGTCGTACTATCGGGACGGCTTCCTGAAGACGGCTACGGTGACGTTGGGTGAGCAAGGGCAGTAAGGGCGTTTCCTTGACGTCATGTACGGCACTGTTCAGGTGCGGTTTGATCGCCGCACCTGAAGATGAGGAGATGGATGGAACAGCCTATGGAATCGTCAGATGCGGTCAGATTGGCTAAGGTGCGGTCAGATCGGCTAAGATACGGTCAGATTCGCTCAGATGAGGTCGTGTGTGGCGGTTCCCACGCTTTTTTCCTAACCTAAGGTTCTTCTCACAGGAGGCGCGACAGGAGATCATCGCGCCTCTTTTCCTTTTGCAAGCTCTTTCGGGTGTCGGTGCTTCACCGGGCTCCAGCGAGGATGATGTAGATCGCCTATTACGTAGACAGACGTTTCATTATCTTTTGAGTAGCTAGTGTTTGGCTTGCAAATGAATGCTCAGGACGCGGTCTCTTCTCATTTTTATCTTTTAAACCATCCGAATATATGTTAACTTTTATATTGTGTAGAGTTAACATATAGGAGGTGGTTCGTGGATGGAAACGAGAAATACGCGTTTGCGCATGTTGATTCTATGCGCCATGTTTACGGCGATTACGGCTGTATTGGCACAAGTGGAAATCCCGCTTCCCATCGTTCCCATCAGCGGCCAGACACTGGCGGTTGGCTTGACGGCGACGATCATCGGCAGCCGTTACGGAGCACTGGCGATGATTTGCTACGCCTTGCTGGGGGCAATCGGTGCGCCTGTATTCGCTGAAGCAAAAGGAGGTCCGCACATCCTGATCGGTCCGACCGGAGGATATATTATTGGATTTATTGTTACGGCTTATGTGACCGGGCTGATCCTGGAGCGGACTCGGTATACCATCGCGATGGCGATGATTGCCAACACGGTTGGGATGGTGATTACCCTCGCGTTTGGAGCGGTGCAGTTGAAGTATGTGCTGGATATGACGTGGGCCGAGGCGATGGCTGCCGGCGTCACTCCGTTTATCGTCGTGGGACTGATCAAGGCGTTTCTGGCCAGTTGGATCGGCATCATTGTGCGGAACCGGTTGGTGCAAGCCCAATTGTTGGTGAGTCCACAAAAAGCGGCGTAGCCGTTCCGGGCTGCAGACAAAAGGGAAGCGGCGCCGGGGAGAGTAGCTCTTTTCCTCCAGTCGCACCAAAGCCAACCTGCCAGGAAGTGGGACTGTCCGCTGCGCCAGGCTGGTTGGCAAGAGTCGCTTCTTCCAGAAAAGAGCTACTGTCGCTCCTTCCGGGAAAGAGCTACTCTCCGCCTATCCCCGTCTATACGAGAGGATTTGCTGCTAGACTGAAACGGCGTACCATTCGGGTCGTTATGTGATAATGATGAGAATGCCAGAAAACACGATCTTGTGCACCCCTATGTCTCCCAATTGATGAGACATGGGGGTTTGTCGTTATGACAGAGGTACGTAGGGGCTATCTTTTCTTTTACGCGGCAAGTCGGGTAGAATGAAGGGACGGCAACCTGTGCTTGCGGGGGAAGGAGATACATCGATGTTTGAACTTCTGGCGATGTTTGAACTTCTGGAACTTACTTTATGGATTCATATCTTGTCCGGAACCATCTGCCTGCTGACCGGGCTGGCAGCCGCCTTTGCCGCAAAGCGAAAGGGGCTGCACACGATCACCGGCGAAATCTATCACGCTGCCTACGTCGGGGTGTTTCTCTCATCGGTGGTGATGGCGATCGCCAATTGGTCGGAGAGCGCCTATCTGTTTTATATCGCGATCTTCTCATATGGACTGGCGCTGATCGGATACCTGGCCCGCAAGCGTGGCTGGCGCAACTGGATGGGCAAGCACATCGGCGGGATGTTGGGGTCTTATATCGGAGTGGTGACCGGGATGCTGGTGGTTAATCATGGGGACATCCCGTTGGTCAGCGATCTGCCGGTGCTGCTGGTCTGGTTTTTGCCGACGATTGTTGGGACACCGCTGATTTTTATGATGGGCAGGAAGTATGGTAAGCGGAGCGGTACAAATAGCAACTGCACGCAGCAGTAGTCGGGGAGAACATCCGGTATGAGGGCAGTATCGCGTGTGAGTGCAGGGTTCACCGCACATGCAGCGGCCCGCAAAGGGTAGAATAATGGAAACAGGGAACAGAATGAACAATGAACAATGAACAATGAACGAATGAACAATGAATAATGAATAATGAATAAAAGAACGAATGAACAATTGATCACGGTCGAATTGCGTACTAGATTGGAAAGGAAGGGTTCATAAATGGAGACGACAGAAAAAACAGTTGTGATTCAAGGAAAAGAGATGACGATAGAAGATGGGTACCCGGTAAGAGTGAGCTGTGCCGAACATGTGGAGCGGGAACTGGATGATTATGTGGACCAATACGAAGTGGCACCTGATACATACCCGATCGAACAGGTAGAAAATCTCGATCTGGAGAAAACGTGCATGGTCTGCGGAGCGGAAGGACGGGTCGTCCTGCTGCGTGTGAAGGAGATGTAGCTGGTGCAGATCGCGATTATCGCTGTCGGGAAGCTGAAGGAAAAGTATCTGAAAGAAGGAATCAGCGAGTATAGCAAGCGGCTCTCTGCCTACTGCAAACTGCAGATCGTCGAGGTAGCGGACGAAAAGGCGCCGGAGAATCTAAGTCCAACCGAAATGGAGCAGATCAAGCAAAAAGAAGGCGAGCGCATCCTCGCCCAGATCAAACCGGATCAATACGTGATCGCCCTCGCCATCGAGGGCCAGATGTGGTCGTCGGAGAAGTTGTCTAGCGAGCTGGATAGACTGGCGTTGCAGGGGAAAAGTCAGATTGCATTTGTGATCGGGGGTTCGCTGGGGCTGTCGGAGGAGGTGCTGCAGCGGGCCAATGCGGCGCTGTCGTTTTCGAAGATGACGTTTCCGCATCAGTTGATGCGGTTGGTTTTGTTGGAGCAGGTGTATCGGGGGTTTAGGATTAGTCGGGGGGAACCGTATCATCGGTAGTGGTAAAGCAGAGGGTTGAGCTAAAGGTGGACGCTTCGATGCTAAGTCTCCAAATCGGGGCTTAAAAATGCAACACATGTGGAGTGCTGTGTGTCGCTCGTAAGAGTGTAGCACTTTTGGAGCAGCCGCATTTACCTTTCAATGAAACTGACAGCGCCTAAGTGGAGTCAGTGCTTGGGCTTTCCATATGCGCGGATACTGTAGAGGCAAAAGTGAAAGATATTAAGGAAATAGAAGGAAATTGAGAAAAATTGTCGAACTATGATTTGGTGATTCGATATAAATTACTCATAAATGAAGTTTGGCAAATGTTGAAGATACACTCATGAAATACAAATCGAGTCTTTGAATTAGGGATTGTGAGGTACGAGAATGAGCAAATTAATAGATAACAGCATAACAATATACGAGGCTTTACAAAACATCAAAGACGAAAAATATGTAATGCCTGCGTTTCAAAGACAATTTGTATGGGGTATGGAGCAAATTGAAAAACTATGGGATTCCATTTTGCTGGATTATCCTATTGCGACATTTCTATTCTGGCACGTTGATGACTCCAATGTGACATGGGATACCTACTTTTGCGGATTTTTGTTAGAGGTTACTTTTGATAGCAGAAAACAGGCTGACAGCGTTAATTATGAGTTGACAAGCATAAATGTTAAGAATACCGATACAGCGGTATTGGATGGACAGCAAAGGCTAACATCACTGTATTTGTCGTTGTTCGGGGAAGCATACATACGACCGAATTACGCCAGAAAAAAGACCGGGGATAAGATTGTAACCAAATTACTTATAGAACTGAACAAGAATAAGATATCTGTCGATGAAGAAGAATATAACAGTAAAAAATTCGATATTAAGTTTAGTGAAAAGGTTGGAAGATTGAGCCCAACCCAGTTTGAGATAAAAAACATCCTTGATAAGAAATTCCAAGATGAAACCACAAGAGAAAAAGCAATTGAAGATGCCATCGTGAATGTTCCGGCAGATAGCAAGGATTACGCAAGAAACATTCTGCTGAAGTTGTATAAAAAGATTTTTGTCGAAAAACTCGTTAGATATACAGAGATTACAGACATGAAACAAGATGATGCTCTTGAGATGTTTGTAAGATTTAATAGTGGCGGTAAAGCACTGCGAAAATCCGAAATAACGATGTCAATTCTTGAGGCATACTGGCCAAGTGCAAAAACGGAGTTTGGGAAAATTCTCGTTGACTCGTATGCAGGATTCGGTACGGACTTTATTATCCGTTCGGCTTTGATGCTGTATGGTGATGTTGTAAAATCCACTATTAACAAAAAAATTGCAGAGGACTTAAAAAATGATTGGAGTGGTTTCAAGAAAGCACTGACAAATTTGGAAAGTCTACTGATAAAAATGAAAATTGATGTAAGCCGTTTCTCAAGTAGTTGGAACGTGCTGTTGCCGATTATCTATTATATTTACTATAATCCTGATTACGATAAAAACATCAAGGGTGTTCGAGCTTATTTACTTAGGGCGATATTCTTTACTTATTTCCAATCAGGTACTACAAGTAAGCTACAACAGATGAAGAGTAACATTAATAGTTTTGACTATGAAATTACAATTGAAATGCTTGACCAGATGAATGATTTGAGAGTCACAGATGGTAAAATTGAAGATGTACTCAACTCCGAAAAAGGCAGCAGAGTTGCCGGAGAGGTTTTATACTACTTGAATCTTGATTGGACAAATAAAAACTTTAAATATGAACAAGATCATCTTCATCCGGATAACAGATTCAACGAAAGCAAACCTTTTTCTGTTTCTGTAGAAGATTGGCGAAGATGGCGTGGTATGCGTAATCGTCTACCTAATCTACATCTGCTTGAAGGTAGAAGTAATGGCAGTAAAAATGATATGCGACTCGTTGATTATTACAATGATATGAACGATGAACAAAAAGTAGAATTTTGTAAACAGGCTATGATTCCGCAAGAATTTTCACTTGAAATTGAAGACTTCGAAGAGTTTTATGAGGCAAGAAAAACAATGCTTGCAGAAAAGATACGTGAGTTGTTAGGGTGATATCTTTGTTCCATATGAGTTAAAGAATGCCCTTGATTTTTTGTAACCATATGGTGCATGCGGAGTGTGTAATAATTGATGTCGCTATAAGAATAACTTGGACGTGTAATTTTGCTCAATTTTTGATGAGTTCAAATCTTTTGTCCCCTTACTGAACCCGTTCACAAGAGCGGGTTATTTCTATTTAAGTGCAGCCACACATACTCTTTCATATCAAATCATATTAAAACAGATCAATGCATTTTATTTTAGGCAAAACAATTACAATTCTACTTGGTATCTTATATAATAAATAGAAACTATATTCTTCGATCTGAAGGAGCCTTAGAATGGATAGTACTAATGAAAGATGGTCAAGCCTCGAAGAAGTGGCAGAGTATCTTGGAGTCAACAAGGATACTGTGCGTAACTGGATAAAGAAACAGTCAATTCCTGCTTGCAAGATCGGCAAGTTGTGGAAATTCAAGCTGTCTGAAATAGACGAATGGGTAAAGAGCGGTAAAAGTGCTTTGGACTAATTGTCTTGATTATGTATACTTTACATCATGAATAATTGAGTTTTTGAGGTGAAAGAATGAAATTACAAGAGTTACTTGAAAGTGTGACTACTAACGCTATTGGTATTAATGATTACAGAGAATACAAGTCTGCTTTATTCACCGCATCCGAAAATGCGTTGCTTTCGTTTGAGCCGTTGAATATTGGAGAGACAGCCGGTAACCCTATTCAAGTGCTTGACTTCTTTAGTGGTGCGGGAGGAACCTCTCTTGGCTTTGCCGCAATAAATCGCATCTTCCCAGTTTTTCGTTTCCTAGGAGGATGCGATATTAATTCTATATCTGCGGCTACATATAGTAAAAACTTTGGGACTCCATTGTTAAATAATGATATCTTAAAGATATCCCAAGATAGGGAGAGCATTAAGAGTTTTCTGGAGAGCATCAATTTTGACTCGAAACTCCCAACAGTCCTGATTGGCTGTGCTCCTTGTCAAGGATTTTCCTCTCATAGGAAAAAACGATGGGATGAAGAAGATGATGAAAGAAACAACCTTGTGATAGCATTTTCTCGTATCGTTTCAGAAGTGAATCCTACTGTCTTCATCATGGAGAATGTCCCTGAATTTTTATCTAATAAGTATTGGAAATATTTCAGTAAAGCTAGGACAGCTTTTTTCAATGCAGGTTATATAGTAAAGCAACACATTTATAATGCCGCCGAGTTTGGAGTGCCACAGGAACGCTTTCGCTCGGTTATTATTGGTATGAAAAAGGAGTTCCTGTTACCAGAAGGTGTCTATACACCGGATAAATATAGAACTGTTAGAGATGCTATTGGTTCTTTAAGTCCACTTGCCGCGGGTGAGGCTTCAACTGAAGATTGGATGCATAAAGCGGTGGCTCACAAGCCAAGTACTCTCGAAGTAATTAGACAAGTCCCTCATGACGGCGGTAAATTACCTGAAGGAGTTGGCCCCGAGTGCTTGACTCGGGTTAATGGCTTTTCAGATGTTTATGGAAGACTTAGTTGGGACAAACCTTCTATTACAATAACACATTACGCCCGGAATCCTGCGAGTGGACGATTTACGCATCCTGTACAAGATAGAGGACTTACTGCAAGAGAGGCTGCGCGTTTACAGAGTTTCCCTGATGGATTTGCATTTGAAGGAAAATTTGATGACATTTACCGTCAAATTGGAGAAGCCGTACCACCCCTATTGTCATGCGGTATTGCGTCAAGCGTATTAATAGAACTTCTTTCTTGCGAACCATCGGAAGCACAATTAAGTGCGGGTATTCAAGCTGTAGACTTGCCGGTGAGCAATTCATACTCAAGTGTTATCGCAGGCATTAAAAGCACAAGGAGGTTCAAAAATGCGGTTAACTTGTGTTGATAGCTTTTCAGGCGCGGGAGGTTTATCGTTAGGTCTTCAAGAGGCTGGACTTGAAGTGTTACTTAGTTTTGACATTGATCCGAAATGTATTGAGACAATCAATAACAATAAAAAGTACTTTTCACATCCTGCTTTGTGTGAAGACATTAGAAATATGCTTGGAGGACGGCTACTTAATGATATTGGGTTAAAACAAGGGGAACTATTCCTTCTTGCCGGTGGGCCGCCTTGTCAAGGGTTTTCAGTACAGCGTATCGGTGAAGATGTTGACAGCAGAAATGATCTTGTTCTTCAATACGGAAGCCTTATAGACGAGGTTCGACCGATGTTCTTCGTAATGGAGAATGTATCAGGCATACAAGGCAAACGTGGTAAAACGATCCTTTTTGATTTGATAAGCAACATGGAGGCTATTGGCTATGTTGTACATAAGCAACTTATAAATGCAGAAGACTATGGTATTCCGCAACGCAGGAAGCGCATTATTTTGGTCGGAGAAAGAAAGGATATAGGCTCTGAATATACTTTTCCAAAACCGACGGGCGAACGCCAAACAGTACGCGAAACAATAGAGTTCCTACCGGAGCCTCCAGAGGACGGAACCTCACATCCGGAGTACCCTCTTCACAGAAGAGATCGGCTGTCCGATAAAAATATTAAACGGCTTATGGCGTTGAAACAAGGTCAGGGGCGCGACCATCTCCCCGTTGAGTTACTGGCAGATTGTCATAAGATAGATAGCGCAATTATTGGTCATCGCAATGTATACGGTAGAATGTCGTGGGATGATGTAGCACCTACTATTACAGCACGTTTTGATAGTTTCACACGTGGAATGTTTGGCCACCCTGAACAATTGAGGAGCATATCGCTTTGCGAAGGAGCATTATTGCAAACTTTTCCACTCGACTTTGTGTTCTCGGGTTCAAAAGTTGAAGTTGCTCGACAGATAGGAAACGCCGTCCCTCCGAAACTGGGGAAAATTATTGGTGAGAGCATAATCGAATATTACCTTAGAAAAGAAGTGAAAGATTTTGTCCTATCAGGCAATCATTAGAAAATATTTAACAAGCCTTCAGCAGGAATACCGAGACGCTCTGGCAGGTAATCAACACACTGCGGAGCTTTCCTTCAGACCTCCTTTGGATACTATGTTTAGAGAGCTGGCTGTCGAGCTTAACGGTAACCCGAATATCGTTGTCGTACTCGAACCAAAAAATCAAGCTCGTATGGGTAGACCTGATTGGCGTATGCATGACAGGAATACTTTGGGTGTATACGGTTATATTGAAGCCAAAGGCTTGAGCCAGAACTCTTTTGATATTACTCCGTATGAAGAGCAATTTAATCGTTATCTTTCCTTGGGACACAAGCTTATAATCACTGATGGTATAGACTTTGTTTACTCATTTACTGATGGAAAGAAACCACAAGTCGTTTCGTTGATTGATAAAGCACTAATGAATCGGCCCGATTGGTCTCGCCTTACTCCAAATCCACAGTTTGAGCACATGATGCATAGATTCTTTTCTGATCCGTCGCCTCAATATTACGACGAAGGGACATTGGTAGAGCAAGTAGCGCTCAGAACGCGCAATCTGTCTGATGAAATACTTCGTTATTCTGCCATCCCGTTAGACGAGGCAATGGATGATGAAGAGAGAAACGCAATCGTTTTATTAGACGAATTGAAAGAACTGGTATATAACCATAACGATCAGAATATGCGTGAAGACCGTGTGTTCGCAGATTTTGCAGCGCAAGTTATAATGTTTACGATTTTATTTGCACATCGGGTTGAATGTACTGATGCTGATTCTGCAGTAGAAAAGGAAAGAAAAATTAGGGAGTACCTGTCGCGAGAAATTGTCGAAGGACAAGCCCTTCGTCCGTTTCTTACTATTATTCATTATTTAAACAGTCCTGGTAACGAAAGTAGTTTTATACACACATGGACTGATGAGTGTATAAGTTTCTTATCGTTCGTTCACATGACCGAGCAACAGCGGCAGCATCCTGATTATCATAAACTGTTTGAACTCTTTTTATCTAAATTTGATGCTCGTTCGCGTTTCGATTATGGTGCTTTTTATACTCCCATCGAGTTAGCTGATTTTATAGTTAGATTAACTGAAATTATCGCAAGGCGCACTTTTGATGGAAACAGTATCTTTTCAGACGGGAACACAATTATTGACCCATGTTGCGGAACGGGATCGTTTCTCGAAAGCATAAGAAGAAACGATGTACAAAGAGGGGCGTACTTGTTATGTGGTATTGAAATATTACCCGCCCCATATATGCTTGCTAATTATCGAATGGCAATGCTTAACACAGAGATTAATGAAGCGCGTTCCCAGAATGAATTGTTATTAGCAAACACACTAAGCAACTATCTTTTTGGCATTCCTGCAAATACCCATACGGTCGAGGGATATGAGTTAAATAGAGCTTATGAAATTGCTTCAAGACCGATAACTCTTGTTATTGGAAATCCTCCATCTTCAGATTCATCGAAGATTAACGCAGGTGATGATTTTTCGGTAATCCTGGATCTCATGGATGATTTTAGACCACCTGTTCAAAACCGTCGTATTCGCCAGAATACTCAAAAACAAATTAACAATCCGTACTTACAATTCTTGCGTTGGGCTTGTGAAAAACTAGAAGCGTCTCAGAATCATTCCTTTTTGGCGTTGATCGTGCCATCCAGTTTTCTCGAAGCCGATTCATACAAGTTTGCAAGAAAGTACATTGTTGAACACTTTTCCAGTGTGTGGCTCGTATCGGTAGATGCCGACGCAAGAGCCGGTATTCGATCCGACAGCTTGTTTAATACCCAACAAGGGCGGGCTATACTTTTTGCAACACGCCGTTATGGAGAAGCCGTTGGAATGACCAAATATATGTATTTCGATCTCTCCCGCAGTGCAAAAGCAGAAAAAACAGAAATACTTAAGCAGAGTGCTGAAAATATGATCGAGATGTTTACGGAACATGATATCGACGAGGCTAACTATGGCCTCTGTCCATCGATACCTTTTAATCAAGAGCTTTATTCATCATATTGGCCTGTGAGTAGCGAAGCAGATGAGATCGCGATTTTTCAGCAATATTGTTCTGGTATAAAATTGGCTCCAACGAGTATCTTCACGCATATGAAAGCACCTATGCTTAAGCGGCGTAGCAAGGAAATTATGCAACTAAGGGAATCCGCTGCGGAAGAATGGATGGCAAATCAAGACAAACCACCAAAAGTTGTGGAGACAAATTTCTTTGCCGAGCAATTGGCTTCTTACGGTAATGTGCGAGCCGTTGACACTTTACTTGATACCAACATTGTCGATTATGCATTCAGACCATTTTTGCCCATGAAGGCATTTCTCTGGCAGGATCTATTACACCGATTTAGCCGAGTTGGGGGCGGTGGAACACGAAGACGCCCAGAAATCAGCGCGGCGTTCAATGCCGAGGGAACTATCGGATTTGCGCTTTCTCATTCGCCTAAGGACCAAAAAGATATGCTTAAGCAATTTGCTTCTTTTTGTTGGTATTATCCTGATAATGATTTATGCCGAAGAGGCAACTCTTACATTTATCTTAATCAGTATCCTGTGAAAGGCACTCGGAATAGAGTTATCGGCAACAATATTCATGCTGACCTGTGCGCTACCTTATCTCAATTATTAGAAGTCCCAACTGATGTTGTCGCGACAGAAGTGGTGTTCTATACGTTTGCTGTTCTTTGTTCGCAGGTATATTTAGACGAATTCGAAGGTGCTTTGTTTACCGTAAATCGCGCTGATATGCGGCCGCGCATTCCGATTGTAAATAATGCGGATGTATTCCGTCACATAAGTTCGCTTGGACGAAGAGTGGCAGAACTTGAAAAGCGAGACTACATCCCCGCAAACCGTATGGGCTTTGATGTTGCAGCTATCCAAGCAGAGATTCCAGAAGGTTTCAAGTTGAAGCTTATCGATCAGCCCTTTGACGAAGAGCACGAGACTCTCATACTTTCCGACGGAACAATAAAAATAGAGATTCCATGTCCTCTTGATGTTCAACGCATCAATATCGCAGGTTATGATATCATTAAAAATGTCTGGATGAAGTTCAATTCATACGACTTTACCCATTGTGTCTTTTCACGCGATGATGTTATCGATTTGCTAAACTTAATCAATAAGTTGGTAGAATATATCTCTTTAGTCGGGGAAATTGATGTAGTCATGCATGATGTCATTGAGGGCGAATATCCACTTTTAATACCTTCTGCAGGTGGAGCCCAAGAGGAGTGACCGGCTATGGCAGATGTGTATGACAAGGAGACTCGCTCTTCTGTGATGCAAAGGGTGAGGTCGAAAGGCAACAAATCAACAGAGCTACGTTTGATTAACTTGTTTACGGAATATGGAATTACAGGATGGCGCCGCAACTACCCTGTAAAGGGGCATCCCGATTTTGTGTTCCTTAAAAAACGGGTTGCAATTTTTGTTGATGGTTGCTTTTGGCACGGTCACAATTGTCGTAATACACGCCCAAAAGAAAATGCTGATTATTGGGATAAGAAGCGTGAACGTAACATTTTGCATGACAAAAAAATCACAGATAGATTTGAAGCGCGTGGCTGGACTGTCGTGCGAATATGGGAGTGCGAGTTAAAAAAGAAAAACCTGCACGAAACTATGTCACGACTCCTAAGGTTTCTCGAATTATAAATAAGTTTTGAAGATTATATGTTCCGAGGCACCAGTGAGAGATAGGGCTAAGTTCACTCGTAGGAAATAGCCCTATCTCTCACATTTATTATTTAATAACTTTTCCTTCTGCACTACCATGTTAGCGAATTTTACACCCACCATAGGTTAATAATACATAAAATAGCATTATATGTAAAAGTATTTGTTGTAAACTCCGACTTATTGTCCTTCCGTTAGTATATTTCTTCTTCGGATATTCCTTTCACTCAAAAATCGTCGTGTTTACGGCAGTTTATCATATTTTCATGGAGTTGATCCGTTACAGTTGGTACTTTACCCCTCCAGTTTTGCTTTATTTTCAGGATGTTTTTTGACGGATTTATTCGAATTTAATATTGACTTTATAGGTCTATACTTAGTTGGTAAGATGGACGGCTCAGAATTGTTGAGTCGTTTTTCTTTACTCTGGAGTGTTTGTTGTCAGGATGTTCAGATCACCTGCTTTTTGATAGAATGGTCTTAGAGATTGTCACAATATGTCAACTTCCCTTGAGGAGTACTTTTTTAAAAGAGAGGAGCGGTCTCTGTGTTACAGTTGGTAAAGGAGCGGAAGAATATAGCTGAACAGGTCAGCGAAATGGCGAATCCGGTTGAGGCTTTGTGGGAGGTTGAATTATTATACGGGAAACATCCGGCATATACGGAGAATACGTATGCAGTGAAGTTTACCACGAAGTTAGAGGGTCATGCATCGAAGTGTTTCTTGGTCATCGATTTGAGGGATAGGTTCGATGAATTTCTCAGAGATCTGAATGTTTTTGGGAGTATGGAGAAGGTGGAGCTACATCAAACTATCGATTATGTGAAGTACCTTAAAATAAACGGTATTTTCAGGAGAGTGCCAAACTTGCTGTCGGAGATGGAAGGCTCTGCTGGTGCAGATGAGAGTTTGGAGTTGTTCAGCTTGGTTGCTGATGCAGTTTTGTCCGAACCTGATGCTTTCCCGACAGTCTCATCGGATGCGTATAAAAATGGTGTTAGTTCGGGGGTTATTCTTGATTCCGAACAATATGCAGAAAAGTATGGAGAGAATGCCGTTGGAATCACTACAGAGGCTTTGTTAGAGATACTTGATCTGGATGGTGGTACCAGGGATGCTCGTTTTAAGGAGATCGCTCGGGGGTGGCTGGAGCAGGGGCTTCTTTTAAAGCGAAGTAATCAGGTGTATTTGGCAAGTAGAAAATGTACCGCTTGGCAATTAAAAATGCACACTTGCCAACCAGGGTATCATCGATTCATCAGTGAATCCTTATGACGAAAACTATCACGATTAAAAACAATCAAATGCGAATAGTGAATGAGACGATCAATGAATGCTTCCGTCAGTATTGGATCGCCAAAAACGTGATTCCATTGGCCGAACTGTAAGTTGGTTATGATGACACTACGCTTTTCATAACACAGATTGATCACTTGAAACAGTAACTCTGCTCCTTGCTTGTGAAGGGGTACATAGCCTAATTCATCAAGAATTAATAGATCCAGGCTCTCTATTTGTTTAAACAGCCTACCAAGAGTTCCCTTCTCGTTAACCTCTAACAGGCTGTTCACGAGTTGAGCGACTGTATAGAAGCGCACCCGTTTTTGGCTTTTTTGGATGCAGTTCCAGCCTGCCAAGGCTGCCATAAGCGTTTTCCCGACCCCGACGCCTCCATATAGGATTAAATTCTCTTTTCTCTCTATGAACCTGCCTTGCAAGATTTCTTCCTTTGTAATGTTTCCATTCATATGAATACCGTGCCATTCTAGCTGCTTGCCAGATATATCCGGCAAACAGGATTGACTGAGAAGGAGATTGAGCTTCCGTTCCTCTCGTTGCTGTATTTCCCTTTCGAATAAGCAGAGCAGAAATTCTTCATGTGTTTCAGCTTCCACCGCGTGATAATTCTCCCGTATCCAACTTAATTTCAAACGCTTGGCATGCTCTTCAATGAGGCTTCTCACCGCTGCTCACCTCCTGGCATAATCATCAACCGATCATAATGAGAGAGGCCTCTGCTTGAATTTCTAGTTGATGGCACTGAAGGCGGAAGCGACAGTGTTTCTCGAATGCCTCGTCCATTCACAAGCTGATAATAGACGTGCTTGATGGATTCCGTGGTAGGATGTCCATGTTCGGATGCAATCCGTAGGGCTTGTAGAGATATGTCGAAATCCTGTTCCTTTAATATGACGGATAAAAGTTGGAGAGCATTCCGTTTCTCCTCGACTGTACATTCACCGAAAAAGGCTTTCCATTCCTCCGGCAATTGATCGTAGAATGAGCTGTATTTCAAAGCGGTTGGCCTCTTTGCCATCAAGGTCAGATAAGGTTGCCAGTCCATCGACTTCTTTGTCTCCCCATATAATCTGGGGTGGCGTACGATCACTTCATTTTCCTCGTTCAGAAGCGAGATCGTATCAAATGAGATCTTCGCCAATACCGCTTGTCCCGCAAAGCGTGGCGAAGTGGAATATTGCTTTTGGTCAATACGGACGATTCCGTATTTATCCGCTTTGACCTGCTCGAACCGAACGCATTCGTACGCTTTACCGGGCAGTTGGAGGAAGCGCTCCTTGTCTTCCAAATATAGTTCGGCAATCAGGGTATCCTTTTCATAGTGGCAACGTTTCCGATCCCCCAGGCTCCAATTCAGGGTCTTCTCATTCAAGACCGACAGGTCTTCATAGTGGATTTCCGGCAACAGATAGTTGTTTCGTATGTATTTGACCATTGCTTCCACGTGCCCTTTCTCGTTTCCGCTTCCCGGATTGCAGAATTCATATTGGAAGCCATAATGGGCAACAAAACGAGCGAATTCCTCTGTTACTTGCCGTTCCCCGTTTGGCAGCACTTTCTTCACCGCAGGTGACAGGTTATCGAAACGGATCGTATGCGGCACGCCTTCTAGAAAGGCGAACATGTTCGTCAGTCCTTGTAGAAAACACTCCCGGTTTTGGGAAGGGAACACTTGAAACAGGAATGAATTGCTGTAAGGGAATGAGAGGACGAGGAAGGGCAAGATGACCTCTTTTCCCCTGTGCTTAAAAGGAGCTTCCCCAAAATCTACCTGTGCTGTGCCGGCCTTCGCCTCTAACGGTAAGGCAGTGTCATTGCTCTCGTCCAATAAGGCGGCTTTCCTTTTCGCCACATAGGCACGAATCGTACGGTCAGAGCCTTGGAATCCATGTTCCGAAACGAGAAGAGTATAGATTCGCTTTGCGGTTCTTCTGAACTTCTTTTTCTTCCCCATATCTTCAAGTAGCCATTGATCAACGATTGGTTTAACCGGATCCATTACATTGGCTTTCCTTGTCTGTACAGACTTCACCTCCTGATTGAAATCCTCCATCTCCGAATACTTCTTGATTGTCCTGCGATCCATATTCATCTGTCTTGCAACAGAAGAGTAGGAGCGACCTTTTGTGTTTGTTTCATGTCTGATATAATTGACTTCAGCCATTGCTAACATCTCCTATATACCTCCCATGAACGTTATGCCCAACGGGGAGTGTATGTTTTTTAATAGATGTTGCAAGTGGCTCTTTTTAATATGAGCATAAATTAGCTGCCATTTAGTACATTTAAATCATGCCATAAACAGTAATCAGGCTCGCTTACAGGAGCCCATAAAGCCCAACATTAGCTCCAAAGAGGTTAAGCGGTTCTATATCTTCAAAATAGATGATCTGGGGAAAGTTTAGGCTCTAGGGGGATTCTATGAGCGTAGCTAAACGAGAAAATGCCATAAAGTATGACGTCGGGCATCCTCGCTCGGTTATTTCTTATATTGGCGGGAAATTCGCCTTGTGTGAACAAATCATCGCGGTAATAGAGTACGCCGCTCGTACATATAGTTTGGATTCGTTTTATGAAACCTGCGGTGGTGGTGCGAGAACGCTTTTAAACTTGCCAGTTAGTCTTTTCAAGCATCGAGTTTACTCTGAGATCCATCTCGGCTTGTGTAATCTTTTCGCTTGTTTGGGTATGAAACCTGATGTGTATGAATTAATGGCGTTGCTTGAGGATTTGGGAGTCGGTGAGGATGTGTTTCTTCGGGCGAGGCATGCGCTGGAATATGAGACACGTATGATTTCGATGGGACATTCCTATCGATTGGGAGGAGTCGAATCAGCAGCTTTCACCTTTATCCAGTGTATGCAGTCACGCGCGGCGGACATGACCAGTACTTTTGATTCTTCAAGGTTGTCAGACAAGCGGCGGCTTCGAAGTTATTTTAAACGGGTAAGGGAGTTAGATCGTTTCTACCCGATATTAGCTGATGTTCAGGTTATTAATGGCGATGTCATAGAATTGCTTGATTTGATTGCCGAGGGTAGCTCGGCTTTTGCATATATTGATCCACCTTATGCACCGGATTGTACGATAATAAATAAGCACTATGGAGATCGCTCTTGGACGATGGCAGATCATGAGCGGCTGGTTGATAGGTTAATGGGGATTCAGGCTAAAGTTGCCCTCAGCGGTTACAATAGTTTCATCTATGATCGACTGGTTGAGGCGGGATGGCGAAAGTTGTATTTGCGAAGACTCTATGTCTCCAGTTCGGCATCAGTCGGGCGTTATAATGAGGAATATCTCTGGATTAACTTCGATATCCCTGCCAGTTTAGAGGATCAGGTCAGCTGGTTTGATTATGGTTCTGTCTAGCGGTTCACTGGCTCTAAAACCGATGGAGTGGCTTCTAATACCTATGGACTAGCTGTAAAACCATCAAAACCACCAAAAACCACCGATATGTGCTTTGTGCTTATTGAGTTGTTCTGGGCATATTTTTTATAATATGCAGTGAGATTAAATAATTTGAGGACATGAAATGAGATAACGAATACATTAAGTACCAGACGTTTGATCAGATTGGACATGAGAAAAGTTCAGAGACGACATTGCTTATTAAGATCGGTTAGATGAGGTCAGCAGAGCGATGAGTCCAATGAGGGAATCTTTTCCTTATTGGACTTTTCCCGCCACTCGCACCTGTTCTGCTCCCCTCCTTTTCGTTTTTCGGCTCACTCGTTATTGGTCTGAGTTTGATGTGCAGTTGGCGTGATGCGCCTGTCCTCGCCGTCTTGATATGGAGTCGCACCCTCTACTGGTTTTGAGGGTTCAAGATTGCGGTTTTTTCCGACCTATCGGTATCACAAGCGACCATAAGTCGGTCTGGCGCAGTTTGATCCATTTTATCGGCATTTAGCTAGAGTTGCTCAACCGCACCTAGTTATTTTTCCTTTGAGGGGTATCGTATTTTTAAGAGATTCATTCGCATAGGCAACCTGTAGCAGTTCGAGAGAGACTGCTTACGGGTTGCCTTTATTTTTTGGCATGTTCAGAGATTTTAGCTCGGACAGAGTTTTTTACGCATCGGTCACTATTCTCATTATAACGGCGGGAATGATTTCACGGTTTTTCCTTCTTCCCTCTTCCGCAGTCGCTGATACGCTGGTCTGCACTGGTTTTTCGTTAGGATGGTAAATCGAATAAAAAAATTGGAGGTGATTTTTAACGGTTTTCAGTCGTTTCTGACTGTGGTTTTTAACGGTTTTGTCGGCAGGTAAGCGTTGAGGTGTCACCGCCGGGATATAATTGACCCAGTTTCGCCGGAATGAAAATGACCCACCCTTAGCGAATATATCCCCTTCGGTATTAACGGCCAAGTTAATGATCGGAGGGAGACACATGCTAAGGAGTGGGATAGTGATATCGTTACATACCATGAGAGCAGAAGGCAAGAGTATTCGTGAAATTGCCCGTCTGACGGGGCATTCTCGAAATACCGTTCGCCGATATCTCCGGGGTGAATTCACCCCCGAAAAAGGAACCCGTAAACCTCGTGGTTCCAAGCTTGATCCTTTTAAACCGTTCCTGCAGCAACGGCTTCAAGAAGGTATCTATAACTGTGAGGTTTTATTCGAGCTTCTACAAGAAAAGGGATACACCGGAGGGCGCACCATCCTGAAAGACTATGTGAAGGACTTCCGTCCTCCCAAACAAGTTCCCGCTGTTCTTCGTTATGAGACGAAACCAGGTGAATACGCCCAGGTTGACTGGGGACTGTGTGATTATGTAGATCAGGACGGTAACGTCCGGAAAGTTCCGGTATTTGTCATGGTATTGGGGTACTCTCGTGCCACCTATATCGAGTTTACCAAGCGTTGTGACATTTACAGCTTTCTGCGTTGCCTGATCCACGCATTCGAATATTTTGGGGGTATCCCCAAAGTGATGCTGACCGATCAGATGAAAACAGTCGTACTGGGCATGGGAGATGATCGAAAACCCCGCTGGCATCCACTTTTTGCCGACTTTGCTGCGGCGATTGGGCTTGTTCCAAAAGTATGCAAAGTTCGACGCCCCGAAACAAAGGGCAAAGTGGAACGAGGCGTTCAATACGTAAAAAACAACTTCCTTCCTGGCAAACGCTTCGTTGATTTACAGGATCTCAATCAACAAGCCCTTCACTGGTGCGAGCGAATTAACCGCCGTATTCATGGAACAACTGGCGAACGTCCCATTGATCGACTCCGTGAGGAAAATCTGCCGCCCATCCCTTCAACTGAACGGTGGGAAAAATACTTGCATGAACCGAGACAGGTCAGCCGAGACGGATTTGTTAGCTACGATGGTGTACGATATGGGGTTCCATGGAGGTACAGCGGACGTGAGATAACCGTGCGAGAAGTGAATGGGTGGGTGGAAATCTGGGCCGACGGAACATGTATTGCTCGACACCAAAAGGTGTATCGATCCCGCGCAACTGTTTTTTGCGAAAAACAGTATGCAGGTCTTACGACCGCTCAAGGATATGCCTATCCACGTCCGCAAGCCCGACAGATTTCATCGCAGCAAGTGGAAGTGCGCTCGCTGGATGTCTATGAGCAACTGACAGGGGTGGGAGCATGATCGAACTGGAACAGGCACGGCTGCGTCTCGAGGAACTTGGGCTTCAGCAAGCAGCTCTCCTCTTGGATGCTCATTTGGAAGCGGCAAGTCATGGACAGCCCACTTATCTGTCCTTTCTCAACATGCTCCTTGATGCAGAGATAGCGGAACGTCAAAAACGGAATATGGAGGTACGCACCAAACTTGCACACTTGCCTTACCGAAAAACACTGGAAGAGTTCGATTTTGCTTTCCAACCCAGCATTGACGAACGGTTGATTCGAGAGTTGGCCACGATGACTTTCGTATCCGGACACGAGAATGTCTTGTTCTTAGGGCCTCCCGGAGTAGGAAAAAGTCATCTGGCGGTGGCGTTGGCTGTAAAAGCTATCTCGCAAGGGATATCCGTTTACTTTGTCAGTCTCTCGCAACTCATCGAGGATCTGCGAAAAGCTTACGCGGAAAACAGGCTGGATAAACGCCTCCGCATCTATATTCGACCGAAGCTCCTGATTATTGACGAAATTGGTTACTTACCGTTTGACAGTTTGGCAGCCAACCTCTTTTTCCAGGTAGTAAGTGCAAGGTACGAGAGAGGGAGTATTCTGTTGACTAGTAACAAGAGTTTTGGTGAATGGGGGGAACTGATGGGCGATCCGATACTTGCTACGGCTATCCTGGATCGGCTCTTACACCATTCCCACATCGTCAACATTAGGGGGAATAGTTACCGACTTCGTGAGAAGATGAGGACTGGAGCCTACGGCTCCCCCTCTGCCACCTAACCAACAAAAGATCGCCGGGTGGGTCAGTTCTAAACCGGCGATGGTGGGTCAAAATAAAGTCGGCGTTGACAACGGAATCGTAGCCTAAGATACGACCGCCATTTGTTAAGCCTTCGTTTGCACGTTTCTCCATTCCTTTTTTTACCCGTCCCACAATCAGCCTACGTTCATATTCAGCGAATGTTCCCAGCAAGGAAATGAACATCTTCCCTGTTTCTGTTGAACTGTCGATATCGCATGTGCTAATAACCAACTTTTGTCCACGTGGATGAAGTTCCCGATCAACAAAGGTCAATACATCCAAATTACTCCGGGAAATTCGATCCACTGCGATTGCTAACACAATATCAAATTTCTGGTCTCTTGAATCTCTTAGCAACCGTTGCATATCCGGTCTGTTGAAATCCTTACCAGAATATCCACCATCGTTGTAAACTTCAAAGACTTCGTAGCCCTTTGAAACGCAGTACCCTTTCAAAATATCTTCCTGAGCACCAAGTGAAAAGCCTTCCTTCTTTTGTTCCTCAGTCGATACACGCAAATACAAAGCAGCTTTCGGTTTACTATTTACTACCATCATACATTCCTCCATGATCATCATATTCTGGTATAGGGGCTTCTAATAAATAGAAGCCCACAGCGCATCAAACAAGGTTACTTGTTCTGTTGTTGCTTCATTGCGTAATTTTTTATAAGTCCAGCCAGAACGCCGATCAACTCTTCCTTCTTCAATTCCTCTTCCGTCAGAATAAGCAGTTCAGAATTTTCAATCCCCTGTGATTTGCAGGAATCCACTTGTACATTTTGATCCATCTTTATCCCCATCCCTTTACATTGACTGTTTACCATCTCCCATCTAGACCAATACTGGTGTATGTAATAGCATGGTCTAAGCGAGGGAGTCAAGTTAATAAATTAGAACGTTTGTTCTGTAGATAAAACTTAACTTCATTCCATTTTTTGGTATTTTATTGCGGATGTCAGTCGTTCTATGAAGCCCTCTACAACCAAGCTGACTGGTAACCTCAATCCACCTCTGCCGCGCGAATGTTCCATGTGCCGCACAGAACGAATCCAACAAATAAACAGACCAAGACCAGTCTCTCTCTGCATATCCAATCACCCCCCACACAAAGCCAAGTAGAATTTTTTGAACACTTATAGTTCCAGATATCCGTAGCAGACTCCCGAAAGATTTTTTCTCACCCGATACCGCACCGATTTTTATAAAAAAAGTCCCTAGTAAAAACAAAAAAAGACAGACCCCGAGCCAGACGCTACGCTACAGCGTCAACTCAGTGCCTGTCCTGCGGCTTATTGCGAACCCCGAAACAGACCGACATCTTTAATGCTCCAGATACCATGTGAAGATTTTGAACTCGTAAAAATCGAAAATACGAATTGCGAAGCCGATATAAAGATACCCCTGCCGGAGCTAAAGTCTAATTTTTTGACGAATGACCCGACTCCACCTGCTCTAAATCACACAACCGTCTCAGTTCTCGGTATAAAACCGTCCGAGATACCCCTGTTAGCTGACAAACCTCCCGAATGGAATGAGTTCCCGCCACATGGAGCTTAACCGCCTTTTCTAACGCCTTCTTGTCGGTTTTCGGACGTCCTCCAATGCGACCGCGACTTCTTGCCGAAGCAACTCCCTCCCTCACACGATCTCGAAGGGTATCACGCTCAAACTGACTAAGAGCCGCCAACATAGTGAGCATGAGCTTCCCCGTGGTCGATGAAAAATCAAGCTTCTCCTTGTCAGAGATGAAGGCGACCCCTCGCTCTTGCCAATCCTCCAGCAACGTTAATAAATCCTTAGACGATCTCGACACCCTACTGAGAGACTCTACTACAACCGTATCTCCCTCACGTAAAACGGACTGCATTCGTCTTAATTCAGGTCGCTCGAACTTCGCACCACTGATCGAATCAATGAAGATGTCCTCCTTCGGGATGCCGTACTCCTTCATTAAAAGATCAACTTGACGATCCGGCTTCTGATGTTCCGCTTTTGAAACTCGCACATACCCCCAGACCTTCGAACTCATACCAACTCAACTCCTTCGAAACAAAATATCCTGCCAAGCAAGTCGAAGGAATATAGAATTGGATGCGTTCCGAAAACCCCGTTACAGGGAACAGTTCAGGGTTAAAGGGAATCCCGATTAACTGGTTTACGGTACTCAGGTAAAGGGCATATTTTGGGAACATATTATTGCGCCGCGAAGCCCTATTATTAGTGTAGGACGGATAGGTGCCTTTATTTATAGTTTTAGGCACAGCTAATAGGAGTCCCCAAACAGACAAAAGCCCTTTTCGGGAATCACGAAAAGGGCTAACATAAGAGCATGCCAACGAGCGTGCCAAAAACCTTTCCCTAAACCACCACCACCCGAGTGATGCGCAGGACAGGCACTGAGACAAAACAACCAGGCTGTTGCAGGTTAGGGAGAGAGATGTACCCGACTGACGTGCTGCTACGCCAATCCGCCCACTTCTTGATTACCGCATCGGAAGGAGTCGACCCCATCCACTTAGCAACGGTCGCTGTATGATATGTGGTTACCAGCGAACACTCCTGCCCCTGCACATCCAGATAGGAAAGGCGCACCGTTCGTTTTTCAAGCTCGGCAAGTAAACGCCCGACATAATTTTCAACTGCGTAGTACGGAAAGATATACCCCGCAGAGCGAGAGCCGACTCGATACCGATCTACTTGTATCCCATCACGACCCCAAAACAGACGAACTGAATCGAAAGCATTTTGATTAAGCTCTGCGAATTGGAACGTCAACTGACGCTTAAATCGATCAAAACCCTTGCTACGATCCATAGCTGTCAACTGCAAATGAAAATTCCCCATTATCTGCACTTGAATTTTCCCCATATTAGGCAATAGGTTTGTTTGAATAATGCCCCCCGAGGGGGGCTGGCGGCGGGAAAATTCCGTTCATTCGGTTTTATCTTCAATTGTCTCTGGTCGAAAGAAACCAGCTTTTTTCTTCTCCTTTATGCGATAACTTTCTCCTTTAATGTTGATGGTGTGGGAGTGATGCAATAATCGATCAAGGATGGCGGTGGCAAGTACCGTATCTCCAAATATCTCTCCCCACGAACCATAAGACTTGTTCGAGGTAAGAATAATCGAACCAGATTCATAACGCTCCGAAACGATTTGAAAGAAAAAATGAGCTGCCGTTTCATCCATCTTGCGATAGCCGATTTCATCAATGATCAGTACATTCGGCTTAATAAAAGCCCGCATTTTTTGTTTGATACTATTGTTTTGATGGGCAATCTGAAGTGTCTGAACCAAATCGTGAGCAGTTGTAAAGTAAACTGTCAAACCTTGCTTAATGGCTTCCAGAGCCAATGCAACAGACAAGTGGGTCTTTCCGACTCCTGGCGGACCCAGCAAAATGAGATTCTCCTGTTGGTGCACAAACCGGAGGGTTGCCAAATCACGAATCCGTCTTTCATCTACGGAAGGCTGGAAACTGAAATCGAATTGCTCTAATGTTTTATGGTAGGGTAAATGAGCCAATCGTGTCTTCATTCGAATAAATCGATCCCTCTTGGCCTTGATTTCCTCTTGCAAAAGCTTGTCCAAGAACTCCAAATACGATATATTCTGAGCAGCAGCTTCTTCTGCGTGGTGGTGAATAATTTCCGGGATTCGTACCCATCCCATTTGCGAAAAGGCTTCTTCTAAACGGGACTGGAGCATCATTGTACGATCACCTCCTCGTCAGCAAACTGCTCGTAGACTGATAAATCACGTTCCACCACTTCAGGGCTTGGATTTGAAACCAGACGCGGCATAGGTTGGGGAGCCTTCACGCGACTTTGGGTTTGAATCCCCTCGAAGTGTTTTTTATTGGTTACGACTTGTTTGGAACGAACTGCTTTTTGATGTTCAGCGATAATCGTGTTGCCCTGATAGATCCGGATATGACCATTCTGGAGATCTTGTACCTGTACCGTATGACCAATATAGGTATAGGGTACAGAATACCTGCTTCCTCCGTAAGAAACGAGCAAATCGTTGGATACTCTTCGAGTATGCCGTTCTACTTCTTCGAACGGAACCGGGTTAAGCGGCTTCAACTGTTCATGTTTCCATCGATCTACCGGCTTTTCATGTGTGGTGCCGTGAATCCGTACATTGGCTACCGTATCCAACCAATGGCGTACTTGTTGATTCAAGTCACTCAGGCTGGTAAACGACTGTACGCGAGGCCAAAAATTCTTTCGCACATAGCCAACACCATTTTCTACTTTCCCTTTTGTTCGTGCACGGTAGGGGGCACAACGCCGGAGGGTAAAGCCGTGATGACTTGCAAACTGAGAAAAACGTTCATTCCACAATACATGGCCTTGGTCGTCGTAACCTGCAATGACGGTTTTCATATTGTCGTACAAGCATGTATCCGGTCTGCCTCCAAAGTATTGCATGGCACGTAAGTGACAGCCGATGAGGGTATCCAGCCGTTCGTTCTCCGTAAATTCCACATACAACATTCTCGAGTATCCCAAAACCATGACAAAGGCGTATAGTCGTTTATATCCACCATTCCATTCCACTTTGAAATGTCCCCAGTCTACTTGCGCTTGCTTACCAGGTGTGGTTTCATAACGGATCGTTGCCTTGGAGGTAACGACGGGGCGCAATGGTTCCATGAAGGAACGAAGGAGTCTAATTTGTCCTGAGTATCCCTGGGCTCTAATTTCATCAAACAAGACAACAGCATTTAAGCAGCCTTCTTCCATTCTCGCTTTGATATAGGGTTTAAATGGATCGAGGATGCTTGCTTTTTTGACGGTTCGCTGGTATTTCGAAGGTTCATCTCTCTTCAGCCACTTACGGATTGTTTTTCGATCCCTCCCTAATTCGTTCGCAATTTGCGTGGTACTCATTCCTCTTTGTTTCATGTCTTTAATCAAGTAAAACTCCCCATTCTTTAGCATATTTCTCTCCTCCAGGGAGAGATTTTCTGCCGAAAGTGGGGAATTTTCAAGTGCCGTTATTGAGGATTTTAACAGTGCCGTTCACAAAAGTGACTTTAAACCATCTACACGATATGAATATGATAAAGATTGGCATGGTTTTTTGCTAGTTTTGCTTGACTCATTGATATTACATCCAGAGTTTAGTCGTGACAAGACCAAACAGATTTACTCTTTGGATAGGGTAAAGGAATACAACGAAAAATTGTTTCAAAGCATCGAAACATACGTTCCTAATCATTTGCAGACAGCAATAAAAAACCATCCCTCTTTTGTTCGTGCTGAAAAGGAAACAGAATTAATTGTGGAGCTTGAAAAAAAGGTAGCCCAAGTAATGGCTGTTATTCAGATGATGCCCGCGTTACTTCGGTTTCAGGTGCTTTTGGGGATGAACAAGGCTTTGGATACTTACCATCTAAATCTATCTAAGCAACTATCAACGTATTACATTAAAAACGCACTTGAATTACGACATTGTGATGAAGAAACTCGAAAACAGCGGGAAATTGAACAAGAGGAACTGGATAAGCTGATTAGCTACCTGTTAAGAAAATCGATTGATAATCAAAATAAGAAGTTGGAACCAAGCATAGAACATTTAGCAGAAAATAATATCAATGACAAAGATTATGAACGACAAGTAATCGAAGTTCTGTTTGAACAGGTTATATTAGGAGAGTTCAAAGAACAGGCTAACAGCAGAATACAGAAGTTGATAGAGGATACGGAAGCCGCAATATTAAGTCATCCATCAAATGAGGAGATAATTACGAAGGTAATTAACGTATTGAACAATCCAGATAATCCAAAGGAAAAACTAGTTCGATCTTGGCTAGAACAAGTGTTAAAAATAATTGCACTTAGTGATCGAAACGGAGACCGAAATAAGCAGGAAGCAAAACAGATTTTGCAACAAATCATGTATGAAAATTTTCTTCAAGATATTAATAATTGACTTTTAAGGTTTAGGGGGAAAGACGCTCAAACGTCTTTCCCTTATTTTGTTTTCGGCATTGTTTTAAATTTAATAACATAATCCGATGAGCACACATCACTAGAACAACGTAAGGATGCTAAGTACACTCATCGGCAGTTTAATTCTTCTCGTATTAATAGATCGGAGGTGAAATTATGTCGATGTCGTTTGTAGGCTACAAGGCTACGTTCCATGAAGGAAATGTTCAATTTGAACAGGGATTGCTCAAGAGAGAAGGCCCGAATAAGGTTCAGGCTTACATCTATCACAGGATGCTAAAAGATGTGAAAAAAATGAAGCCGAAACCAAACCGAGTTAGCCTTACATCCAGAGGCGTACAAGCCGAATGGGTATTGCCAAAGCCGATTACGTTTCACACACAGGATGAGGTAGATCAGTTTGTAGATCAGATCAATAAGGGCTTCAAGAAGAACTGGTTTGCACGACAATACTCACTCGACTTGATACCAGTGTGTAATTATTAGCTAGCAAGATCGAATATGGCAAAGGGGTATATCCCTGTTTGCCGCCTGATTGCACTATATGTAATGGGAAATCCGGCCAAGTACGATAAACCACAATCATTAAAAGGGAAGGAATGAAAAATATATGAAACACAACGTAACTTTCATCGATACTCGCAATGAAGTTAAAGACACTTTCAACTTCATGTATGAGCATGTTCGTTATCAGCAGGGTACTTTTTTGCAAGAAATTCAAGTTGTTATTACAGGCTTCAATGGGATACGTTTTGCTAAAGTTACGGACCCCATTGAAAAAGATTGTATGATGCATCAACTTTTATGGGAACTATTTTACATTACTGACCATTGCACAAGTAATGTTACTATCTCTGATTCTGAAATAATTGTAAGTTGGGCATTACCGCTTCATATCAACACAGGGTGCTTTACTGCTAAAGAGATTAATGAAATAGAAGACAATGTAAAATTGTTCCTAATGCAGATAGACGGAATCATTATTGAAGATTGTAGCTTACTTATGGTTACGGACGCTAGTACTGATGAAGAGTTGGCTTATTTCCGTGACACCGTCTTTTTCCAGAATCAGGTTTGCAAAATGCTTGGGCTTCAAATGTCCATAAAAGTAAATCCTCATGTAACTAGGTAAAATGGCATTAATGGTCGGAGGGTGTCCCAAAAGCCATGAATAATGGCTGAGGGATCCCCTTGATCAAGTCCGAATTTGTGTGTAAATTCCCTCAGCTAGAATTTGCTACATAATGCGTGTCACTTTAGAAGCGGACTTTGGTCTGTTTCCCCGCCATTCTAAGTATTCGGCCATATCGAGATACTTCTTGCCGGCGGCCCATTTCTCGTCTTGTTCCATGAGTAGGGCACCGATGAGTCGAATGACCGATTCACGGTTTGGAAAGATGCGTATGACGCGTTCGCGACGACGTACCTCCTCATTCAGCCTCTCAACGCTGTTCGTAGTCCGTAGACGTTTACGGTATGTTTCTGGAAGGCTCAGAACAGCCGTAGCATCGTCAAAGCCAGCTTCTAGAATCCGCATTGCTTTCGCCGCTTTTTCCTCGTATGCTGCGATCGTTTGTTCAAGCATCATTCTTGCAGTGGCTGGATCAGGTGCCTCTAGAATTGCGCGTACTCTCGGATAGATTTCGTCCTTAAGCCCTTTGGGCGTCGCATCCAGGACATTACGCATGAAGTGCGTTTGGCATCGTTGCCAAGCGACGCCTTGTAATTGTTGACGAATGGAACGCACTAAGCCTCCATGATCATCAGATACAACAAGATCCACACCGCGAAGTCCACGAGACTTCAGCCAACTGAAGAATTCGCTCCAGCTTTCTTCGGACTCTGTATCGCCCAACATGAGGCCCAATACTTCGCGGTGTCCATCTGTATTCACGCCAATACCAAGCATTACGCCTCGAGAGCGAACACGACCGTCTTCACGCACTTTCAGATACAGCGCATCAACGAGAACAAAAGGAAAACGGCTATCCGACAGCGGACGGTTATTCCAAGCCGTGACGATTGGATCGAGACGTTTACACAGGTCGGAGACCGTTGATTTCGAAAACTCTGTGCCGCAGAGCTCCTCCGTCACTTGTGACACTTTACGTGTGGAGACACCGTTGATGACCATTTCCATCATGGCGAGGATCAGTGCTTGTTCACTTCGCTGGTAGCGCATAAAGAGTTCCGTAGAAAACTTGGCACCACGAATCCGGGGCACACTTAGCACAATCGTACCGACACGTGTATGTAATGGGTGAGGATAAGAACCATTCCGGTAACCTTGTCGATCTTCGGTACGCTCGTAACGATCGGCTTCCACTTGTTCCGTCACCTGCGCTTGCAAGACTTGGTTTAAGACCGATTCTAGCAGTTTTGCTACACCGGCATCTTGGGAGTTTCCTAGAAACAGTTGATGCAAAAGCTGCGAATCTACGTTAATCTGGTATTGAGCCATTTCATAACACCTCGTCCATTTAGAATGTTGCTTCGACAACACCATTCTAACTGAGGGATTTGAATATGGCTCCCTTTCTTTTGGGGAGTCTAGCATTTTACACAATTATACGGACTCAACTAATTGCATTCTAGATATATATTTCAACCTAACTGTTAAAAAGTCCTTTCAAGTGAGTTGTAACTGATGGCAACACAAATAAACAAAATTGACCGTCCGACCCGTTACGGTGAAAAATACCATAAATGATGTTTCCCGACGGTCAAAGTTATAATAACCCAATAAAAATGTAAAACAAGGACAGCTCTCGAGGCTGCCCTTGTTTTGGTCAACTTGTGGTGCGTTTTAACCATTGAAGTAATTTACCCTCACGTTGCCAAATATGATAGTTAGCATTTACATACATAATGGCCTCGTTTGTATCGCCAAAACTATAATAATCCGGCGACTGGCGGGGCAGCTTCTTTCGACCTAAGAGAAAATCAATAACGTGACGATTTTGCTGAGTTGCCTTAGCCAGTAAGCGATCCAATTTTGAAGACAAACCGCTTTTCCCATATTCGATCAACACACGACTGTAATTCATGTAGGCACTATCTTCATTATATGTTTCTAATAATCGCGATGCTTTTTCAAACTGGTTCAATTCAATGTAGATTGAAAGCAGAGAGTAGCGAACTCCTTGATTATCGTTAGGATTCAGATCGAGCATTTCTGAAAATTCTTTTTCTGCTTGTTCAATTTGTCCTGCCATCAAAAGGCTGTTGGCATAGCCTTCCTTTGATCGCATATACGGTCGAGTATGGATTAATCCCCAAAAATGACCTCGATCTTCATGAAAACATCTCAAGCCAAGATCGCGCTCCCCAGCTTCTTTTCCTTGTTTGTAAAGCCGTAATAATTCCTCCAGATCATCACTTGATTCAGCGAGAATGTTATAGGCGTCCGGACTATCTGGATACAATTGAAGAGCTTGTTTAGCCAGTTGAATTCGTTTTGGAACAGAAGGCTCTTCCCAAGCATCATACAGGATCTTCTGTGCCATCTCTTTGGGATCGAGGGAGGAGTTTTTTGTCATACGAGTGTGGTTAGATAGATGCGAGTTTATAAACTCATTGAGTTGTTCCATTGATTCGAACTCTTTTCCCTTAACTAGGCTTGTCATCTCGTACAGAGCTCTTTCTGCAGAGAGACGAGATGGATCGGTATGTGTCTGCAGGCCGCTGTTTTCTTGGAAAATGGTATGAAACAACCATTCCTCACCGAGGATTTCCTGCGCACGTTTGGAGATCGTTCCTACTGAGACACCGTATTTCTCCGATAACTCAGATTGCGTCACAGGAAGATCCAGCATTTTGGCAACACAGTATTCAATAGCAGCTTCCATGACACCAGGTTTCCTTACTATTGGGTGAGCAGCGTTTGCGTACAGATTCCACATTCGAATGGCAGAAGCAATAATAGTAGGTTCATATTGGGGGTACATGGAATTGACAATGTTTCTAGCTAACAACTCATATAAATAATGATCCCAATCAAATTCCTGATCGATATATGAAAAAAGAAGGGCTTTGGCATCTTGTGGCGCCGATGGTGAAAAACCTCTGAGTTCGTCTTGGGATAAACAGCATTTTTTGTACTTTTTTCCACTCCCGCACGGGCAGGGAGCGTTTCTGCCGATTTTCAAGATGGTCACTTCCCTCGTGCTACATATTAGTTGCTACTAGTATATCATAGAACTATGATGTACTTTGAGTCGCCATCTCCATGGAGAAAGATCATCAAGGATAAGTAGCAAGTGAAAATAGATACCATATGGCAGGACAGTAAATGGGGATTGATAAAAATGTCCAGAAAAAAGGGCAAGTCTTCCACACCACGACATAAACGGTTAAACAGGTCGGGACGTCTGCAGACGGCAAAGCATTGGCTTCACAAGTATCAAGGGAAAAATCTTTTGCACGGGTATAGTAAGCATTTTGGGGTAGATTTACTTTGTGCCATTGAGGAATTGCAGATGTTGAGCGTGTCGTTCGATGAAAAATACGTTAATCAAGTGAAGCAGAGTGTAGAAGATCGAATAAAGGCAAGAAAAAAAAGGGAAGAGAAACAGCAAAGAGAGGAATGGCTCCGGGCACAACCTTTTTCGGATGAAGCGTTTAGCTTCATCGCTGGCTATACGAATGGCGGAGTTCCATACGGGATTACTTGGGAGGAACAAACTGCAATGGGTAACGGGAAATCGGAAGCTGAAGATGGCATTGATGACTTGCCGTTTTGATCGACAATATACAACTTTATTATCTCGTCTGATTTAATCCGACAGGTATCTTTCACCTGTTGAACCAGATGATGGGGATGACTACTTGAATAGCCAATATCCGTCTGAAATACCTGAAAATATGGTAAAATGAATAATGAGAAGATAAGCAAGGAGGGACTCCCGATGAATTCGCAGAATCAATCTTCACATCGTTCTGATCAGGATCAATATAAAATTGTACTCATTCCTGCGGAAATTTTAGATATTGTAAAAGAGAAACTGGGTGACGAGTTTATCTGGGATTATGATGAGAGGACTCAAGAACTGTTTTTGATGAAACGACCAGAGTCATATACTGAATTTCTTTCCGGGCTTGGTAAGGACATGTGGAGTAGTGTAGGTGGAGAGGAGCATATCCATGGGGAGCGTAGCTCATGGAGCGATTAATTGCTGATTTGAAGCAATACGGCAAAGTGGCGATTGATACTAACGCTCTTATTTATTTGATGGAAAAGCATCCCCTGTACCATGATCCTTGTAAAGAGGTGTTTTCGTTAATTGAGAAAGGGCATCTAGTCGGGATTACATCAGTACTACTATTGACAGAAGTGTTGACAAAACCATTGAAAGATAACAATGAAGGGCTTGTTCGAGCTTATAAAGCTGTCATCAGTACATTTCCTAATTTGGTAATCAAACAAATAGACAAGCAAACAAGTGTACTTGCGGCTGAATTGCGTGCAAAATACGGAGTAAAAACACCAGATGCATTATTTCTAGCAACGGCAATTATGGAAAATGCTGATGTTTTTGTTACCAACGATGTGAGATTAAAGAGAATTGAGGAAATGAACTTTCTTGTTCTTGATGAGTACAAAGAATGACTTTATAGACAATGATGATCCGCCAACTTGGTACAGCTGCCGAAGTACCAGGTTGACGGATTTATTGTTTTGCTGCTGTAAAGAAAATTGACCGTCCGACCCGTTACGGTGAACCGTATCACAAGTAGCGGCAAGTTTTTTGAGGTTTGAGCCCTCAGGAGCCCTTCAAAGATGTTTTATTTTAGAGGTTTACCTACCATCACCTTTCCTGAAAAGACTCGTTTTACGGGCGTTTACGAGCCATTTTGGGTACTAGATTACGAGAGTGTACCTTGGGGGGGACTTTTGCTTGCGAAAAGCAAAAGCCCCCTCCACCTTATCGGTGGAAGGGGCAAGGGTCAAAAAACACTTCTTTATCCCTTCGTCGAACTCTAGTTCGATGCCTTCGAGTTCTTTGCCATTCTTCTTTACGTGTACTTGCTTTATTACCGTTTGAAGAAGGGTTTTCTGCGTGTTGAGGGGCGAGTTTTCCAGGAGTTTGTGGAACATTGTCAGGACTTCACGAACTTCCTTGATTGAGATGGGGCTTGACGTGTTGGTCTCAAGCTGTCTCTCAGCCTCACGCTTGCGCTGTGCAAACTGGTCGAACTTCGCCTTTAGTTCGTTGAGTCTCTCGACCAGAAAATCGTTGTCTATGGCATCGCTCTCATACAGCTTGAAGTACTTCTGTTTCTGGGATTCGAGAGTTTTCAGCTCCTTGTCCAACGCTGCGATTTCTTTTTGAAGAGGCAAGACGCTCTTTGAGCGATCTTTATTGATTTTATTTACGATGTCTTCCAAAATTTTAGGCTGAAGAACGACTTCTTTGATTCGGTTCATCACGAAATCTTCCACAAGGTCTGCCCGGACGGAGTTTGAACTGCAAACGCGACTTCCGTTGTTCCTGAACCTGTTGCAAACGTAGTACCGCCGTACGACAACGGTTCCGTCCTTGAGCTTGTCTTTTACCCGATGGGCTCCCAAAGTTCCGCCGCATTGGGGACACCGCATCAGGCCAGTCAGGAGGTACGTACCCTCAAACACTCTCGGCGACGTTTTTGATTTTTTGCCGTACAATTTTTGTACGGCTTCCCAGGTGTCCATGTCGATGATGGGCTCGTGTTCCCCGTCTGCGATGATCGGGTTTGGGTTGATTCCCTTGCGTCGCTTTTCGTTCCAGTTTTCACGGACGTTATAGCGAATCTTTCCAATGTACACGGGATTGGTGAGAATGGTTTTGACTGCTACAGTGCTGAACGAATTCCCAAGTTTTGTCCTGTAGCCTTCGTTATTGAGTTGATTGGCTATGCTTCTTAGCCCTTGACCAGCTGCGTACATCCGAAAGATTTTTCGGACGAGCTCTGCTTCGACAGGGTTGACAAGAAGCACGGACTCGCTACCTTTACCGGAAGGAACCTCGACAACATTGTATCCAAGGACGTTACCGCCATTCCACTTTCCGTTTCGTGCCCGCTGTTTCATCCCCATCTTTACGTTTTCTATGATGGTGTTGCGCTGAAACTCGGCGATTACACCCAAGATTTGAATGCTCAACTTCCCTGCTGCCGTTTCGGTGTCGAACTCCTTTTCGGAGTAGCTCCGAAACTTTACGTTATTTTTATTGAGTTTTTCCACGATGTACAGAAGGTCGGAAGTCTTTCGGCTGATCCTGTCCAACTTCCAGACCAGTACCTCTTGAATTTTACCCTCTTCAACGTCCCGCAAAAGCTCTTGCAGAGCAGGCCTTTTGTCGATGCTCTTACCGGAAATCCCTGCATCCACGTACTCCTTGTAGACAATTTTTCGTTCCGATTTGCACAAAGAACGAAGCACTTCCAGTTGTGCCGGGATGCTGTACCCTTGTTCAGCTTGTTCTTCCGTGCTCACACGCGCGTATATAGCAACGTTTATTGGATTTGTTTTGAAATCGTAGCTCATCAAGGAAACTCCTTTCTTACGCGATTTGTCGGAACTCTCGTGTACCGAGAAGTTCCGCAGTCAGTTCGAAGTCGGCCAACTCTTCGGCCTCCTGGTCCAACAGGGCAAGAATGTGGAGTCGAATGCTCTCGTTTATTTGCGACCGCTTTTTGCGCTTTTGATTGGTGGAAAGAAAACTTGTGACCATCTCGGCAAGAATCTGGATCATCGCAGTGTAGCTGTCGTCTACTCTCAGATGCAACATGGTTCCCTCCAGATGGAAAATTTTTTACAAGGGATCTTATGGGGCCAAGGCTGGCCCCTTTGCCCCTGTGTACATCGGTTTTGCCAGCAGCGGAGCGCCGCGACCCAAAGGTTTTGCAGTGATGTGCTGCGCAGTGCACTACAGTGCAGCACGAGAGCACAACGAAGAGCAGGCGCTTAGTTTGACTTTACTGGGCTTTGAGCCAAAAGTGCAGCTGTGCACTAGGAGAGAAGGATGTCCGAAAGAACTTCATCTGTCTCTTTCTTTTTGAGTGTCGACACTTTCTTTGGTGCTGGTGGTTTGATTGGAACCTTTCTTTGAGGTTCCTTTTGTGACTCCGTTTGTGGGAGAATCTCTGAACAGTCGTCATCCTCAAAAAGTTTCGAAAGATCATCTTCCGGTTTATCCAGCAGCACTAATCCAGGAAAGTACCGCCAACCGCCAGAATTTTGCCTATCTGGTGCTGGAATCCCAGCTTCTAACAGTGCTGTCCTGAAGGCGTCGTAGAAAAGTTGACGTCTTCTGACTGTGGCAGATGAGAAGTCTGTTTCACCAGTTCTTCTGCACCATGTAAGGAAAGCATCATACAACTCGTTGCTACCAAGCCTGTCGCTTGAGTTACCTACTCGGATATAATCGGCAACGAACGGTATGACGGGGTTTTGTTCACTTTTGTAGTTAGAAACAGCCTGTTGAATCGCCTTAGAAGTGGAAAATTCAAAATCTTGTTCTCTCAATCGCTTGAGCCCTTCCATCGCAAAATTGAAGATGCCCGGCAATTCGGCGAGAAGCTTTTGTAGCAGGTTTTTGTCTACCTCAGCCCCCCTGAAGATCCTACGAAACGGGACAATTACCAGTCTTCTGTAAAAACCGTGGGATTTATCAAGGGTTGTCGGCAGGGTATTTAGAGCAAACAATAGCTTGCATTTTGGTTTGTAGCTGAAGCCTTTTTCAAACTTATTTTCGACCCGAATCATATCTCCAGCTACGATGGTCTTTATTTGTTGCGTGTTCAGCCCTTTTTCATTAAATTCATTCTCAGCTGACACGTTTAGGATTTTTCCAACCAGTTCTGCTCGGGCAAAAGGATGGTTGAGTTCGTTCATCGCTACGTGGGAAGTGTTCTGGCGTCCAACAAGGTGCTCAATGAGCTCAATCAGCACCGATTTACCATTTGAACCAATTCCCTCGAAAATGAACATTTTGTGGGCTCGTGTTTCGGAAGTGCAGCAGTATCCCATGATCTCTTGTACGACCTTGATGGTTTGTTCATCGCCCTGAAAAATTTCGTGTAGAAACCTGTTAAATCTCGGACATTCTGCCGCAGGGTCGTATTCAATGGGATTCTGAATGCTGGAGTACTTATTGGGATCGTGTGGTTCCAGCACAAAGGTGTTGGTGTTGAACATACCGTTTGCCAAATTAATATAGTCCCTGTCGGTGTCGAACTCTTCCACGAATGTGGCAGATCTTTGTAGAATTGCCATGTAGCGACCCTCCCAGCTAGGGTTCCAGGCCCCCTCTTGGACGGCTTCAATCTCACGATACAAGAGACGGTGTAGCTGTTTTTCGCGAAGTGGTTTCCAGACACCGTTTTTATAAACATAAAAACGTTCACCCACGGTAAAAACCAAATGGTATTTATCCATCACGTACTTTGCAAAGAGATGGGGATCTATGTTAATAACCCCTTTTTGAGGGTCAATAATAAATCCCTTACTCTGCAATTCCTGAATTTGTTCGAGAGTGAACAAGGGTTGACCACCTTGTTGGGACGTTGTATTCCTTGCTTCTTCCGCTACTTTTTTTAGAGCAGCGTTTAAATCACGCTTTGGGACACCCGCGCTGGTGAGTTTATCCCTCAGGCGTTGGAATTCAGCAACATCCTGACTTGCTACCTCTACAAGCGCAGCCAGAACAGGAGGCTCAAACGGAGCCCCCATGTCACCAGCTTCAAATGCGCTGACCGCTTCCTGGATCAGATTTTGGATTTCTTCCAGTCTTTGTGTACCCACCATTTTTATCTCTCCTCTCTTGTGAAAAGTAGTTTCAGTTTACTTATTGAGAGGAGAGCAGCCAACAAACGACTCTAGGTGAAAAACGGAGAAAATAACGCATCAGCACAAAACGCCCGCAAACGTTTTAGGCTCGTTATCGAGTCCAAAAGGTTCCTCAGCAGCCCAATTTTTAAAGGAAAAAATACGTGTTTTTTTCAGAAAATCGCCGATTTTGGCATGAGATCGCCTAATTTGGACTTTCATTTTTTTATGACGGCGTGCCGAGCTTTTTGTGGCGGAAAACCAGCCTTAAACGATATTTAGCTTTTTAAAAAAATTCCCCTTCATCTGCGTTAGAAGGGAAATTCGCTGCGGTGTTAGTTTAGTTGTGAAATTATGTTTGTCTTTTACCTATCTTTTCTTTCCCTAGAATGACAATTACCTCGGCGACTAGGAGGACAATCTTCGCAATGGCTGTTAATTTCATGGTAACACCGCCTAGTACTCGTTTGGAAAAAGCATTGTGCAATATTTATCGGAGTCTATGACCCAGATGGTAATTCCGCCAATAGGTTTGGCAACGTATAGGCAGAAAACCTCATCAAGTGGAGGTTGTTCCTGCGGGTTTCGTACATTCTGGAGCGGTACACCATTTACCAGAACGACGGACAACTCAAACACCTGCAAGTAATCCAGAGAGTCTCCCCGTCGCTTTCGTTCTTCCAAGATGTCCCACAAGGCCAATTGTACGTCTAGTGGCACTCGTTCGCTAACTCCTCTTGATACGTATTTATCGGACGAAAATCTCCCATTTCTTGTCATGTAATCGATTTCTTTGCTCATTCTACATCCTCCTCCAGCCAATTCAGGAATTCTTCGTCGTCGGCAACGACTTCGGACGGAACGTAGAAAGCCATTCCGTACTCGTTGGTGTAGATTATGACCAGCTTGTACCAGCACTGACCGTTTCGTTCCACCTTCTCGACAAACTCCGGCAGGCTGCCGAGCAATCCTCCGTCCTCTCGGCTTAAGCCCACCACGGACAGGTCACGTAGGTTGTCTCCCTTCTCCAGCACGACCATGAAACCGTATTGATCGAGCGCAAACTCCTCGTCCAGACCGTCGAAATCGAACGCCTCCTTCAGTTCCAGAAACTCTTCCTCCAGGTACTTCTGGAAGCTCTCGGAAAAGGCTTGTGCTTTCCGCAAGCAGCGTACATCTACCAGTGTTTTGATCGTTCTCAAGTTACAGGTCCCCTTTCTTTTTTATCAGGTGAGCGAGTAATGCTTTTTGGATTTTGATGTTCAGCCACTGGTTACGAAGCCGCTGTTCGACCTCGTTGATCAGGTTCAGAATTTCGTGGTACGTCGCTTGGTTTCGTGGCTCCCCTGACTGGTAGAGATTGTCCAGGAGTAGCGTGACACAGTGTTCGCAGGTCTGGATGCCAAACACAACCTGGTCTTCCTGCAGAACCAGCTGCTCGTACCGTTCAGCCGGTGTATCCATGTATGTCCTCCTCCTTTTACACGCTCGACAATGTGAAAAGGCATCCCACCGTCCCTGTTACGGGCGGCAGAATGCCTTATCTACACAAAAGATTCCCTATTCTTTTCCTGTACCGTTGCAGGCCGGGCAGGTATGTACACCTGAGCCGCCGCACGCGTAACAATTGTCATCGGCGGCGTGTTTGCCAACACCGCCGGTGCAATCGCAAAGAACTTTCTTTTTGCCTCCGCATTCGCTGCAAAGTGCCATGACTGTCACCCCCTTTCCCGAATCTTCCATCTCTTAACCCTAGAGGTACCTAGACGGAGGTGACATCTTGTTCCCTTGATGCTGTCGATTTTTTTCGGAACAGGCGAAAGATTGCTCCGATGAGACGAAACGGCAATGTTACGACCCAAAATGCAGCCTTTATGATGCCCCACAAGAGTTTCAGCACCCCTGCCAGGAAGTCGACGATGAGTGCCAACCATCCCCTTACGATGAACCAGGCCAAAGCGAGAAAGCCGAGGGCGAGTAGAATGATGATGCCGTAGAAAAGAATCGCGTCCATGTTTCATGCCTCCAATTTTGCTAGATGGGGTTTCCATTACACACTATTGATTCCAAAACTTCACCATTTATTATCTTTTGGTGTTATTTATCTGTCAATTAACATTTATAGTTTGTGTTCGGTTTCTATTCCCTCCCTTAAGCTTGTCTTGAGGTGGTTTATGTGACCGAGTTGGTCAAACGATTAGGAAATCGCATCCGGCTTCTCCGAAAGGAAAAGGGCCTGAGCCAAGAGCAGCTAGGCGAATTGTCCGGTTTACATACGAACTACGTTGGTCAAGTGGAGCGAGGGGAAAAGAACGTCACGGTGGAGAGCCTAGAGAAGATCGCACGAGGGCTTGGTGTTTCGTTGGAAGATCTGTTCCGGCACATTGACCCTTCCCCGCGAGCAGATGAACTGCGCCAACTGATTGATCTACTCACGGAGCGCTCCAAACAAGATCGCGTTTTTGCCCTGAAACTGGTGAAGTCCGTGTTCGACTGGGAGCAAGAAAAGTACCAGTAGTTTAGCTACCTGCTCATCACCACCCTTTTGCCTTCTCCCGAACACAAAGCAAATGGCCCTACATCTCTGAGGAATGTAGGGCTAGTGAGTTGCATCACTTATTCGTTTTTGTCCGTGTACATGGTGCACTGTAAGGATTTCAGGCTACTCCATGCTGTTGTAATTGTAGTGTTTCATTAGGTACAGCTTGACCGCCGTGTTGACGAGATTGCTGATCCGATCGATCTCTCCCGTCTCGTACAGCTGGTGCACCTTGCTGTAGACACCGTTTTCCAAGTATGTTGTAACCCTTCGGTACCGTTTGTCGAAAGAGGCTTGTCTTTTAGGGATTATTGGTTGTTCAGTTAAATGCTTTGACGCTGTTATCTGAGGGCTCCCTACATCGTTGGGTCCCTCAGCTTTTTTTGATTGAAGAGGCTTAACTCTCAGCGGTCTTGACTTTTCCCTTTCTGCTGGTTTCGAACCAAGCTTTGTCACCTCCTGGATTTTTTGTTCCTCATCCTTGAGAAGTACTACGTTTGCTCTCTCTGTGGAAGCACCTATTTGTAGGTTCTCTTGTGCTTGTGCCGCCCTTTTTTCGTTTATTTTGGCAACAATTCCGGCAAGAGGGGATTTCATGTTATTCATTTTCGTTCACTCCTACTCTGATGTTTCAGTTTCGTCAACATCTATGTATACGGGAACGTAGATGTGGACGTTTATGAAATTGTTTTCAAATCGGTGGAGTGAAACAGAGTTGTTTTTTCTACCTCCTTCGGGTGATGGTATCAGATCAATAATATATGTCTAAAGATTGGGTTGTTACGGTTTTGTTGGTAACTCCAACGGGGATTCCAAAAAATGGGGGATCAACTAGAGCAGCCTTGTGCAAAACAGAGCGGATGGAGTGCAGTACTAGAGCAGCAGAAAACCCTTGTCTGGCTTGGCAGATCGGCAAGTGCAGGCAAAAGCGCAAAACTTGTCTAGCGTTTTACCAAAAGAGTTTCCGGAGTTAGAAAAACGTTAGTACTAACAACTGTGAAATAAGCTCTGGATTTACGAAGAAATAAGGCTTATGATGCAACCAAAAAGATAAAAATTATGCTTAATTTAAAATACAATATTGACACAAAAATGATACTATAATATCCTCTTCTTAAGAGGTGATGATGAAATGTCAGTACAATGGTTTTCTCCAAATAAAACAATACCAGCAATAACAATTGCTTCATATGGTATAAGTTTTAACGCTGGTTGCTTGCCGTATTTTAAAGATGTAGAAAGTGTTATGTTAGGATGTGATACAACCACTAAAAAGGTACACGTAAAATTACTTAAGAATGAGGAGGGTTCAGGATTTTCAGTACCGAAAATAGATGAAAAGACTAAAAATGTTCGTATCTCTTGTCGCGAATTTGTGCAATTTATTCAGTTGAAATTCAAGTATGATGTATCAAAAACGTACAAATTTTTTGTTGATGAAGTATTGGAAAATGAGCTTATTATCGATTTGAGTTCACCAGTTGTACTTGAAAAGAAAGCTAAGTCCCAAAAATAATTACCCAAAAAATGCGGGGAAGAGGAGGTTGGCAAATGAGTACCATCTTAGAGGATTTTCTTAATGCAAAAACTGATAGCGATGTATTGAATCTTATAAGCAAACTTCAGTTGGAATTGGGTTATATAATTGATTGGAGACCTGTTGGAGACCGAGAAAATAATCTGGCAACAATTAATCTTGGAAGTGATCCTGCAGCTGGAGTAGTCGAGAGAATTACAAATGCTATTGACGGTGTAATGGACAGAAAGTGGTATGAATTAGGCCAACCGTCTGATGTATCTTCCCCAAGAGAAGCAGCTGAGCAATGGTTTGGGATTAAAGAAGGTAGACTTACAAATATTAAGAACTGGAATTCACCGGAAATTCAGGATTTACTTAGCAAAGTAAAGGTGACTCTTCATGATTCTGGTGATGTCAACAAGCCAACTATCGACATTCGAGACAAGGGCACTGGAATAAAGAATGAAGATATCCCGTATTCTATATTAAGTTTGAACGCAAGTAGAAAGTTGAAAAAATTGTTTCTTGCTGGAGCATTTGGACAGGGTGGGTCGACTGCTTTATCCTACTCAAACTATACACTTATTATTACAAGGTCAATTTTTGAGCCAGAAAAGGTTGCCCTTACAATCGTCCGATTTAATCCAGGCAACATAAAAACTGATAAGCACGGTCTTTATGAGTATCTAGTGGACAAAAGAAACAATCTCCCTCTTGAATTTATTATTGATTCCGAAGATACATTTGAATGTGGCACTTTAGTGCGTCATGTTTCAATGGATCTAGGAAAATATAAAAGTGTATTGACTGCACCTAAAAATTCTCTTTATTACCTAGCTCATCATTATTTATTTGACCCAGTAATTCCTTTTACGATTGAAGAAAAAAGAAATAATGCAGTAAAGGGTCAGGATCGTCCGGTAGGAGGAAATAACAGACTACTTGATCACAACAAACTAACTGAATATCATGACAAAGCCACTTTAGCATTTCGAACTGGTAAGGTCACAATTTATTGGTGGGTGTTAACGTCTGAGGGTGAAAACCCAACAAACCGTATCACGCAATATACTACAGCTGCGAAGCCGATTGTTATAACTTACAATGGGCAGAAGCAAGGCGAACTTCCAAATACAATAATAAAGAACGACCTAAAGTTTCCATATCTGGATAAGTATCTTATTATTCACGTTTCATGTGATGAACTGGATAATGAGTCTAGACGACAACTGTTTCCCAGTACTCGGGAATCTCTGAGAGACACTTCTATTCTTGAAGAGTTAAAATCACTGGTGGTAAAAGCACTTGCTTCAGATGAAGAACTGTATCATTTAAATAAACAAAGAAAAGAGAAATACCTTAAACGAGAAGATTCAAAGGCCATTGAAAACATTCGCCAAAGACTAGCTGACCGTTTTAAGATTCATGCCAAAGTTGGGCAAAAAGGTGAATCTCCACGTGTTACACCGCCTGAAAAGAAACGTCAAAGAGAGGCCTTACCCCCAATACCTGTTGTGGAACCGCCAACTTTGTTTGAAATAATTAACTCAAGCCCGAGAAAAGTTTATTCTGGAAAAGGATTTACACTACGTTTTCGAACTAACGCAGACCCTTCATATTTTAAAGTGAATGAAACTTTCAGGGCTATTGTATCCCCGAACAACTTCGGGTACTTCTTGGGTATAACATCAATTAAAAATGGATATGGAACAGCATATTTCGAAGCAAATGAAAACTTACCGGAAGGTGACACAGCAGAAATTACCTTGGAGGTTATACCCAAATCAGCAAAAACATTATCAGCATCTATCCCAGTTCAAATCATTCCGCTTCCCCAAAAAGGAGGGGGAACGGGTGGGGAAGTAACAACCCCAAATATTACTCCACGGTTTGTTTATGAGGGAGAGCAATTCTGGGTAGATAATGAATGGGATGAAAATTCGGTTGCCAAAGTTGTAAGATCTGAAGATTCTATTGACATTTTCGTATCAGCTGGCAACAAAAATTTAAATTCGTTGCTTCAACAGTCCCTTCGAAGAAAGATTGATGTAATTGAAACGATCAAAGATATGTACCTCGAACATATATCATTTCATGCTCTGCTGATGGAATTAGATGAACAAAAAAAGGAGAACCAAGCAGAGTCAATCGAAGATGAGACGTCTAAGGATAGAGAGCTTAGTCGTGTCTCAGAAACGATTTGTGATATGATAGGACAAATTATGCAAACACTGGCATTCGATGCGGCAAGTGCTGTTGCTCATGAGTGATTATAAATTAGACCCTTTCAGAAATCACTGAAAGGGTCTAATTAATGTTTCTTTTTTAATCTTGCTCTGTAGTTGAAGCAGCCTCATCTATCCCTAAACATTCGAAGAAACGAAGGCGGGAAGTCTCTACATAATACGGGTCAATTTCGCATGTAATCCATTTTCTAGCGAGGTCTTCAGCTGCTTTTCCTGTGGAACAACTTCCACCAAATGGATCAAAAACTACATCACCTGGTTCAGTCAAAAAGTTAATAAAGAATGACGGTAACTCAATTGGAAACCTCGCTGGATGTTTGTTTCGTTCGTATTTTCTACATCTACGAGAATACTCGTCATTTGAAGAGGTATTGGATAAAGCCAACAGATTATAAACCTGCTGGCCATCTATAACTTCTTCAGTAAAGGGCCAGGCATTTATTAATAGGTTCTCAGGTATTGCCCCTTGATTATCAATTTGCCAACTATGGCCAACAACATGTTCTGAGTCACGTGGGCCGGGATTATAGCCTCGTTCCAACAACTTCTTCATACTTTTTGTGTACGGCTTGAGGACTCTTCGATTATCTGCTTTAGGATGTTCCGTTTTTGAGAACCACCACACTGGATTAACAGAATCGCGTACTCTTACACGTTCTATGTTTACCCATTGAACTGGTGCTGGCATTTTAGCTGGGTTAAACCAGTAAAACTCTTGGGCGAGATGGAATCCTTTCTTAGTGAGTTCGATTGCTAATTCAAAATGATACAATGAACGAACGGGAACTCCCTTTTTATAGCTTCCACCAATATCTACCACCAGGCTCCCAGTCGGTTTTAAAATGCGAAGTAGTTCTGCTGCAAAGTGATCGACAAACCAATTTACATACTGCTCTTGATCCTTGTTGCCATATTTTTTAGGTCGCGTTAACGCGAAAGGTGGAGAGGTCATAATTAAGTCAATTGAATCACTAGGTAAACGTTTAATAAATTCTATAGAGTCATCACAAAAAGCCATACCAAATTTTGTAGAGTATTTAGGTTTCATTTTTTTCTCTAATAGTTGGAATAAATCTGTCGTCATTTTATAGCACCCACTTTCACAATCTGTTCTTATTCGACAAAAAAGACCGGATTCCTACCGGTCTATAACGCCAAATTTTGCAGTATTGAATTTGAAACTTGCCGTTACAGACAGCACGGTGAACCGTACCATAAGTAACGGCAAGTTTTACGGATACGTAATGAGAGCGTGAAAAGGAAGGCTCTGGACATAAGTCAGCAATCGAAAAGAATTGAGTAATCAATCATTTTATTTCGTCGATAGACCCGATAAGGTGAACCTTAGAGCCAAGGCATTAGAGACGGTTAATAGATACGAATCGGACAAGGCCCTAATTAGCTTGAAAATGCTGCTAATTAGGGCCTCTTTCACTGCTGGTCCACGACAGAACAGCTACTCCGTAAAGTATGTCAAACGTCCAATTAGATTACACTCTTCAGCAAACCAAATATATCCGTTGGGACAAATCGCGATTCCGTGGGCTTCTGCATTCTTGGTTGGGATCTCGTATTCCGTAATAACTCCTTCAACCGTAACTCGGCCGATCTGGTTGCCGCCCCATTCCGTGAACCAGAGATCTCCGTTCTTCCCGGAAATGATGGCATGAGGACGAGCAGCCGGCGTTGGTATCACATATTCGCTTATCTCACCTGAGGTTGTAATTCTGCCGATTTTATTAGCCATGATTTGTACGAACCATAAGGCTCCGTCGGGTCCATCCGTAATTCCAACCGGCCCGGAGTTGGGGGTTGGGATCGGATATTCTGTTATCTCGCCGTTTGTAGTTATTCTCCCAATCGCGTTAGTCTGATTCTGAGTGAACCATAATGCCCCGTCCGGACCCGCAGTAATATAAGAGGGAAATGCCTTGGGATTAGGCAATTCAAACCCAGTGATTTCACCTGATGCAGTGATCCTGCCGATCCTGCCGCTGTTCATTTCTGTAAACCAAATCGCGCCGTCAGAGCCTTCCGTTATGCCAAAAGGTGCAGAGTCCGCGAGAGGTAGTTCATGTTCTGCAAAACGGCCGTTCGTCGACATGTTCCCGATCTTGTTTGCTTTATTTTCTGTAAACCACAAGTCACCGGTCCGGTCCGAAATGATCGACATCACGCCTGCATCTTCTGTTGGCAGGGGGAAGTGATGGATCTCACCTTTCGTATTGATTCGCCCGATTCGATTTCCTTTATGTTCCGTAAACCACATGGCTCCATCTTTTCCGGCGGTTATGCCATATGGCCCTGAATCTTGCTCGTTGATCGGATATTCGTGTATCGTGATCCTCATTCAAGTTACCTCCCCAAATAGAAAGAATCAAGGATGCTGTTCATTGTTCTCAACGCATCCATATCTCCGCTTACGATTGCGCCGAAATAAAAAAACTCCTATTCCGATGTTCGGACAGGAGGCAGACAGAAAGGCAAAAAAGACGCACCGCTTCCATAAAAAGAAGGGTCGCACTTTTTACCTATATAAAAGCCCGCACTAATCCTATCCAGAAAACATCGTTTGTAATACGCATGTTCTTAGAGAATAGGATTAGTAGATCATTGGCGTTTGGTCACCCTTTCGTAACTGATGGTGTAACTTTACCACACACCCCATCTGCAAACAACCCCATATCTTCGGATTTCTGGGTTAAGTTCCAATTCTACGCAAAAGGGGAGGTCATTTTTCAAAACTTGCTGTTATAGACAGCGCAGTGAGCCGTGTTATAAGCGTGACCAAGTGAAATCCTTGGCTTTATTGTCATTCCCAGGCCCATGTGGACGCACTTCTCACTTTATTACCCGCTTGAAATCGTTCATAATAGAATAGTAGAGGAATGGTAGATATTTTAATCTGTTAATAGACGAAATGATATATAATTAACACAGAAAAGGCGTGTTCCTGGATGGCGCCTTGCTTTTTTGTGACATCAAAGCAGGAGTACCTACTCCTTTTTACAAATATAGGGGGTCAGGAAGGTAATTATGAGCAACGTACAGGAAAAAACCGACGTTATCTTAATTGGTGCCGGGGTCATGAGCGCGACATTGGGATCATTACTCAAAGAATTAGCCCCTGACTGGGAAATCAAAGTCTTTGAGAAACTGGCCAACGCAGGAGAAGAAAGCTCGAACGAATGGAATAATGCGGGTACGGGCCATTCTGCACTATGCGAGCTTAACTATACAACCGAAAAATCTGACGGTTCGATCGATATCAGCAAAGCCATCAAAATTAATGAACAGTTTCAGCTATCAAGACAGTTCTGGTCTTATCTTGTAAACAGCAATCTGATTCGGAATCCACAGGACTTTATCATGCCGATCCCTCATTTGAGTTTCGTACAAGGCGAAAAAAATGTAGCGTTTTTGAAAAAACGTTTTGAAGCGTTGTCGAACAACCCCCTGTTTCAAGGAATGGAATTTTCCGATGACCCGGTAAAGCTCAAGGAATGGATCCCGCTGATCATGGAAGGTCGTATCTCCAATGAACCGATCGCGGCAACAAAAATCGACTCTGGAACGGATGTCAACTTCGGCGCTTTAACACGCATATTGTTTGACCACTTACAGAATAAAAACGTTGAGATCAAGTACAGGCATTGTGTGAAGGATATCAAACGCACTAGCGACGGCTCGTGGGAAGTGAAAGTACATGATCTGGTGAGTGGCCAAATCGAATACCATACGGCAAAGTTCGTCTTTATCGGGGGTGGGGGCGGAAGTCTGCCTTTGCTGCAAAAAACCGGTATTCCAGAGTCCAAACATATTGGAGGGTTCCCGGTAAGCGGACTATTTATGGTCTGCAACAATCCGGAAGTGGTAGAGAAGCATCATGCCAAAGTGTACGGCAAAGCGAAGGTTGGCGCTCCTCCCATGTCTGTCCCGCATCTGGACACAAGATATATTGAAAACAAAAAATCATTGCTGTTTGGACCGTTTGCCGGCTTCTCACCAAAGTTCTTAAAAACGGGTTCAAACCTTGATTTGATCGGTTCTATCAAACCGGACAATGTGATCACAATGCTGGCGGCAGGGGCAAAAGAAATGGCATTGACAAAATACCTGATCCAGCAAGTTCTGTTATCGCATGAAAAACGCATGGAAGAGTTACGGGAGTTTATTCCGAATGCCAAGAGCGAGGATTGGGATATCGTAGTAGCGGGCCAACGTGTGCAAGTGATTAAAGATACGGTTGAAGGCGGCAAAGGAACGCTCCAGTTTGGTACAGAAGTGGTGAGTGCGGCTGATGGCTCGATCGCTGCATTGCTCGGCGCTTCTCCGGGCGCTTCTACTGCCGTTCATGTGATGCTTGAGGTACTAGAAAAATGCTTCCCCCAACGGATGAAAGCGTGGGAGGCGAAAATAAAAGAAATGATTCCTTCTTATGGCGTCTCGCTAGTGGAAGACCAAGAGCTTTTCCATGAAATCCATTCTGCAACAGCGAAGGCGCTTGGCCTGAGCGATAACTTGCCGAGTCAAGTTCATTCTTCGGATGCCGAAACAAAAGTATTAGAAAAAGTGTAAGCAATAATAGCTTCGCCAGCAAAGAGCTCTCTTTTCTGAGATGGAAGATAAAGAGAGCTCTTTGCCATGTGAAGAGAAGCCGTTTTAGAGATCGCTCTACTATCTAAGTACACGAGGTTAGAGGGGTGGAAAGTCTGCTTTGAGACGCTAGGAAAGCGGGAAGGTGTAGTGTACATATACAAAATCTTTTGAACCAGCCTTTGCTCCGTTGATTCCATATTGTCGTCTTTTTACAATATGAAGCCCGACCTGAATCGATATGCTGTTATTGATAACAATAATTCAAGTCGCTTGCAAGAAAGTGAAGGCACTTGAGAAATCAGAATATAGAGGAGTGAACCACTTGGGTAAATTCGGATACTTTGGAAAGCTGGTTGTCAACGAAGGACAACGTGACGCACTGGTTCAAATTCTGATAGAAGCTGCCGAATTCGCCCAATCGGTGGAAGACTGCGAGCTGTATGCTGTTAATATTTCTGAGTCAGAACCTGATTGCGTGTGGGTAACAGAGATATGGAAGAATGAGGAGGCGCATGCGGCATCGCTCGGACTAGAGTGGACAAAGTTGCTTATTGAGCGCGCCAAACCGTTTATCAGGAAAATGGACGGAATCAGGATGCAGGTTCTGGGCGGGAAAGGCGTCTAGACGATCTATACTGCCACAGTTAGCGGGCCCCCATCATTAGAAACAACTACGACCATGGACGAGATAATGACAGTCCAGACTTACTGTTTTATTGAACTTTCGGACACAGTAACTGCAATGAAGGTACAAGGACGTTTGACTGTTAAGGAAACATCCCGAAGATAAAATGGCATCGGTACTGAACCAGTGTCAAAATTTTTTTCATCAATATTACTTGACAGGAATATTCCCTATAAGGTATATTGCAATCAACAGAAAAATGACCATAATGAAAAGGGAGATGAGATGATTCGAAAGAGATGATCACGTAACGAGGTGAACGGCATGTCAGGGGAGAATCCGGGCATGGACATAACGACGCTGAGTGCTTTGGCTGAACCAAATCGTATGAAAATCGTCGAACTATTGCGCGACGGTCCATTGACCGTAGGAGAAATCGCCAACCGGCTGGGAATTCGCCAGCCCCAAGCTTCGAAACATTTAAAGGTGCTTAGCGATAGCGGGATTTTGGAAGTGAAGGCCGAAGCCAATCGTCGAATCTACAAGATCAGGCCTGAGCCCTTCCAGGCGCTGGATTCCTGGGCAAAGTCCTTCCAACGCATCATGGAAGAGAGATTTGACAATCTGGAAGACTACTTGCGGGAACTGCAAAACAAGGAAAAATCATAGGATCATTCCTTAAAATGAGGAGGAGTTACCATGTCAAACAACAAAATGGTTTCAAGAGTAGAGAACGACCGGGTACTGGTGCTGGAGCGCGTTTTCGACGCGCCGCGAGATCTCGTGTTCAAGATGTTTAAAGAGCCTGAGCATCTCAAGCATTGGTGGGGACCGAGGGGCTGGGAGCTTCCGGTTTGCCATGTCGATTTCCGCCCGGGCGGCGTTTGGCATTATTGCATGAAGTGCGTCGATGAGAGCCAAGGTGAATTTTACGGCATGGAAGCTTGGGGCAAGACCGTTTATAAGGAAATTGTGGAGCCGGAGAAGATCATCTACATCGATTACTTCTCGGATGCCGAAGGCAATGCCAATGAGTCGATGCCCGCGACCGAGGTAACATTGGAATTCATCGATCTGGGCGGCAAGACGAAACTGGTCAGCCGTGGTGAATATGTGTCGGCGGATGCCCTCAAGACGGTCATGGACATGGGTATGATGGAAGGAATTACTCAGACATGGGATCGTTTGGAAGAGTGGCTGAACGAGGTCAAGTAAGAAAATGGGGAGACGGCCGCCTGGCTTTGAGAGCCGGCGGCCGCACGCTAAGGCGAACTAAATCGGGAAGCGAGCAGGAAATATAGGCTGCCACGTCGAGTGCGCTTGCCGAATGAAGAAGATGAGGAGGAAGAGTGAGATCATGCGTAGACTCACGGTTATCTATTGGATTTGTACCGGATTGACGGCCCTGCTTATGGGTATGGGTTCCATCCCCAACATCCTTTCCTCGGCCGACTCTATTGCCCTTTTTCAACAGATTGGTTATCCAACCTATCTCCTCCCCTTTCTTGGGGTGGCGAAGCTGTTAGGCGTGATAGCGATTATCGTGCCTGGGTTTCCCAGAATCAAGGAATGGGCATATGCCGGTCTTACCTTTGACCTAGCTGGTGCCACGTATTCCTTCCTTGCCATCGGGGCACCCGTCGCCGTCATCGCTAGCATGATTCCCGGATTCCTGGTGATTGCCGGTTCCTACGTCACCTACCACAAAAGGAGAAAAGCCAAGATTTCCCTTTCCCTAGAAGTGTAAATATTCAATGATTGGTTTAGTAGGTCCAGTTATGCTGCAGATCTTCTGAATACACAGGCAGTGGAAGGTACGCGTTGATCGAGTCCCCGCCCTGCCTTTTGGCGTGCCCCTAATCGCTTATTTCTGCTTATCCCTCAGCGAGTATTCAGCCGGAGCAAAAAAGACGAACACGGTCAACGATTCGGTTATCGTATGAAAGCGGTGCTCCACCCCGGCTTCCACAAAGACAATGGAGCCCGGTTCGACAGAAATATTCTCCTCGCCGACGCGTAACTGGCCGCGTCCCTGGACAACATAATACACCTCGTCTTCCGTATGGGGCTGCTGCAAATCGACTGCCCCGGCCTCCAGCTGATAGATTCCTGCACTCATCGCTGAAACACGCAAAAACTCGTAATACGGTTCCCCCGACTGCTCGCGAGCGGACATCAAGCCTGACATGGTAAAGGCGTTCATAACCCCCTCCTGCACAATGTATGTATTTGCTCTCTTTTCCATAATGGGGATTAATGGGGATAGTACTTCAACGCCAAACGATGAAACCCTCTTCTCGTTGTAGGAGAAACATGGTAAAAAACCGAGGTTCTTCACAAAAAAACTCCCAACCTTCTAATCAAAATGGAAAATTAGTAGGTTGAGAGTTTTCACCATATATCTTATCGGCTGCAATAGCTACCATCGTCTTCGCACATTAGTTCCGGATGAGATAATCGAATGCACCCAAGGCTGCATTCGCACCCGATCCCATAGAAATAATGATCTGCTTATACGGGCTGTTGGTGCAGTCTCCTGCAGCAAACACTCCCGGTACGTTCGTAGCGCCACGGTTGTCTACAACGATCTCACCGAAGCGTGTGCGTTCAACGGTGTCGCCCAACCAATCCGTGTTAGGAACAAGACCGATCTGCACAAACACACCCTGCAACTCAATATGCTTGGTTTCTTCGGTATCGCGCTCCATGTAGGTAATCCCGTTTACCTTGTCGGTACCGGTGATTTCTTTTGTTTGCACGTTCTTTAGCACCGTTACATTCGGCAGGCTGTAGAGACGCTCTTGCAGTACAGCATCAGCTTTCAACTCCGGCATGAACTCAAGCACGGTTACATGTCTCACGATACCCGCGAGATCAATTGCCGCCTCAATGCCAGAGTTACCGCCGCCGATAACGGCTACGTCTTTTCCAGCAAACAAAGGTCCGTCACAATGAGGGCAGTACGCTACGCCTTTGTTCTTGAACTCAGCTTCGCCGGGCACACCAACATTGCGCCAACGGGCTCCTGTTGAGATGATCACGGCTTTGCTCTTGAGAACAGCACCGTTTTCAAGCTCGATTTCGATATGTTCCTTTTTTTCCAAACGCTTGGCGCGCTGGAGATTCATCACATCAATGTCGTACTCTTTCACATGTTCCTCAAGACTTGCTGCTAGCTTGGGACCCTCGGTGTATTTCACACTGATAAAGTTCTCAATGCCCAAGGTATCCATGACCTGACCGCCAAAGCGCTCAGCAACAATGCCAGTACGGATGCCTTTACGTGCTGCATAGATCGCTGCACTCGCTCCCGCCGGGCCGCCCCCGACAACGAGCACATCGAATGGATCCTTGTTGGCCAGTTCGGATGCGTCTGGAGCACTACCCAACTTGGCGAGAATCTCTTCCAGCGACATGCGACCACTGCCGAAGAATTCGCCGTTTAGGAAAACAGAGGGCACCGCCATCACATTTTTGCTTTCGGCCTCATCTTTGAATGCCGCACCGTCAATCATGGTATGCGTAATGCCAGGGTTGAGGATGCTCATCACATTGAGTGCCTGCACAACGTCAGGGCAGTTGTGGCAGCTCAGGCTGATGAAAGATTCAAAGTGATACTCGCCGCGAAGGTTTTTGATTTGGTCAATGACGTTCTCATCTACCTTAGGCGCTCTTCCACTCACCTGCAGCAGGGCTAACACCAGCGAAGTAAACTCATGCCCCAAAGGGACACCAGCAAACGTGACGCCAGTATCTTCGCCTGGGCGATTTACGCTAAAGCTAGGCGTTCGCGGCAGCTCCGTTTTCTCTACCGTAATGTGGGATGACATGCTGGCCAGTTCATCCACTAGGGCCAGCATGTCAGCAGATACGGTATCGGACCCGGCACTAACTTTAAGCACGATATCGCCTTCCATGAGTTGGAGATATTGGTTTAGTTGTGCTTTAATGTCTGCGTCCAGTACCATAATCGATTGCTCCTTAGATTTTGCCTACGAGGTCGAGGCTCGGTTTCAGTGTAGCAGCACCTTCTTGCCATTTTGCAGGGCAAACCTCACCCGGATTGTTCCGAACATATTGTGCTGCCTTGATTTTGTTAACCAGCGTGCTTGCATCGCGGCCGATGCCACCTGCATTGATTTCAACGGCTTGGATGACACCGTCTGGATCGATGATGAACGTACCGCGGTCAGCAAGACCTTCCGATTCGATCAATACATCGAAGTTGCGAGAGATGGTATGGGAAGGGTCACCAATCATCGGATAGGTGATTTTCTTGATCGTTTCAGAGCTATCATGCCATGCTTTATGTGTAAAATGGGTGTCGGTTGAAACAGAATACACTTCAACTCCGAGCCCCTTCAGTGTTTCGTATTCGTTTTGCAGATCCTCCAGCTCGGTTGGGCAAACGAAGGTAAAGTCTGCCGGATAGAAGCACACTACACTCCACTTGCCTTTAAAGTCTTGCTCCGTAACCTCGATGAACTTCCCGTTGTGGAAAGCTTGTGCTTTGAACGGTTTTACCTCGGTTCCGACTAATGACATACTCTCTTTTCCTCCTCATAAATGGTTTTACAAATTATTGATAGCTAGATCTGAACACGCAGCAAGCACGTTCAATCAGCTATAATAATTATAATCTAATATTAGTTCTCATATAGTAGTTTGTCAAGGAGTATTGCTTAGGTTTTTTCAGGGTTAAGGGATCTTGCCTGCAAAAAGGATGTGCAAGATTGTATAGGCGGCTTGGAGCGGTAACGAAATGGTGTTAGCGCATCTCCCCATGCATATATTTTTCTGAAGTCACTTTTGGAAAGGGGTCTGACCATTGGCGAGGAGAAAGCACAGATCAGCAAGGGCAGCTTCCTACAAAAAAGCAGTGGCTGCCAGGAAGCAGAGAAGAGGTGAGGTGTATGGGACAGATCGTAGAGAAGGCCGTAGGCTATTCAGCAAAAAGCCCAACTTCCTCCTGATCACGGTTGATGAAGAACGCTACCCTCCAGTATACGAAAGCCCTGAACTTTTAGAATGGCGCGAAGAACATTTGCTTGCTCAAACCTTTCTGCGCAACAACGGCATGGAGTTTCATCGGCAATATATTGGAGCTTCGGCATGTTCCCCGAGCCGAGCCACCTTTCTCACGGGCCATTATCCCTCTCTGCACGGGGTGACCCAGACAAGCGGACCTGGGAAGGGGCCATTGGGTGAAGGCATCTATTGGCTGGACTCCAATAGTGTGCCGACCATGGGGGACTACTTTCCGCGCTGCCGGTTATCGGACATTTCTAAAAGGAAAGTGGCATGTTTCAGCAGCAGACATTCTGATTCCTGGTACCTATCAATCATACCCCAGCTATGACCCTCAGACAGGTGTACCTATTCCGGCGAAGGTAGAAACCTATTGGTATGCGGATCGCCTTGCCGATTTTGGGTTTCATGGATAGGTTGGTCCTGAACCGCATGGAGCAAATCCCCTCGATTCAGGATCATCCGCGGCTGTCGGGTTAGCCGGCAGGGATCAAGTGTTTGCTGAAGAAACCGTTGATCTGATCAGATGGTTGGATCAGGAAAAGAAAGAAAATCCGTATTCAGAATCCGGCCCCTGGCTGATCGTCTCATCCTTTGTCAATCCACATGATATTACCTTGTATGGAGATGTCACCAAGTTTTCTCCTTCCTTTCATTTTGCAGTAGATCCAACTGTCCCTGATGTTCCCCCACCTCCGACGCTTCATGAATCTCTGGAAACGAAACCTCGCTGTCAACAGAGTTATCGCGATGTGTATCCACTGTTCATCCAACCTACAGAGAACTCTAGCTTTTACCGCCGACTCTACTACCAGCTCCAAAAAAACGTCGACCAACAAATCGGAAGAGTTTTGCAGGCTCTCCGTGAGTCTTCTTTTTATGAGGACACCATTGTGATCTTTACCTCAGACCATGGGGAGCTGTTAGGTGCTCATGGAGGGATGCATCAAAAATGGTACTGTGCCTATGAAGAGGTGATTCACGTTCCTTTCATTATTCATAATCCGCGGCTGTTTAGCGGCCGCGAATCGGTTGACATGCTAACCTCTCATGTCGATCTGCTTCCGACTATGCTTGGGCTAGCGGGTATTGATGTAGAGAGTGTTCAGGGTGTGGTACGGAGAAGATCACACGGAAGTGCATCCTTTGGCAGGCAGGGACTTATCCCCGATGATCCTGCACGGAGCGAAGCCGGAGCGTGCCGGGGAACCGATTTATTTCATGACGGATGACGACCCCACGGACAACTCGATCCAGTACGGAGTTCTCAGAATCCATTATGAACCAGTTGTGCAACCCAATCATATTGAAACGGTGATGGCTCAGCTGAACATGAACGGTCGGGAGGAAATCTGGAAGTATTCGATTTACTTTGATAATCCCCAATTCTGGTCGGATCCCGGTGTAAAAAATGAAGACATGCATCAGCGTTCAGGCGAATTGGAGAATAGATACGCCGATAAACGTGTTGTTGATGAGTCGATTTGCTACAAGACCATAAAGAGAGAACCTGTCCCTAACCAATATGAGCTGTACAATCTAACCGAAGATCCGCTAGAAATCAACAACCTGGCCTATCCTGAACATGCTACCGAGAGATCAAGAGAGATTCAAGCATGGCTGGCAGAGCTCTTGGAACAACAATGTCGTCAGAAACGGCTAGCTCCAACGAGTGGTACAGTACCTGGAATGCCAACGTGCAACGAAATAGAGGGATGAGGTATTGTCAACACCATCTGCACAAGATGTTTTCGCCGCCAAAGGAACAGATGATATGATATTGAATTCAAGTGGGGAATTCATGATGGGAACAAACAGTCCGATAACACAGAGCCGTATCATAAGCCGACGGGCAAGCTGCTTTGTCATTTGCATTAAGCTCCGACGATACGGTTTACATATGCCGTTTCCCAGCGATCATAAAGCATAATCATAAATATAGGAGCAATATAACGGAATGCAGTCAAGAAATGATTCCAATCGTGATAAATCAACCATCCATGATAGTAAGAATAAAAGGCAAATGATATGCCGATGCCTGCAACAAGGGTGAATACTAGAGGTCGGTATTTCATGGGTGTACTTGGAATGAACATCGTACACAAAATGGCCAATACCTCTCCTGAGAGGAGGTCGACAAAACGACAATCAGCCATGGGATCGTGAAACAAACCTAATTTGTATTGATACAATTTTAATAAGGGAGATGCGAAAAGAGCACCAAACCACATAATGATCATGTGTGAAAAAGCAAGCAAACGAACCCTATATGGGATTGGTGGCATATAGCTTTTCAGACGTGGAGCCAAAAAGGCACCTAAGCGAAAACCGATGATATAAAAAGTGGCGGAATATCCGATGTTCCAACGTATGTACGCAATATACCCTAACTTTAAGTAGAACAACTCGAGAATGATAAACCCTGACGCAAACAGTAATGTGATCCTCCATGGGTGCTTTGTTTTAGAAGCATAATATACATAGATGATGAAAGCGAAAGGTAAAATTAATGTATCCGCAAACACGATTCCTAGTTCATTGGCATCAATTGGATTTTTATGTAAATGTGTGGGGAACCCTAAGCAATGCCAACATCCATACGGTCAAGAAAATAAGAGTGAAAATATATAGTAAGTATGATTTACCCCTTATTTGTTGGTCTGATCACAGTATGAACAGGTAGGCGAGTTGTCATTCTTTGGTTTTGGACATTAGCGGTCACATGCTGAACCGTATCACAAACAATGGCAAAAACTTCACAAAGTCTGACCGCTGTCTACCGTAATCACCTGTCCCGTCATCGCTTCTTGTTCCAAAACCGCACAGATCATGTGAGCAATCTGTTCCGGTGTTGAGATATGTTGCAATAAAAGTTGCGGAGCCAGCCTCTCCATCTGCTCTTCTCTCCCAGCCCACCATCTTGTCGCAACCGCTCCAGGCACGACACAGTTGACTCGAATGCACGGAGACAAGGCACGCGCCAACGATTTCGTAAGACCGTGAACAGCCGCCTTGGATACGGCATAGGGAAGCGATGAACCTAATCCCGTCTGGCCTGCTATGCTGCCTAGATTGACGATTGCGCCTTGTTTCCTCTTTTTCATGAGCGGGGCAACGGCTCGTGCGCAGAAAAACATGCCTTTGACATTTACATCATACAACTCATCCCATACGTCTTCCGTTGCAGCTTCCAAGTCGTCGAAGGAAATATGGCGTGTCATGCTGGCGTTATTGACAAGCAGGTCGATGGTCCCGAATCGCTCTACGATGGCATCAACCATTTCTCGTACGTTCTGGTCTTTTGCTACATCGGCGCGTATAGCTATGGCTCGTCCGCCTTCGTTATTGATCAGTTGTACCGTTTCTTCTGCATCTGATCTGGAACGGGAATAGTTCACAGCAATCGTTGCACCCCGACTGGCAAGTGCAAAGCATGTCGCTCTGCCGATTCCTGTACCGCCGCCGGTAACAAGAGCCACTTTGTTTTGTAGATCCATCTTCGGTCATCCCCTTTTGAAATATGATGTCAGTATGTATAGGTGATTTTATACCTTTCACTTTGTTTTGTATAATTGAATATATAGAACGTTTGATTCGATTTTTTTGAATTAACCAAGTTCGAATTAACGAAGATGGGGTATGGAGATGGACCTGAAAACCGTAAAAACGTTTCAAATCATCGTAAAGCACAGGAGTTTTAACCGGGCGGCAGAAGCGCTCAACTATGCTCAATCTACCGTAACGATGCAGATCCAGAAGCTTGAAAGCGATCTGGGTGTGCAGTTGATTGAACGTGGCAAAAACTTTCGGTTAACGGAAGCGGGCAGGCTCTTTTACGAACAAAGTTTGCAAATTGTAAAAGATTTGGAACAGCTACAAGCAACGATGTCGGAGGTGCAGGTGGGGGAAGCAGGTACGATTCGCTTAGGGGCGACGGAGCCAACTGCCAGTTATCGATTACCTGGCATGTTGAAGCGGTTTTCCGATCAGTTTCCGAGGATTTGTATCTCTGTGGAGATTGCCAATACACCAAGATTACAGGAGCGGCTTTTGAGCGGGGATATTGATTTTGCGCTATGTTCAGCACCGGACTTAGGTACCGATTTTTATTTTGAACCGCTGTTTCGGGAAACGTTTGCGGTTTTGATGCCGGGAAGCCATCCGCTTGCTGAGAAGGACGTTATGAAACCGGATGATATTCGGGAACATCGTCTGCTTATAACCTCAGCCACCTGTCCCTATCGCAGAAAACTGGAGATGGCTTTGCAGGAGTCGGGGAATATTCCCGTGGACACGATGGAGATAGGGAGCATGACGGCTCTCAAATCCTACGTCCAAAGTGGATTCGGCATCGCTCTTCTGCCAAAGATTCTTTTGGATCCAGTCCCGGCGGGAACGACGGTGCGGACGATGAGTGGCAGCGGTTCTATCGATATGACGTTTGGAGTTCTCTACAAAGCATCTGATTATCCGTTGAAACTGGCAAGTGCGAGGCTGTGCGAATATCTCAAGCAGGAGCTGTATGAACAGGAAAAATCCGAACGGGAACGATCAGAACAGAAACGACCAGAACAGGAACGATCAGAACAGGAATGAGTATCATCCTTTTTTAACGGTATTGCGGGAACAAACGAAGATAAGGCGTACCCTGGATACATCATGGTGCCTTGCCTCTATATGGTAGTATGAGAGTATCGCAATTGAGGGAAGTGACAGGAGTTGTCTAACAAGCCTATCAATCGTCCAACGATACGTTTTTCGTTTACATCAGACTGTGAGAACTGTTTTGGATTATGCTGTGTTGCACTGCCTTATGCAAAGTCAGCTGACTTTGCTTTTCATAAAGATGGAGGAGCACCTTGTCGAAATCTAAAAAAGGACTATCGTTGTGGTATTCACCAAAATCTAAGGGATAACGGTTTTAAGGGCTGTACAGTATATGAATGTTTTGGAGCGGGCCAAACGGTTTCCCAGCTTACGTATAAAGGAAAGGGTTGGCGAGAAGACCCTGAGATCGCGAAGGAAATGTTCGATGTATTTCCTATCATGCAGCAGCTCCACGAAATGCTTTATTACTTGGATGAAGCGCTTAGTTTGGAAGATACCGAGCCTCTTTATCACGATTTGCTGCCAGTGATTAAGGAAACGGAACGACTGACGCGACTCGACCCCCAATCGATTTTACAGCTTGATGTGCCAGCGCATAGAGCTATTGTGAATAAGCTACTTCTCCAAGCAAGTGAACGGGTACGTGCCAAAGTGAAGAAAGGGAACAAGCACCATGAAAGGAAACGGGCTGGGCGAAGAGACCTCATCGGAGCCAAGTTAAAAGGGGCTGATTTAAGAGGCGCCAATATGAGGGGAGTCTTGCTTATTGCTGCTGACCTCCGCGAAGCTGACTTGAGGTGGGCTGACCTGATTGGTGCAGACCTTAGAGATGCGGATATAAGAGGAGCGAATCTGGTCGGAAGTATCTTTTTGACGCAGGCCCAGGTGAATGCGGCAATTGGTGATAGCAATACCAAGTTGCCACATCCATTGAAGGTTCCGGAACACTGGGTAAAATAAGTTCTCGAATGAAGTTCACTCTAATGTTAGGAGTGGCTTTGTGTTATGTACAAATGTAAATCTTATACATATGAGATCAAATGGTCAAATGTATCAATAGGCGCCAACTATGCCTAGAAAGAGTATAATAAATTGGCAGAAGTAAACACTAAACTGGGTAGCTTGTAGCTAACACAGAAATATTGATGACGATAAATACCATAAACACCTATGATGTGTTGTTTTAGCCCCCAAAAAATCCAAGATCCCAAAAAAGGAGATACGATGACAGAGAACCAAACCATCATACAAGCAGGCTGGAACTTCGACAATAGCTATTCTCGTCTGCCGGACTCTTTTTATACCAAGCTAGACCCAACCCCTGTACGTGATCCGCAATTAATTATTCTCAATGAGCCGCTAGCTGCATCCCTGGGGTTGAACATCCAAGCCCTGCAAAGCGACGACGGCGTAGCAGTGTTTGCCGGCAACCAGATTCCCAAAGGGGCTGAGCCACTCGCTCAAGCGTATGCGGGGCATCAATTCGGGCATTTTACCATGCTGGGGGATGGCCGGGCTCTGCTGCTTGGGGAGCAGATCGCGCCGTCAGGTGAACGGTTTGATATTCAGCTCAAGGGCTCAGGGAGAACGCCGTACTCCCGCGGGGGTGATGGCCGGGCAGCACTTGGACCGATGCTGCGTGAATACATCATCAGCGAAGCCATGCATGCGCTTGGGATTCCTACTACTCGCAGTCTGGCAGTAGTGACGACCGGTGAGTCAATCATCCGTGAAACGGACCTGCCTGGTGCGATACTGACCCGCGTGGCGGCCAGTCATGTGCGGGTCGGTACTTTCCAGTACGCTGCGAGATGGGGCACTGCCGAGGATCTCAAGGCTTTGGCTGATTATAGCTTGCAGCGCCATTTTCCGGACGTTGCCGATGCCCCAGACCGATATCTTTCCCTACTGCGGGAAGTGATCAAGCGCCAGGCTGAGCTGATTGCCAAATGGCAGCTCGTTGGGTTTATTCATGGGGTGATGAACACGGACAATATGGCGATTAGCGGTGAAACGATTGATTACGGTCCTTGTGCCTTCATGGATACCTATGATCCGGCCACCGTATTCAGTTCTATTGACATTCATGGCCGTTATGCCTATGGAAATCAGCCGTATATAGCGGCGTGGAATCTGGCGAGATTTGCGGAGAGTCTGTTGCCGCTGCTGCATGACGACGAGGAGCAGGCTGTCAAACTGGCGGAGGAGGCCATTTCCGAATTCAGCGGGTTGTATCACCGTCATTGGCTCGCCGGCATGAGGGGAAAGCTGGGGATTATGAACGAAGAACCGGAGGACCAATCCCTTGTGGGAGACCTCCTCAGCATGATGCAACAGTATCGCGCAGACTACACCAATACCTTCCGCGCATTAACGTTTGATCAACTGGAGGGTACGGATCTGTTTTGCAGCAAGGATTTCACGGAGTGGCATGAGCGGTGGCAGGCGAGACTGGGCAGGCAGTCGGAATCAAAAGAATCCTCGCATCAGTTGATGAAGAACAGCAATCCGGCGCTCATCCCTCGCAACCACCGGGTAGAGGAAGCATTAGAAGCGGCGGTGGAAGAAGGAGACTACAGCGTGATGGAGCAGCTTCTCGATGTTCTCGCGAGCCCCTGCGCCCACTCTCCTGAACAGGCTGAATACGCCATATTGCCACCGTTATCTGATCAACCTTACCGTACTTTTTGCGGTACTTGAGTTGAGAGTGTGAGACCAGACAAGGTTTTATCTAATGATCTGAAACCGATCTGAAACCTTAGTCTGGAAGTTTTACATAAAAGGGCTTTCGCTTGGGATGCAAATAGATGACTTCTGAAGCTTGCTGGATCTTAAACTGAACGTCATCAGCAGCATAGAAGCGTGCTCACTTCGTTTTTGCGTTGCAACGCATAAAACTGATTCTACGAAGACAAAGGGGCGTGGATCGTAATGAGCAAACGGCTCGCAAACCTGCTCCCAGCGCTGCTTCCTGCAGCGCTGCTGCTCGCATGTGCCATGGGATTCCTCTACTCTTCCCAGACACTCCTGGGGCTGATCAACCAGAGCTTTCTAACGGGGCTGTTTCTCTTGATTCTCGGCAGCATCGCACTGGTGCTTCGCTCCGGCTTTTTCACCGTCTTTTTGCGAGGTTTCAGGCAATTGAAGCACTTGTTTTTCAAGCGCCCGCGGGTGATGGAGAGCGATTGGTTTCAAGAAAAGGACGCAGTGTGGCAAAAAAAGAAAGAGACGCTGACCCGAGTCTGCACGTCTCTATCTTTATGGGCGGGGAGTGCCCTGCTCATGTTTTCCATTGTGCTAACCGGTTTCTATCTCTATCAGTCGTCGTAAAGAATCAGTTAGAACAAAATCGGCTGTAAAGAATCAGTCGTAAAGGTGGCAGGCTGCCCAGTGGCCTGCCTCCGTTTCGTTCCAGACCGGCTCTTCGAGGGCGCAGCGCTCTGTTGCCTTCGGACAGCGCGTACGAAAACCGCAGCCGCTAGGCCGATTGGCTGGGCTCGGCAGGTCGCCCTGTAAAAGGATTCGCTCTCGTTTGACAGTTGGGTCCGGAACCGGCACAGAAGAGAGCAAGGCCTGTGTATACGGATGAAGCGGCCGTTTATACAAAGTATCGCTGGTCGCGAGCTCAACCAGTTTACCCAAATACATAACGCCGATGCGAGTCGAGATGTGCTTCACCATCGACAGATCATGGGCGATGAAGAGATAGGTTAGCCCGTGCTCTGCCTGTAAATCCTCCAGCAGATTGACTACCTGTGCCTGTATCGAAACGTCCAGAGCGGAGATCGGTTCGTCCGCAATGATAAATTGAGGTTCTACCGCAAGCGCCCTGGCGATGCCGATCCGCTGACGCTGACCGCCGCTGAATTCATGCGGAAAGCGGGAAGCGTGTTCCTTTCGCAGACCGACTAGATGCAATAGCTCGGCAACCCGTTCTTTGCGCATTCCCCTGCTGAGCCCATGGATGTCCAGGCCCTCAGCGATTATGTCCTCCACCGTCATCCGCGGGTTGAGGCTTGCCTGCGGGTCCTGAAAGATCATCTGCACATCCCGGTTGAATCGAGACGCTTCCTTCCCTTTCAGACGATAGACGTTCTTGCCTTTATAGAGTACTTCTCCGTCCGTATTTTCGTACAAACGGATGATCGTCCGCCCCAGCGTCGACTTTCCGCAGCCGCTCTCTCCCACAAGACCAAGCGTCTCGCCTTGCCGGATGGAAAACGTCACGCCGTCAACTGCCTTCAGGAGCAAGCCGTTGCCGATGTGAAAATGTTTTTTCAGATTGTTTACTTCTATCAGTCGATCGGTCATCTATGCTGCCTCCCTGTCGCGACCCATTCCTCGACACGCGGCGCACGCGGATCATGCAGCCAGCAAGCCGCTTGATGTCCCGCCTCGAACGTGCTGATGGGGGGCATTTGCTGATTGCAGATTTCCATCGCGTAATCGCAGCGTGCTGCAAACGGACAGCCCTGCGGCGGGTTGAACAAGTCCGGCGGGGCTCCGTCGATCGGCACAAGCCGCTGCTTTTCCTCTCCGTCCATACGCGGCAGAGAACGCATCAGACCCCATGTATACGGATGTCGTGGCGCCGCAAACACATCTTCAACCGTCCCGGTCTCCACTACAATTCCCGCGTACATCACCACCATACGGTGCGCGATTTCCGATACGACGCCCAGGTCATGGGTGATGATGACGACAGCGAGCTGCTGCTCCTCCTGCAACCGTCCCAGCAGGTCGAGAATTTGCGCCTGGATCGTCACGTCCAGCGCCGTCGTCGGCTCATCAGCGATGATCAACTGGGGCTGGCAGGCCAGTGCGATGGCGATGCCGACACGTTGGCGCATCCCGCCGCTGAATTGGTGTGGATACTGCTGCACCCGTTTTTCCGGATCGGGAATCCCGACCAAGCGGAGCATCTCGATCGCCCGTTTCTGTGCCTCTTCACCGGAGACTTGGTGGTTGCGCACAAATCCCTCGACGATCTGCGCTCCCACCTTCATCGTCGGATTGAGCGTGGTCATCGGGTCCTGAAACACCATGCCGATCTTGGAGCCGCGGATTTGCAGCCACTCTTTTTTCTTCAAATGGGTGATCTCGTTCCCTGCAAAAACGATCTGTCCGTCTACGATCCGGCCCGGAGGTTGGGGGATTAAGCCCATGATCGCCTGGGCGGTCACGCTCTTGCCGCAGCCGCTCTCGCCGACGATCGCCAGTGTCTCCCCTTTGTCTACATGGAAGGAGACGCCTCGTACAGCTTGTACTTCCCCGCCGTATGTCGTAAAGTTTACTTTCAGGTTGTCAATGGTTAGCAGATGGTTTTCCATCGCGGTTCCTCCCTCCAGTGCTACTCGCGCAGCCGCGGATCAAGTGCATCCTGCAAGCCGTCTCCAAATACGTTGAAAGCAAACATCGTTAGTGAAATCATCAAGCCAGGGAAGAAGAGGCGCCACCAGTCGCCTGTCAAAATAACCCCTAGCGCATCGTTGGTCATGGTGCCCCAACTTGCGTCTGGTGCCTGAACACCCAAGCCAAGAAAGCTGAGGAAGGACTCTGCAAAAATCGCAGACGGAATGGTAAAGGTCAGGTTGACGATGATCACACCGATCGTATTGGGAATCAGATGCTTGAACAAAATGCGAGAAAACTTGGCTCCCAACACTTGTGACGCAAGGATGAATTCCTGGTTTTTCAACTGCAGGATTTGGCCGCGCACCAGTCGTGCCATCCCGGTCCAGCCGGTGGCGGAGAGTGCAATAATAATAGTCAGCATCCCCGGTTCCATCACGACCATCAGCAAAATGACAACGAGCAGATACGGCAGTCCGTACAGTACTTCGATCACCCGCATGATGATCGTGTCAATCCTCTCTCCGCGTGCTCCTCTGCCTGCCATGTAACCGGAAATGCCGCCCACTGTCACTCCGACAATTAGGTCGATCAGAGCGGCAACCACGCCAATTGTGAGCGAGATGCGAGCTCCGGCCCAAGTGCGGGCAAACATATCCCGTCCCAGATCGTCAGTACCGAACCAGTGCTCAGCCGACATCGGCTGGTTTTTCGCGAGCAAGCTTTGATCCGATGCGCTGTACGGCACCAGATGGGGCCCGATAATCGCCATGGCGACCAGCAGCAAGATGATGGCAAGGCCAAGCATGGCCAGTTTGTTCTTTACCAGTTTGCGCACCACTTGCTGGACATATGTCTGGCTTGGGCGCATGGAGATGTCATGGGCTTCCGACTGCTTTTGTAACGGTCGGAACAGCGGATCGATTGGTTGCTCCATCGCCACTGCTCATCCCTCCTTGTTGGTCAGCTTGATTCTCGGGTCAATCAGGGTGTAGGCCAAGTCGATCAGGAAAATCGTTACGACCAGGATCGAGCTGTAAAAAATAGTGGTCCCCAGAATAACTGGGTAGTCACGGTTAAAAATGCCATCCACGAAGTATTTGCCGACACCTGGGACAGCGAAAATTTTCTCCACAACGAACGTTCCCGTGATCAGCGATGCGATAAGCGGTCCCAAGAAGGTGACGACCGGCAGGATCGCGTTGCGAATGCCGTGCTTGATCACGATGGTAAAGGTAGGGACCCCTTTGGCCTCCGCAGTGCGAATGTAGTTCTGATTCATCACTTCGATCATGCTGGCCCGCATGTAACGGGTAATAATCGCAAGCGGTCCGAAAGCCAAGGCAAGCGACGGCAGCACCGTGTGCGCCCAGGTACCCCAAGTGGCAACCGGCAAGATTGGCATTTTGATCGCGAAAAAGTGAATCAGCAGGGGCGCCATGATAAAGCTTGGGATAGCAACCCCCAATACGGCCATCGCCATTGCCGCGTAGTCCAGCCATTTGTTGCGGTTCAGTGCCGCGATGATCCCAAAGGTGACGCCAAAGAGAATCGCGATCACAATCGCTTGCGCACCTAATGTGGCGGATGCCGAAAACCCGTCGGAAATCATGTCATTTACGCCGCGCGTATCCGACTTGATGGAAGGACCGAGATCAAGCATGATCAGGTTTTTCAAGTAGAGCACATACTGCACGGGCAGCGGCTCGTCCAGGTTGTATTTGGCGCGCAGATTGGCCAGGATCTGTTCCGGCAGTTGATCTGACTCGGAAGCAAACGGATCACCCGGTATGGCATGCATCAAGAAAAACGTCATCGTCACGATGATCCATAGTGTGAGCAGCATCATCAGGACGCGCTTTACGAGGTAATGGGACATGGCTCAACCTCCACAACGTGTTATTTGGCCAGCTCGTACATGGCCTCTGCATAGATAGCCATCGCCCGGAGCAAATCGTCAATCTCCGCGTACTCATCGATGAGATGGGCCATCGACTGTTTCCCGGGGAAGAGCGGACCGAATGCGACCCCCGCTTTCAACGATTTGGCATAAGTTGCGCCGCCCGATGAGAGCAGTGCTGCTTCTTCTCCCGTATGTTTGGTGTAGACGCGGGAGAGAGTTTGAATAACAGGATGATCTTTCGGGACGTAATGAGAGCGGGACGTCCGCAAGCTGGAGATGGTAACGCCAATCTGCGCGGCTCGCTCCTTTAGCTTTTGGACATACTCTTCCGGATTGATCGTAGCAGGATAGCGAATATTCAGTCTGACAGAACCGCCGTCGCTGCGGCTGTAGGTCAGGATTCCCGCATTCACCGTCAGGGGTCCGGTCGCTTCATCCGTACAGGCTAGTCCCAGCTTCATACCGTAGTGATCCCCGTGCAGTACATCGCCTAGTAACTGCAGAAACACACGGTCTGAACCGGCAAACGGATAGCGCCATAGGAAGCTGGCAGCAATCGTTCCCGCATTCAGCCCCTTTTGCGGCTCCATTCCATGGGCTGTTCTCCCCTTTACGTAAAACCGGAGCGTACCGTCATCGCCCGGGATTAGTTCTCCGCTCACCCCGTGCGCGGCAAGATGCACCTGCCAGTTCTGCTGCACATCCCGAACGGTACGTTCTTCGTCTGCTTCGCGCGGTAGAGAAACAATGACAACTGCTTTTTCCGGCACGCTGTTTCCCTGGTCACCGGAGAGAAACGAAATCAGCTTCCAGACGGCAGTATCATCTGCCGAAATGTCAGGCGCGATCGCCAGCGACGGGTTGATCTGCCCCTTTTCCGCATGGATGATTGGGAAGGATGCATCCGGCGAAAACCCGACCTCCGGCAGTCCTTCCACCTTGGCATAATGCTTCATACAGAGCCAGCCGCTCTCTTCGTCGGTACCGATGATCAGCCGAATTCGCTTGGAAATCGGCATTCCCGACTCCTTCAGCAGTTGCAAGGCAAAAAAAGCAGCCAGCGCAGGCCCTTTGTCATCGAGTGCACCGCGGGCGTAGATTTTTTCTCCCCGAATGTCTGGTTCAAAAGGAGGAGTCGTCCATCCCTCTCCTACTGTCACCACATCTACATGCACGAGAACACCGATTTCCTCTTCACCCTGGCCGTACTCCACGTATCCGGCATAGCCATCCAGGTTTTTTGTCGCAAAGCCGTGCGCCTCTCCCAGGTTGAGCAGGTATTCTAGCGCTTCTGCCACGCCTGCCCCAAACGGCTTGCCTGCTGACGCGCTCGTCATGTCCTCGATACTGTTGATCGACAAAAACGGGATCAGTTTTGCTAGAAAAGTTTCCCGCTGTGCTGCCGCTCTTTCCTTCCAGTTTTCGATCATCTCGATTCCCCCCTATCTGGCAGCTTGCTTGCAAAAGTAAGAAACGCTTTTCCCTTTGAAGAGATGCTGCTCCCTTGCCGGCCCTTCCCGACATAGATCAGTTCATCTTGTTGAAGCATTTTCAGACGGTAGCGAAGCTGCTGTGATGTCAAGTTGAAGCCTCGCTCGCGCAGCTGCTCCGATAGAGCGTACCTCCCGCCTCCACACATGGACAACTCCTCAAGAATGGCGGTCATTTCGGGTAAAAACCCTCTGCTTTCATACGCTCGATAGATACCTTCGCACTGGTGCTGCAAACCTTCTGCTTGCCATACCGGGACCTCGGAGGCGGTCAGCAAAAAGGGCAGATGGTCCGTATAAACCTCATCGTCCACTACATGAGCCAGATACTCTACGACATTTTCCAGCTCGCGGACATTTCCCGGCCAGTCATACTCCTGCATTGCCCTCAACGCTTCAGGCGACAGTGTAAACGGAGGGCGTCTCAAATCGACACAATAGTGACGAGTAAACACTTCTACCAACCATGGAATATCTTCTGCCCGTTTTCGCAAGGGCGGCAGATGAATCGGCAAAATGTTAAGTCGGTAATACAGATCTGCCCGAAACCTCCCCTCTTTCACCATTTGCTGCAAATCCTGATTGGTGGCGGCGATTACCCTGATGTCGATCGGGATCACCTTGTTGCCGCCTACACGCATGATCTGCCGCTCTTGCAGCACCCGCAGCAACCGGTTCTGGATCGCTCCGCTGGCATCGCCGATCTCGTCAAGAAAAATCGTCCCTTTGTGCGCCAGTTCAAACCAGCCGATATGTCCGCCCTTTCGCGCTCCAGTAAATGCCCCCTCCTCATAACCAAACAGCTCGCTTTCGAGCAGAGATTCAGAGATAGCGGCAAAGTTGACGCCGACAAACGGCTCCCGCTTCCTCTGAGAAGCGTTGTGAATCGCCTGTGCCAGCAATTCTTTTCCTGTTCCGGTTTCGCCGAGCAGCAGCACGGTGGAATTGCTGCGGGCGATTTTTTTGGCGATCTGGATGACCTGTTGAAAGGACTGGCTCTTTCCGTAAATCTCGTCGAAGCTGTACTTGGCGATCAAGCCCTTGCTGTACAGGCGCATCCGGTAGTCGTGCTCCATCTTTTCGATTTCAGCCGCCTTTCGGAACAAAAGCAGGCTCCCCAAATATCGCCCTTCCATGACGATGTGCATTTTTCGGAAAAAGTAGGTCCGGCCAGCCCAATCGACGAGCACCTCTTCATTCTCATCGCAGTTGCGAACCGTCTCCATAAAGTCTTCCGGCAGGCAGAGAGCCGCTTTCTCCCCTTGTACGCCAGGTCCGGGCAGATGAAGCGTATCGATCGCTTTCTGATTGATAAAGCGAATCACTTCTTGCTCATCCAAGGCAATCACTGCGTCTTCGATCCGGTTGACGATGCCCTCCAGATACATTTGCAGCAAGCGGGCATGGAGAATTTCATTGTTTAGTTCCTTGGTAATGTAAATGAGTGACTGCATGGTGCGAGATGTTACCTTTTGAAAATTGCCGTTCTCAAAATGGGCGTAAATCTCCAACCATGTAGACAGGTCGATCACCCGAAAGCCGATATCCACGACCTTGCGAATCGTCGAAGGGACATGCTCTGCCTCGCCCGGTGTCACGGCGATTTCAATGTCCAGCGGATAATCGGATCCGGGGTAGTAGGGATACAGATCAAAATCTACTCCCGATGCGATCAGGAGCCTGATCGTCTCTTCCACCGTCTCGGCCGTATCACTGACCAGCAGCACCTTGACGCCTTTTGGAATCTCCAGCATTTCCCGCAGGTTGTGATAAGGCAGCATCCGCTTGGCGACGATCACCTCGGAACCTTGCGGCAAATACGGCTCCACCTGGTCGTAGATGCTCCTCGTGGACAGCACGACCAGCGAGCCTTCGCCAATCGGCCGATAAGGAAGTTGGTCGACCCGCCGGCCTTCAATATGAAAGTCTTGTGTAATGCCCAACTCATGACACTGGCTTACCACCGATTGCAAAAATTCGTCCATCTTCGCAACAAAGGTTACCGTTTTTTTATCCATCATACCCGCTCCAAGATGTATAGTGAGGACAAGGGCAGGTATAGAAGGCCCTTGTCCTCGCATTGTAGTATGAATGTTCAAAAAACACTAATTTCCTAAAATTTCGACCCACTTGTAGTCGAGCGTTCCAACGGGGTGACGGATAATGCCTTTCACTTTTGGCTGATCCATGAACACCTTGGTATTGAAGTAAAGTGGAACAAGCGGCATATCGTCCATGAACATCTTCTCGGCGTCGTGCATCAGTTGGAATCGTTCTGTTTCGTCCGACGTATTGCGGATTTTTTCCACCAGCGCATCGTACTCTTTGTTGCTGTAGTTGATCCGGTTGCCGGGGTGATCCGTTACGAACAGTTCCAGGAAGTTGAGCGGATCGCCGTAATCTGCCGGGATCGTGGAACGGGAGATTTGCAGCTGACGAGCGCGCTGTTCTGCCAGGAACACTTTCCATTCCTTGTTTTCCAGCTTCACGTCAACACCCAGGTTTTTCTTGTACATCTCTTGCAGCACTTGCGCGATCTGTTTGTGAGCATCGCTGGTGTTGTAAGTGAGCGTGATGGGCGGAAGTGTGGTGTAGCCTTCTTCCTCCATCCCTTTTTTCAGCAGCGCTTTAGCTTGTTCTATATCGTTGTCCTTGATATAATCGCCGCCGACTTCACGGAAATCGCGGCCGTCTGGCTCAGGAAAGCCGACCGGGATGTACGCGAGTGCAGGAAGCTGCTTTCCTTGGGCGACGTTGTCGATCAGCGCTTGACGGTCGATCGCCAGCGCAAATGCTTTGCGGATGTTGGCGTTTTGGAACGGTTCCATCTTGACGTTCATCCGGTAAAAGTAAACGGCTGCTTCCGGTTCTACCTTCGCTTCTCCGGAATCGATCAGTTGCTTCTTCATGTCGTTGGGTACGGTTTGGATCATGTCCAGCTGGCCTGTTTTATACATCTGGTATTGCGTGTTCTCATCATTTACCATCACCCAATCGATGCCGGCATACTTCACGGAATCCTTATCCCAGTAACCGTCGTTCTTTTCCGCTTTCACAGATTGATCGTGCACCCATTCGGTAATTTTGAATGGACCGTTGCTCACGAGGGTAGATGCCTCCGCCGCAAAGTTGGGATTGCTTTCCACCACTTTTTTGTTCACCGGAAAGAAGGTTGGCTGGGTCAAGATGTGCAGGAAGAACCCTGCTGGAGACCTCAGCTTGATTTCCAGCGTCTTCTCGTCGATGGCCTTTACCTTGACATCGTCGGCTGTGCCTTCGCCTTTGTTGTAGGCTTCCGCTCCTTCGATGTAATAGGCGAGGAAAGCGGACGGGAAGGCGTTCTTCGGATCGACGATGCGTTTGAAGGCAAACTCAAAGTCATGCGCCGTTACCGGATCCCCATTGGACCAGTTGCTGTCGCGAAGCGTAAAGGTGTAGGTTTTGCCGTCTTCGCTCACTTCCCACTTTTCTGCCATTGCTGGCTGCGGCTTGTGATCCTTGTCCAACCGGGCAAGGCCTTCCATTGTAGCGTTCAGCACTTCATTGGAGGTACTGTCAAAGCCTTTTGGCGGATCGAGAGAAGGCGGTTCCGTTTTCAGGTTTAAGCGAAGCATGGCCGATAGATCAGCTTCTCCTCCAGGTTCCCCCGTCTGCTGTTTTCCCGGTTCTGTCGGCGCGGCAGACGGGCTGCAGCCTGCCATGACAAGCGAGATCAGCAAAGCTGCTATGCCTAGTATTTTCCATCCTTTGTCCAGATTCATCACTGGATTTCCCCCTTTTTTGGATTACATGGTATATGCGTAAACGGGCGTCGAGAACAACGACCTTTTACACGCCGAGTGATCTATTTTCTCTGTTCAGCGCAAATACTGTTTCAATGCGTCCTACCACGTTGCTGCTCATGTTCTTGACGGTAGGATTGGTGTATTGTGCAAGCTGCTCAAGCGGGCCATCTGAGCCGATGCCCAGTTGGCGAAGTACTTCATTGACCACAGCGTAGATGGCGCGTGGTCCACCGTCTTCGATCTTCACGGCGATGCCGATCCCTGTCTGACGGTCACCCAGGCAGTATACAGACTCTGCACCTGCTTTGCCAAAAATCCGCCCGGAGAAGGCGATCATCAAGTCGGTGCAGTAGCGCTGGTTGCCGCCGACCATTTCCGGATGGGCTATCATCGCATCCGTTATGCGGACGACTGCTTGGCGGCGCGTCGGATTTGCGATCACGTCCGGCTTGGCCATTTTGGCGTAGGCCCAGGCGTAATGAGCTAGTGGCAGGCGATGCACAGGAACGCCGCATCCGTCCGTCCCGAGGACGATCTTCTCCTGTGGGTAGGATGTCAGATCGGCGACCGCATCCAATATACGCTGCTGCACAGGATGCTCAGGCAGATGGTACGTGGTTACCTCTTCTCCCATGTGGACGGCTGTCGCAATCATGCCGGCATGCTTGCCGGAGCAGTTGCTGTAGATGGGGGTTAATGGCTTGCCCGCGCGAATCAGTTCCTTATAGCTCTCCTCGTCACGAGGCACATGGGTTCCACATCGCAGGATCTCTTCCGGCTGACCGGCGCGAATCAGCATCTCCATCGCTCGGGAGCGATGACGCGGCTCGCCGCTATGCGAAGCACAACAGAGAGACAGGTCCGCTGGCTCCAGTCCAAACTTGTCCGCTGCCCCCGTCTCGACGATTGGGATCGCTTGGATCGGCTTCATGCTGGAACGGGCGAACGTTTGGCGATGAGGATCACCGTAGGAATAAAGCAAGGTTCCGTTTGCATCGACGACAGCTACATGACCGAGGTGCGTGCTTTCTACCGCATCCCCTCGGTATACGTTGGCTACCAGGTTCATGACGAATCTCCTTTGGTCGTGAAGTATGGAATTCTATGCAGATTTTTAGCAAGAAGCGTGCCAATCATTCCAATGAAGCAAAAAACGTTGAATGTTCGCTCTTTTCATGATTCGTGCTCTTTCATCCAGTGTGACCACTTTTATAATGAGTCACCCTATTTTGAGGAATAGGTGCGCCGGTTGTGTGAAATGGGTAAAGCTTCCGTCTCATGGACATAAAAAAAGGCCTAAGGCTGCCAACTGACAAACCGCCGTCAGCTTTTCGCTTCCTTTTGGCCGATTAGAGTGATAAATGCAGATTCATAATCCGTTTGGTCGAAGTTCTCTATGACTTTCTGATCGCGATATTGACAATTCCGGTCATCTCAAAGCGAAGCCTACCATCCCTAATCACGCTCACGCCAGTCGCGGTCCGGAATAACAAACGAAACAACCGTCCCTTCGCCTGCCTTGCTCTGTATGGATAATCCCTTCCCGTACATTTGCGTCAACCGCCGATTTGTATTGCACAACCCGATCCCACCTTGATGCTTCCTCGTCGTATCCAAAACATACCGGATCTTCTCTTGCTCCATCCCCGTGCCGTCGTCCTTTACCTCGATATACGTCGCATCAGCCTGGCGGAGAATTCGGATCTGCACCGTCCCCCCTTTGGCTTGGCTTAGCACGCCATGTCGGACCGCATTTTCCACGAGCGGCTGGATCGTAAGTGGCGGAAGCAGCAGATCGAGATCTGGATCAACCTCCCACACGATGGACAACCTGTCCTCGAAGCGCTCTTGCTCGATATAGAGATAGGCACGGACCAGATCCAGTTCGTGGGAAAGCGGGACTAGCTCTCCGGCGGTTATCAAAGCTGATCCGCAGATAGGATGTAAAGGCATCGCCCAGTTTGCGCATTCTATCCGTATCCCATTCGCTCAGCGCCATGATCGAGTTCAGGGTGTTAAACAGAAAATGGGGGTGGATTTGCGCCTGCAGATAAGCAGCCTCCAAGCGCAGCCGTTCATTGACCGATTGCTTCAACGTTGTGAGCGACCAGATGCGATATTTCAGTTCCATGGCGTCGACCGGCTTGGTGACGTAATCGTTAGCCCCGGACATAAAACCGGTGTAGATATCTGCAGGCTCACTCCGCGCGGTCAGCAGCAAAACCGGAAGTTCTGCAGCGGAGAAGCGCTCCCTCACCTTTTGCGTCAACTCGTAGCCAGACATATGTGGCATCATCACATCGGCAATGAGCATATCCCATTGTTCTATAGCCAGCCATTCCAGCGCTTCCCGAGCTGATGTCACCGTTCTCACGTTGTACGCCTCCGACGAAAGCATACCGATTAGCACCTTCAGGTTGACAGGATCGTCATCGACGATGAGCAGGTTCGCCTTTTCGTCACCAGCAGGCGGCACGGTAAGCGGCAGCGAAGACCACGCATGAGCCGAGGCATCATCTGACAAGACCCGTGATGCCGCGATTTCCTCCAATCCGTTAGTGTGATGATCGGAGACGTCCCGAATTGATGGCAACCCTTGCGTTTCGGCCAACGGAAGCGAAAAGTTGAATACGGAGCCTTGCCCTGCTTTGGAGCCAACGCTCAATTCGCTGCCGTGGAGTTCTACCAACTGCTTGCAAAATGCTTAAGCCGAGCCCGAATCCTCGTCCATCGCTTAGTTGGTTAGCTCCCTGCTCGTAAGGCATGAAAATACGTGTCTGTGTCTCCTCGTCTATGCCCACTCCGGTGTCGGACACTCGTATGATGGCGTGTCCGTTCCGTGCTTCGGCAGAAACGGCAACCGTCCCTTCCTCGGTGTATTTGAGCGCGTTATGCAGCAGGTTGAACAAAATCTGCACCAGCCGCTTTTCATCCGCCATAATGGGCGGCATCGATTCCGCAATCTCCATCTTGAGCTGAACGGGTTTGCCGTCTGCCATAAACTTGAGCATGCTAAAGACGCCGGAAACGACCGATTGGAGGGCCAACGGCTCCTGCTGCAGCACGATGCGCTTCTCCTTGAGCCGCAAGATGTCCAGCAGATCGTCCAGCAGATGCGACATCCGCCGGCTGATCGTGATCAGCAGCTCCATGTCCTCCAGACTCTTGGCGTCCATCGTATGCTGCTCTTTGTCCGCGATGTTCCGCGCGATATTTAAGATGCCGTGCAGCGGCGTTCTTAACTCATGCGATGTGTTGGCGAGAAACTGGTCCTTCAGCTTGTCAGCCTGTCTAAGCTGCTCGTTCAGCTTGGCGTTCTCCTCGGAGTTGCGGAAGTACTTTTTAAACCAGTAAGCGGAAAAGCCGACGATGGCCGCCATTACATCGATCGGATAGAAGACGCTGGTCACTTCCTGGTAAAAATTGCACATCCCGCAGACTACACCGGATACGACGCTGGTGGCCGCAAGCAGCAGAAAGATGACGTCGTGATCATTTTGGATCACCATTTTCCCGATCAGACAGACAAACCAGGCCAATGGAAACAGGTACAGCACTACGAATACCTTTGCTTCGATCGAATAGTAAATGAGCGGCGGAGACACGGCCAGCACAAACAACGAATACAGGGCAAGCAGAGCGGTATATGTCCGGAACAACTTGAGTTGAGACGCATATCCGGAAAACGCTCTGGCCATCAGCAGGGTCAGAAAAGACAGCCACAGGTAGGAGAGCAGGCTGATTTTCAGGGCCCAGGCATAGTTGATCGGCAGCCATATCATGAGTATGTCATCGTTATTGGAGACAACTGAGATGGCCGCGGTCAAGAGCAGCAGGAAGAAGACAAGGAACGCCTTTTGCCGCGGATTGAACAAGTACAAGATGCAGGCGTAAAACGCATGCAGCATCAGCACCATGAAGGTAACGAGCTGAAAACCGATGGAATACCAGCGTTCCGTATCGATCGCTGCCTGCGAGCCGAAATGGATCGGTCTGATAATCCCGCCATGGAACGGGTTGTCGAAGTTAGCCACGCGCACAAGCAGCTCGATCTCTTTCGCCCCATCTGATGTGTGCGATACGGTATAGGAGACATTCTTTGGCTTGTACTCCTCTGCACGTTCTGCAGGAGGGCCAAATGCAACTTGCCTCTCCCCGTTGACTTCAACATTGGAAGAGGCCTGAATATCCTGAATCCAGAAGGTATAGGGTTGATCCAGAGAAAAATCATCGACCAAGATCCGCAATCGGTACGTCCCGTAACCAAACGAAGATTCCGAGTCTTCCGGAAAAGCACTTCGCCAATCTCCCGGAACTTGCACATAACGCGGGTTGTCTACGGTTTCTTGTGATGTCTCTTCATGCGAGATGAATGCACTGGGGAAAAACTGCCATTCGCCATTCAGCTTGATAGGAGGTGCTTCCGCGAAGTGCCAGCCGCGCATGTCGAGTACTCCTTGAACCGCACGGGGCTGCTCCGCCGCATAAAACACTTCGGACCAGAGCCACCGCAGACTAAGGAGAACAGAAACAAACAGGATGATGATGACAACATACTTTAGGGCAGGTTTATTTCGTGCTCGCATCATATTGGCAATCGATTGGACACTACTCATACTTTCCTATTAATATTCCTTCCTGTGGGAGCATTTATCTTGGGCTGCATGTGGAGATAATAGGGGAGAAGAATGGATCTAATAGCAACGTACACAGACACCACCGATAACCTTATCACAAGTAATAGCAATTTTCCATTGAGTGGCGACGAAAAATCACGTCGTGAGAGGCTCAGGTAAATCAATCTTCTCACCGTCCGAATAGCCAAGCGAGTGTTACCTGCGCTTTTTTACTTCACTTCTACAGCTACACTTCCGGCCTGCTCAATGCCCTGCTGCTGCTCCCATAATTGCTGTCCTCTGCGAAAGAACGGAAAGGCCAAGAACGTAAGCAGCATGAGAATGCCAAATAGCAGGGGGCCTTGACTGAATCCTAATAGTTGGAGCAAGATGCCGCCAATCCAGGTGCAAACACTCTGCCCGATAAAAGCAAAGCCACTGGCGCCATAATATGTCCCTCTCAAATGTTCAGGAGCAATTTCTCCTATCAGCACATCGCCAATGACAAAACACAAGATTTCACCAGTCGTAAATACCACCATAGACAACGCGAGCATCAGCATATCTTCAAAAAGACCAAATCCGAACAGACCCAGTCCAAACAACAAGCAGCCAACCTTTAACGCCGTTATAGATGAGAAGCGTTTCATCAGTTTTGCCAGGGGATACTGAAGGACCAATACAGACAGCGTATTGATCACGAATAGAAAGGAATACGCTTCGATCCGGTCATGACCAATGAACTGCGACAGCGTCGTATCCAAGTGAGAATAGGCTCCCGCCACAAACACGTTTCCCAGCAGGAAATAAAGAAACACGCGGTCAGTGAAAACAATCCGAACCATTTGCCTCAACGGGACAGTAGTGGATGCCTTTTCCATCTTTTGATTGAACGTGATCATGAAAACCACCAACACGACGGCGTAGACAGCGAATATGCCCGCGCTTACCAAAAACGGCAAAAACGCTGAAGCGCTGCCTGCCCCCAGTTTCAAACCCAATAATGGTCCGATCGCTCCACCCATATTGATCGCAAAATACCTCGCATGAAAGGCATCTGCACGACGTTGGGCTGGAGTGACATCGGCCAACAGTGCTCTCGCCGTCGGTTCGAATACGCTGCGAAAGAGGCCGTTTAACGTACTTAATAAGAAGAACTGCCACAATGCGTCTGCGTAGGCGTATCCGACCAAGACAAGGCTCCACGCAGCCATTGCAGAGATCATCACGGGGTAGCGGCCCAGTCGATCCGATAACGCCCCTCCCAAAACGCTGCTTGCCGTCCCTGCCAATAAGCTTGCTGCCAATATAGCCCCAACTGTGGCTGGATCGATCCCCTTGACCTTACCCAAATAAATGCCCAAAAACGGAATCGTCATAAAAAAACCGGTACGGGAAAGAAAGGTCCCGATGATTACACCCCAGGCAACCGGATGAAAGTCGGCCATGTCACGCAGTTTCTTCAAGTGGATCTTCATGTTTGTTCATCATCCCTTTTTGATTCGTCACGTCTAGGTGATCGATTTGTTTGTTTGGTTTTTGAGTAACGTTATCTTGAGTATATCTGTCCAAAAGGGGATAAAAAGGGTATGATTTGTTTGAATCTGTTCACCTTTTACACCAGAAATGAGGGTCACGATGTCGATCATTCTTTATTTTTTAGAGCTTCGCCTGTTTTTTGGAACCCAAGAGATTGGCACACCCTTTCCCGTCACGGTCGAAAAACTAACCGGCGTCTGGCATTGCACACCTCGCTATGCCAAACAGATCATTCGCAAACTTTGTGAACTCGGCTGGATCAAGTGGCAACCAGGGCGGGGCCGTGGTCATACCTCCGTATTGACGCTGCTCACGGATTCGGATGAGATTCTGCTTCAGGAAGCGAAGCATAGGATGGAACAGGGCGATGTGAAAGAAGCGATCGAGCTGATGAACCGGTTCGGAGGAAACGCGGTCAAAAACCGATATGTAAACTGGCTGTCAGCAGGAATGGGCTTCTCCACAAAAACCGTTTCTGACAAACTTCAGGATACGCTTCGTTTTCCCGTGTATCGAACGATCGTCACGTTAGACCCTGGTTTGATCTATTACTGTCTTGATTCACATATCGCGGGCCAGGTGTTCAATACACTTTTGACATATGACCATGACAGTCGAACGATCATGCCTTGTATCGCGCATTCTTGGGAGAGCGGTGATGATGGCCGAGAGTGGATGTTTCATCTGAAAAAAGGAGTGATGTTCCATCACGGTCGGGAACTGACTGCTGCTGATGTCGTTTTTTCTCTGGATCGGATCCGATTACAGCCTGATCGTTACGAATCTAGCTGGATGTTTCAAGATATTGAGCTGGTGGAAGAGATGGATTATAAGACGGTACGCATCCGTTTAAAAGAACCGAATCACTTGTTCCTGCGGTTTCTCTCTACCATTCCTTCCAGTATTGTTCCGAGAGATATTGTGCAAAAAGATGAGGTGGGCTTTGGGAAAAAACCGGTAGGAACGGGTCCATTCCGAATCGTCCGTTTCAACGAGGGAATCTGCAGTTTAGAGGCATTTCCGACACACATTCAAGGCAGGCCGCAACTGGACCGGGTTGAGGTGCTGATGCTCCCTGGTATGGAACCCGGCCGATTGAAGGAGCCAGAGTGGACATCTATTATGTCTTCATATGGGGACACTCCCAAAGCACAATGGAAAGGGTCGAGCAGAAGCGATGCTGAGTGGCACAACATGGAGACGCTGTTCTCCTGCTGCACGCTGCTTGTCTTTAACCAGCGGAAAGTAGGTCCGCAAAATCACACCAGTTTCCGTGAAGCGCTGCACCATATCATTGACCGGGAGCAGATGATAGCAGATCTAGGCGGGGACCGGTTCTCACCGGCACAAGGTTTCCGTGCGGACATGATGGGTTCTGCTCAGACAACGGGAGCGAACACCCGTCTAGGTCGACGGGAAATCACAGCACTATTGCACGCAAGCGGCTATCAAGGTGAAACGTTCCGTTTGACAACAACGAAATACCACGAAACAGATGCTGCCTGGATCAGAGAACGCTGCAAGTCGTTTGGGATCGATATGGAAGTAGATATTCGAGAGCCATCTCATCTGGCGATTCACCATTCTTCACCAGATTATGACTGCCAGCTATATGGAAACGTCTTTGTTGATGACGAGATATGCGAGTTGGAAATGTATCTTCAAAAAAATTACTTCTTGTCTGCGTTTGACCAGCAAACAGCAGAGGCCGTAACAAAGGCGACTGAATCAATCTTTCGTGAATCCGACGAGTTGGAACGGCACCGTAAGCTTACTCGCTTGGAGCATTTGATCAGGCAAACGTATTCCATTCTATATCTTGTACATCGAAAAAAAAGCACCTCCTTCCATCGATCAGTTCGTGGGGTTACGATAAACTCATCTGGTTGGCTCAACTTCCATAAAATCTGGTTTCATCCGCGTATGGTAAGGGAAGAGTGCGATATATCACACTGAACTGTCTATCGTTTCTTGCAACAAGAAAAAAGAGCCGTATCCGCGCGGCTCTTTTTAAGGGTCTCACCAACCACTAACCACCATACAATCGAAAGGTTTTATTTTCTTTTCTCCTGTAAGTGAATGGAGAGAAAGATGATTGATTCTGCCTGCGTTCGATCACGCGATTGTGACGGAGGCACCTGACGAAGCTGAAGCCCTTGAGAAGAACCCCACCTCCCCCCTCCTTAATACAATATCCCTTAATACAATATCCCTTTCGAAAGAACGAACAAGTCCCTACCCGATCGTGAAAAATGGTTGAGAAATTGTTTAGAACGTTTTTTTATACTCATAACTCCGAGAGTATCGACCAAAATATGGAAACATCCGTGCGCTCTCGGAATGCAAGGGGGTGCCCAGGCAGCCAGAATCGTGGCAAGGAAAGGAGGAGGAGCGCTATTCGATTGCCGTTTTTCAAGGGGAGAGCCGTCACAGCCCTTATTTGGTTGTTTTTGTTTTCGGGCATTTCTTTGATCTGCTATCCCTTTGCGGACAGGTGGTGGCAGGAAAAAGAGCAAACTCGGCTGTTGAACGAATGGAAACAGCACAAAGAAAAACCTTTCACTACGCTGCAAACTTCGTCAAATGAGCTGACTGCTGTTTCTTCCGGCTCCATAGAAAGTACAAAAACCGAAGATGATCAAGTGCTTGGCGTGATCAGCATCGACAAGATTGGACTGGAGGAGGTTATCCTGCCAGGTACCGATGAAGAACAGCTTCGACTGGGGATCGGGAAGGTGGAGCCAGACCGTACACCCGGAGAAGTGGGTAATCTGGTTCTTGCTGGTCACCGGAGTTGGACGCACGGCAAGCAGTTCAGCAGATTGAATGAACTGTCTCGTGGAGATCTCATCCGGATCCAAACCGACACGGGTGGTTATGTCTATTCCGTTACGGATTCATTTTTGGTGACACCGTATGAGATAGGGGTTCTCGACAATACCGAGAATACAGCGGAAATCACCTTGATTACGTGTGATCCGCCGCGTAATCCCACCCATCGATTGATTGTGAAAGGGAATTTAGTGGATGGAGGGGAGTAGCAACAGATGAAGTGCAGGAAAAACATGCACGTGATCGTGTTTATCTTCATGCTTCTCGTGCAAATGATCCTGCCGCATGCAGTTATACACGCAGAGAACCAGACAACAGTGCAGGCAGAATTAGCAAGTCCGAGTGCGGACGAACCGGATACGTCGACGACGGATCAAACGGATGCGCCGACGACCGAGGTTCCGGAAACGCCGCCGACGGGCGATCCAGAAACGCCGACAACGGAGGATCCAGAAACCCCGACGACGGGCGATCCAGAACCCCCGCCAACGGAGGATCCAGAAACCCCGACGACGGGCGATCCAGAAACCCCGCCAACGGGCGATCTAGAAACCCCGCTAGCAACCGAACCATCTGATGAACTTATCGTACTTGACCTTGCTGTAAACAAGACAAACGTAAAAGCGGGGGAAACGTTTGAATACACGATCCGATACAGCGTTTCCAGCACGATGCAGTACGAGTTTGAAACCCCGAAAATCGTATTTGAGATTCCGCAGGGTGTCGAGTACGTATCGCACATCGACAGCGATATTTCGCATGGAACCTTTGACGATGCAACAAATACCATTACCTTCGGGTTTGAAAACGACAAGCTGCCCGCGGGTTCCACTGGTATCCTAACCGTAAAAGCAAGGTTCCCTAACTACGAGACACCGAATGGTACCACAGCAACCGCGCATTGTACATTTGAAGCAACGATCGAAGGAGAGCCCAAAGAGCAGCCTTCAAACGATGTTTCGGTTACCGCGGAGGCAAATGCGGACTGGCAGCTCACCAAAGAAAAAATCCGCCCTCTTCCCGATCCGATGAAAGGTTCGGAAGTGGAGTACGAGATTGTTTTCTCGGAAAACAGCTCATCTACTGGTGCTCTCGACATCACCGATGTGACGATCGTCGATACGCTGCCGCCGGGGGCAATCTATGACGATTCGGACCCTACTGCTTCCTCGCCAAAAGGAGTCTATGATCCGGACGCACATACCCTTACCTGGGACTTGGGCGATAGCCCCAGAGACGAGAAGACGCTGAAGGTAAAAGTACAATACCCGGCAGATTTCCCCGATGACACGGCAGTAAACCAGGTGACGGCTACGTTTACCCCCTTTGGGTGAGGACGTACAAACGCTGACGGCACAGGTGGATCATGGATTCCAGACCGGTTCGGAGGACTTGGGTGCTTCCATCAACAAGGGGCATTTCTGGTACAACGAAGAGGTATCTCCGGGGCAGACGGTTACATTTACGATTAACGGTTTTGAAAACAAGTCTAACCAAACCATACCGACTGCCACGATTGTCGACATGACACCAACCAAGGCTGTATCCACTGATCCTGCTATAGGGGAGATCAATGATATCCAGTTGGATCTGGAAGCATTGAAAACAGCCACGTTCTCCGGTATCCAAACGTATGACATTTACTATACCAAGAGCACGGACGCAACCAGCTGGCAGGTCTGGAAAACTGGTGTTTCCGCTTCCTCCAGCGAGACGTTAACCGTCAGCGGTGAACTAGCAGGGAAGATCAAAGGCGTTAAGTTTGAGTTTGCCGATCTCCCGATTAACTTCATCCAGAGAAGCGCGTTCGAAATGACCTATCGTGTGCCGGCAGATTTGCCCGTAGGTCCGGATGAAGCGAAAGAAATCACCAACACGGCGACTCTCGAGTATGAGTTCGCAGGGCAGACCAAGAATGCCGCAGACTCTTCCACGATTGAGGTTGTACAAGATCGACCGTTGGTGGATCTGGAAAAAACGGCAAGCCGTTCTTCGCTTAACCCAACAGAGGAAGTCACCTATACCCTCAAGTTGGATAACAGCTCTCACGGAAGTGCGGACTTGACCAACCCGCTGTTGACGGACATTTTGCCAGCTGAGCTGGAGCTCGCTGAAGATAGCTGGTCAATGACCGACGCGCCGGCTGACTTTCTACAGCCCACGTTTAACAGCGAGGACCTTGACGACGGCAGCAAGAAACTGACCTGGCACTGGGAGAACAGCACACTGCCTCCAGGCGAATCGCTTGTGATCGCGCTGCGTGCCAAAGTGAAGCCAGGAACCTCGTCAGGTGAAGTGGTAAACAAGGTGCAGGTTACATCGGATGATCCTTACCTGAACGATGTTGACTTCACCTACTCCAAATGCCCTGACTGCAAACCACCTGACGGCAAGTATGTGATCGAACGCACCTCAAAAGTAACCGTCTCGGCAAATGCCTCGATTCAATCGGTGATGTGGATCAAAGGGGAATTGGACAGTGACTGGTCCCGTTATCCGGATACTGGGGAAACCGCTCCCGGCGGTATTGCCAACTACAAGCTGATCATTACCAATGTGGGCAATGAGTCAGTCAAAAATCTGGTGATCATCGATTCTCTGCCGCGGATTGGCGATAGAGGTGTTGTCTCCACCAACGGCAGCCGCCAGAGTGAATGGGGGCCGATCCTGGTCGGGCCGGTGAGCGTGCCGGATTATGTGACGGTTTACTATTCGACGACATCGAATGTTACGATGAACCCTCTCACAGGTGCCGATAACGGTGAATGGCAGGAAACACTCCCGAACGACATCACCACTGTGAACGCCCTGAAGTTCGTGTTCGATCCTGATTATATCCTGGAACCGAACGATGAGCTGGAAATGCAGTGGCCGATGCGTGCTCCGGTAGGTGCCCCAACAGGGGGAGAGGTGGCCTGGAACTCTTTTGGCTACATGCTGGAGACCGTTTCCGGGCAGAAGCTGCTGCCTGCAGAACCGCCGAAGGTGGGTATTGAAATCTATGAAAGCCCGAAAGCGGAAATCGGCAACTATGTATGGTCCGATCAAAATGAAAACGGCATACAGGATAATGGCGAACCAGGCATCAACGGCATTTCCGTACAGCTGCTAAACGCCCAAGGGGATCTGTTGGCGGAAACCTTTACAGGCGATGACTTCGACGGCAACCCGGGCTATTACCTGTTCCCCAATCTCGAACCGGGCACATATGTGATCCGTTTCGGGTCATCCCTGCACCATGAGGGGTGGACAAAAGGGAATCAGGGCGGCGATGCGGAGAAAGATTCCGATGCAGATCCTGCCACAGGCCAATCCAGTTCGGTCACTCTGGCGGACGGAGAGAAGAACCATACCATCGATGCCGGTTACATTCCGAATAAAGGAAAACTGGGCGACTACGTATGGATCGATGCCAACGACGATGGCTTGCAGGACGCCAATGAGGAAGGTGTAAATGATGTGGTGGTCGAGCTGTACGACGGCACAGGCAATCTGCTCACTCAAACCAAGACGGCGACGCACAACGGAAAATCAGGGTACTACCTGTTTGACCAACTGTCAGCGGGCACCTATCTGATCCGCTTCATTCTGCCGGACGGGTACACCTATACAACGGCAGAAGTAGGGGAAGACGATAGCGCAGACTCCAACGCAAACGAAGAAGGCTGGACAAAACCAATCGTCCTCGCTGCCGATGAAGCCAATATGACCATCGACGCCGGTGTCTATACGGCGGATGCAGAAGGCGGAAAAGCAAAACTGGGTGATACCGTCTGGATCGACAAAGATGAAGACGGCAAACAAGATGAGGACGAAAAAGGCAAGAATGGTGTTGAAGTGAAGCTTTATGATGCGAACGGGGATCTGGTGGCAACGACGGAAACCGCTACGGTTGACGGGCAAAGAGGCTACTATGAGTTTGATGAACTCTCGGCAGGCACCTACCGGATTCGTTTCATTTTACCCGATGACTATGAATTTACCGATCGGGAAGAAGGTAACGACCGCAGTGACGACTCGGATGCCGATAGCAAAGGTTGGACAAAATCGATTGTTCTCGGTGTGAACGAGGAAAACATGAGCATTGACGCGGGACTGGTCTCGGACGATGATTCGGGAGGGTCGAACAGACCTGACGATGACGATGACGACGACCGTGACAACGATGACGACCGCGACAATGACGATGAATGATATCGAAGATTGCAACGGTTAGTATTTATGTAGACGATCAGGAGAAAGCAAAAGAATTTTGGTTGAATAAAGTTGGTTTTGTAGTAAAAGCAGAATTCCCCATGGGGCCCATCGCCAGTTAACGGAAAAAGGAGTGGAATTCACGATGCATCCAACCGAAATGGAGTTTGGGTTCTTCGCACAATTTGTAGATGAGGATGGAAACTCGTTTGGACTCAAACAATCCAAAAAAGGTGAGACGTCTCTCACCTTTTTTCATGATGATAAAATCACTGAGAAGCGATTTCTTCTATCTTTACGTTGCTTTTGCTGGCTCCAACTATTTCTGTAAAGGAAATAACAGACTCGAGATAAGGTTTGCTTGTATTAGCCTTGCCGATAATGCTTCCACCAAAAATTGAAAACGCACTTCATAATCAATCGAGAACCGAGCTGCTGAGCGGTTCACGAGCAACATCAACATGCGACATTACTGGTTGTAGGCTTTTAACACGATCACTGCATTGTGCCCTCCAAAACCGAACGAATTGGATAACCCAATGCTCAGTGAGGCTTCACGAGCTGTATTGGGCACATAGTCGAGATCACATTCTGGATCATTCTCCTCCTGATTAATCGTCGGAGGGATGATGTTTTGCTGAAGGGTTTTTACGAGACCGATCGCTTCCACCGCACTAGCTGCTCCCAACAGATGACCTGTCATCGATTTGTTGGCTGTAATCGGTATCCGATAAGCGTCATCTCCAAAAAGCCTTTTAATCGCCAGCGTCTCCGAGCGATCGCCTACCTCTGTGCTTGTAGCGTGTGCACTGATTACATCGACTTGATTAGGGGCAATGCCGGCTTCTTGAATCGCTAGTTTCATAGCCTGATAAGCGCCAATCCCCTCTGGATGGGTCGCTACCATATGGTATGCATCCGAACTGGCTCCATAGCCGATCACTTCTGCATAAATCGGGGCATCTCTTCGCAGAGCATGGGTAAGCGATTCCAATAGCAGCACCCCTGCGCCCTCTGCCATCACGAATCCATCTCGTCTGGCATCGAACGGACGACTGGCTCGGGATGGCTCCTCATTTTGGACAGATAATGCGGTGGCATTGCCAAAACTGGCTAAAGATATTTCCGTGACAGCAGCTTCCGCTCCTCCAGCAAAGACAGCATCCGCGCCCCCAGAACGAATCAAGCGAAATGCTTCTCCGATCGACGTATTGCCAATGGAACAAGCCGTAACCGGGGACATGGTGGGACCTGATGCGCCAAATGCGATACTGATCATGGCGGCCGCCATATTGGAAATCATCATGGGTACCAAAGTTGGGCTTACCCGCGCCGGGCCACGCTCTCGAATAACAGTGTCCTGTCCCAACAAGGTTTGAATGCCGCCGACGCCAGAACCGACAAAAACGCCCAAACGTTCCCGATTCATCTGCTCTAGTGAAAGTCCCGAATCTTGCAAAGCTTGATGAGCAGCCACCACAGCAAACTGGCAAAAGCGATCCATACGTCGTGCTTCTTTGCGGCCCAAGAGCGCATCTGGATCAAAGTCTCGAACGAGCCCGGCTATTTTCGACTTGTGCCTGGAGACGTCAAATGTATCAATGAGGGAAATGCCAGACTTGCCGTTTATTAATTGATTCCAAAAGCTGTCTACGGTGTTCCCTAGCGGCGAAACTACACCCATCCCAGTAATAACGACCCTTTCCATCACCGTTGCCCTCCCTTAACGCAGAAATCACAAGATTATCTTTTCACGTGATTTATCCTATTACAAGTTATAGATTATAATAGTATAATCAGTACCACGATAATGGAAATGAAAAGGTGAGCAAAAACCATGGATCGCGAAGCGAGACGGCAAGCTCTATCCGTTTTTTTGAAGGCGAAGCGGGCCAAGATCCTCCCCGAATCTGTTGGATTAGCTTCCGGCACTCGCCGCAGAACGCCGGGCTTACGGAGAGAAGAAGTTGCCCAACTGGCAGGGATCAGCACCACCTGGTACACATGGCTTGAACAAGGGCGAGACATCAGAATGTCAACCTCGGTATTGGATTGCATTGCAAACGCGCTGCAGTTGACCATTGACGAACGCAAATATCTCTATGCCTTGGCATTGGAGTCTGGTTCAGCGGCAAACTTAGGGAAGGAAGAACCGCCTGAAATCAGTCCCTCATTACAAAAGATTTTGCAGGAGCTGCGATTTTGCCCTACAATCATCTCCGACAGGCGCTATGATATTGTCGGATGGAATGACGCGGCAGCCAACGTTTTTTTAGATTTTGGGACAATCCCGTTTGAGCAGCGTAATATGATTCGTCTGCTGTTTACCAGAAAAGAACTACAGCGATTGGCGGTGAACTGGGAGCATTTTGTCAGGGGGTTTCTCGCCATCTTCCGGGCGTATTACGGTCAATATGCGGAGGATCACTGGTATGATCAGTTCCTTGAAGAGATGAAGGCGATTCACCCAGACTTCGACGATCTTTGGCAGCAGAGCGAGGTAAAATCGGCTCCAGAGGTATTGATCCAGTTTCGTCATGCAAAAGCAGGGAAGATGCAGTTTCACCTCACATCTCTGCAGGTGCAAGGCAGCTCCGATCTACGCTGCAGCATCTATACGCCAGATCCCCATTCGCCAACAGAGAGCAAGTTGAAAAAATTAATGGGGGACAACGCGGGGTAGCGAAGTTCCGTGTCCCTTTTGATAGAAGTCCTGAACCGCAGTCGTTCAGGACTTTTTAATAGGCTACGAAACGATGGATGAATTGGCGTTGTGCTAGTTCATTATCAAGTAAAAGATTTTTGAAAAGAACGTTGACATTGTTTTCCATACGTGATACGTTACTTTTGTAACGTAGCATTTACATCAATCTACAAAGGAGGCGCTTACTCATGCTCTTGATCAATCGGATTCGCAAGCTTGAAGCTGCTTACAACTTCATCAGGCATGATGTGACCTCCTTGTTAACCCGCAAAGCCGTGTAACGATTTGTTGTTTCATCTTCGTTAAAACAGGCGCAGGTCACGATTTGTCGTGGCGTGCGCTTTTTATATGGTTCTGACAAAGCACATTGCGATGTCGTGATGTGTTTTTTTATTATCCAGCAGCCCATGAAAGAGAGGAGAGAAGACCATGCTGGCGGTCATGCAAAAGCTTGGCTGGTTTTTCAAACAAGAATGGAAACGGTACACGCTGGCCATTTCGCTGCTCGTGTTTGTCGGCATTCTGGAGGTGATTCCGCCGATGCTGGTGGGCACGTCCATTGACGCGATCCAGCTTGGGATGTTGACCTGGGTAGAAATGGTGCAGACGCTGCTCCTGATGCTGGGCATTACGGCAGTCGTGTACGCGATCACCTACGTCTGGATGTATACGCTGTTCGGAGGGGCATTTGTCGTAGAGCGGTTGCTTCGCTCGCAGTTGATGCGTCACTTCCTCAAGATGACCCCTACCTTTTACGAGCGGAACCGTACAGGTGATCTGATGGCGCGGGGCACCAACGATCTGCAGGCGGTGTCGCAAACAGCCGGGTTTGGCATATTGACGCTGATTGATTCTACTGTCTGGATGGCGACCTTGCTGGTGACGATGGTTTGCTTCATCTCGTGGAAGCTGACGCTGGCCGCTATTTTACCGTTGCCGATCATGGCGGCTCTGATCAATACCTATGGAAAATGGATTCACGCGAGGTTTACGGCGGCCCAGGACGCGTTTGGCGACATGAATGACGGTGTGCTGGAGACGATCTCAGGCGTCCGGGTCATCCGCGCCTACGTTCAGGAGAGGGCGTCGGAGCGGCATTTCGACGGTGTGACCAGAGATGTGCTCCAGAAAAACCTGGCTGTGGTTCGTATTGACGCGTTGTTTGAACCGACTGTGAAGATCCTGGTTGGTGCTAGCTATTTGATCGGGCTTGGCTATGGTGCCTACCTCGTTTTTCATAATGAACTGACGATTGGCGGGTTGGTCTCGTTCAACGTCTATCTGGGGATGCTGATTTGGCCGATGTTTGCGATTGGTGAACTGATCAATATCATGCAGCGGGGAAATGCCTCTCTCGACCGGGTAAACGAGACACTTGGGTATCAACCTGATGTTCCCGAACCAGAAAACACACTGCCCGTCGAATCACCCGAACGGCTCCAATTCGACAACGTTTCTTTTCGTTATCCCAGTTCCCGGATTGATAACTTGCAGCAGATCTCCTTTACGCTGGAAAAAGGGCAGACACTGGGCATTGTAGGGCGAACCGGCAGTGGGAAAACAACCTTGGTCAAACAGTTGCTGCGCGAATACCCACCGGGTGAAGGCAGCATAACCATATCGGGTGTTCCGATTGAGAGAATTGACTTGGACCAGTTGAAAGCGTGGCTGGGGTACGTGCCTCAAGAGCAATTTTTGTTCTCAAGATCGGTAAAGAACAATATTTTATTGGGCAAGAGCAATGCGAGTGAAGAGGAATTCCACGAAGCAGTCACTGCTTCTGCGTTTGAAAAGGATTTGCCGTACCTGCCCGAGGGGGTGGACACGCTGGTTGGAGAAAAAGGGGTGGCGCTGTCCGGCGGCCAAAAACAGCGTGTATCGATTGCGCGGGCGCTTATTGCTGACCCGCACATTCTGATCCTGGACGATGCGATGTCGGCGGTTGACGCACGGACAGAAGCAGAGATCATCGCCAATATCCGCAAGGCACGTAAGGGTAAAACCACGTTGATTACCACACACCGGTTCTCCGCCGTGCAGCATGCGGATCTGATTTTGGTGCTGGATGAAGGGTGCATCGTAGAACAGGGAACTCATGAGCAGTTGATGGAAAAGGGTGGTTGGTACTGGGAACAGTACACACGCCAGCAGGTAGAAGCAAAACTGACAGGGAGCGGGTGATCCCGGATGGAGACAGATATGGATCAATATGATTTGGAGATGGACCGGACCGCTGCAAGTGTAGCCAAAACAGGCAAGCGGCTGGTGAAATACGCCCTGCATTTTAAATGGCAATTGATCGCTGCGCTGTTGATGCTGGCAGTGGCGGTTGGAACAGATCTGGCAGGTCCCTTGATCGCCAAGCGGATGATTGATGTGCACATCTCCGGCATCGAGCAGTCTTGGTACGAGACCGAGCAGGAGGGACCGTATGCAGTACCGTATGAAGGCAGGTTATATAAACGCGCTGACCATTTTGCGGAAGGAGAGGCTCGCGGTACCGAGGTTAGGGTTCTGCAAGTGAATCAGGATTATTACTTTGTCGGCCAGCCAGTTGGCTTTGACGGCGAACGCTCCATCACAGCAGATGGCTTGCTGGCGATTACCAAAGGGAACCAAACGCAGACTTATCCGGCTCAAAAGCTGGATACGGAACAGCTCTATCCGTTCTTTCAACCAGAGATGAGCGGTTTGATTCAGCTATGCTTGTTCTACTTCGGCTTGCTGATCGTATCGTCCGTGTTCACGTATGGCGAAAGATACCTGCTGCAAGCAACAGCGAACCGGATTATTCGAAACATGCGGACAGATGTATTTGCCCACTTGAACAGGCTGCCGATCCACTATTTCGATAGCCTTCCGGCCGGAAAAGTGGTATCGCGGATTACCAACGATACGGAAACGACGCGCGAGCTGTATGTTACCGTATTGGCCAACTTTTTCTCCGGTGCGATTTACATGATCGGGGTGTTTGCCGCTTTGTTCATGCTGGATGTACGGCTTGCGTCCATTTGCCTGTTTATTGTGCCTCTTCTGGCGATCTGGATCTATGTGTACCGTCGTTTCGCCAAACGGTTTAACCAGGTGATCCGTTCCACAGTCAGTGAGATCAACGCGATGATCAATGAGACGATCCAGGGGATCACGATCATCAAGGCGTTTCGGAAAGAGAAACAGACAGAGCAGGACTTTCACATGTACAATACGAGGCTTTTCACCTACAAGAGCAAGCTGCTCAGTCTCAATGCCCTGACCGGCCACAATCTGGTCGGCGTCATTCGCAATCTCGCCTTTATCGCCATGATCTGGTACTTTGGCGGCATCTCGATCACGGGGGTGGAAGGTGTTATTTCGCTTGGTATGCTGTACGCGTTTGTCGATTATCTGAACCGCCTGTTCCAGCCCATCGTCAACATCGTCAACCAACTGCCCCATCTAGAGACGGCGTTGGTTTCGGCGGAGCGTGTATTCGTTTTGCTTGACGAGCCGGGCGAAGATGTATCCGATCAGAAGATGGACCGCTATCAGGGCAAAGTGAAGTTTGAGGACGTATGGTTTGCCTACAAGGAAGACGAGTATGTGCTCAAAGGCATCTCGTTTGAAGCAAAGCCGGGACAAACGGTAGCGCTTGTGGGGCATACCGGCTCCGGAAAAAGCTCGATCCTGAATGTGCTGTTTCGCTTTTATGACGTGCAGCGCGGCCGGATTACCATTGACGACGTGGATATTAGAGAGCTTCCTCGACAAACCTTGCGGGAGCATATGGGGATCGTGCTGCAGGACCCGTTTTTGTTCACAGGAACCATCGCGTCCAATGTGTCGCTCAGCGATCCGGCCATCTCGAGGGAGCGGGTGGAACAGGTACTGAGCGAAATCGGCGGTGATCGGGTGCTGAAGCATTTGCCAAACGGCGTGGACGAACCGGTGATCGAAAAAGGCAGTACCCTGTCTGCGGGCCAGCGTCAGCTCATCTCGTTTGCCCGTGCGCTTGCCTTTAACCCGGCCATCCTGATTCTCGATGAAGCCACGTCCAACATTGACACAGAGACAGAAGCCACGATTCAGAATGCGTTGGATGTGGTGAAAAAGGGGCGGACCACTTTTATCATCGCCCATCGCCTCTCCACGATCCAAAATGCTGATATGATTCTGGTTTTGGATCGGGGTGAGATCGTGGAGCGGGGGGACCACGATGCATTGATGAGGCTGGGAGGCAAGTACTATCACATGTATCAGCTTCAGCAGGGAGAACAGGAAGTGTCTGCTGTAGAGCGGAGTGTGTTGTCACCGGAAACCGCGTAACATTCTGACGCTGACTTGCCCAGGCCAAGGGGAGTGGCGCGGAGGAGAGTAGCTCTTTGCCTCCAGTCGCTGCCTCCGGAAAGGAGCTGTCCTCCGCCTGTACCGAGGCTTTGTCTACATGCTAAGAGGGGAAGCTGCAGCTTCCCCTCTTGTCCGTCCTATTACAAACACCTACTTTGACCAGAAGATCCCCCGATCAGTTGAGAGGGCTGGAATGGTCAAATGATTTCCTTTCTCCCTGGGCTTGACTCATCTTACTCTTCGCCAGCTTCAAATACCCATAAACGTTTTGCAGTTCGCTATCCTCCACGAATCGCAACTTGACCGTACCAGCCGCTTCTTTAATGTAGGGTTCCAGGGCCGCGGCACCTCCGCCAATCACATAAAAGCAATGAATATCCGGAAACTTGTTCCATCGCTTTTTAATCAACCCAAAGATTTTTTGGGCGGCACGGGTAAAGTATGTATCAACGATCGGTTTGATGTCGGCTTGCCCTTCACCAATCCGTTGAATCATAAAATTCTTCTCTTTTATCCTTTGAACCAACTTCGTTCGGCTGGGGAAACGATAACCGTATTGATCCTCTACGTCGCGGATGATGGCGTCGATGTACACAGCGAGACCGATCTGCTCTCCGGTGCTGAACTGATTGTCGATGTTCATCCGTTTCACTACCGGGAAGTCCGTGGTTAACGCTCCGATTTCACATATTCCGATGCATCCGTAATACAATTCTTCATCTCTGACCTGAAACGTGTCATTCGTCGCCATATGGAACAGTGCGGCCGCACCTTCTATTGACACGACAGCTCGTTTAATGTTGACTTTCACTTTGTGGTTTTGCAGTTTTGGTGTAGACAGGAACGTCACCTCATGCTCTCCCAACAACCTATCCTCGAACGTCTTGTGATAGTTAGCGTACGTCCGCACGGGGAGTCCTGTTCCAATACAATACGCAACTTCATCATAGTGATTGGATGAAAAACCTGATGCAGATTGGTTCATAATACCAGCATATGCTAGGGCGGTTAGCGCGACAACGAGGCTCTGATCCGAGACCGCCTTGTTTTCGCTCTCGTCCAATTCCACGTTGTCAAGGTTCTCCGTAGCCAACAAACCGACAAAGTAGCGCTCTCCTTTCATCGAGAGCTTGGGGCTGTGAATGGTGACATCCAGCGCCTGCAGTGGAGATTCCTCATTCTGCAGAATGTGTCTGTCGTGACCGGGAGCGACTATGTTGGGAATGACAATAGGCTGAGTCGATCCGTCAAGAACAACCTTGACACTATCGTTCCCAACATCAATTCCTGCTAGCTTCATTTGATATCCCCTTTCATGTTAGGATAAATCGGAACATTCAGTGTTTGGCAAGTATAACTTGACCATAATAATGGCAGGTGTGTATAAAAACCCAACCGGGTAGCAATCATTTACTTTCATGTTAATTCCCGAAGCAAGCAGAATCTAAACTACTTGGCAAACAAGAATCACGAAGGGAACGTTTTATTTCCCTATTGACCCTCACGTTACGTGATACGATATCGTGAGGATAGAAGGGAGGTCACCGAACAATGAGAGTAAAGGAAGTAGCCGACTTGGTTGGCATTAGTGTGCGCACACTTCATCATTACGATGAGATTGGCTTACTCACTCCGGAGAAGACAACCGAGTCCGGTTACCGCATTTACTCCGACCAGGATCTTGAGACGTTGCAGCAGATCTTGTTTTTTCGAGAGCTTGGCTTCCCTTTGAAGGAAATCAAAGAAATCGTCAATAGTCCCTCGTTTGATCGGCGGGAGGCGTTGGAGCTGCAGCGGAACATGCTGCTGGAGAAGCGCAGCCAGCTCGATAAGATGATTGCGACGATTGACAAGACGATTCGGCACATGAAAGGAGAGATTCAGATGACAAACGAAGAAAAATTTGAGGGATTCGACTTCCGGCACAACCCATATGAGCAAGAGGCACGCGAGCGTTGGGGAGATGAGGCAGTTGACAAGACGAACGCCAAGATCAAAAACATGTCGCAAGCGGAACAAGAAGCGATGGGCAGTCAAATGAATGCCATCTATCAAAAACTGGCGTCTCTTCGCCATGACTCTCCGGAGTCAGCAGAGGCACAGGCTGCCATCAAAGAATGGTACGTTTTCCTCAACACCATGGGTTGTTACTCTCTAGAAGCTTTTAAAGGATTGGGTCAAATGTATGTGGATGATGAACGCTTTACCAAAAATATCGACAGGTTTGGTGAAGGCTTGGCCCAATTCATGCGTGACGCGATGGCCATCTATGCAGATCGTAACAAGCAGCGATAAATGCGAATGCTGTGATTCCCTTCACCACTGCTATGTTTGCGGGGCAAATAAAGTGATCCCGAAAGTTCATCCCGGTATGGGATGGACTTTTTTTTCGAACCATTGTCTACAGTACGTGCGGAAAAACGTATTAAACGAAGAGATGATTTTTAATGAGCAGGTGAACGATATGGAAGAGATTCATGTACTGATAGCCGACGATGAAAAAGAGATTCGGGATTTGGTCAAAAAATATTTGGAACAGGAGAAATATCAGGTAGATGTCGCCGCAGATGGAGAGGAAGCTCTTCGTTTGTTTGATCAAAACAAACACAACCTGATCCTGCTGGATCTGATGATGCCCAAGATAGACGGGATCGAGGTATGCAGACGGCTGCGCAACAAAACCAATATTCCCATTCTCATGCTTACAGCCAAGGATCAAGAGGTAGACAAGATTGTTGGATTAAGTATCGGAGC